>NZ_CP084541.1:2555000-2855000 GCF_020410765.1 Streptomyces marincola | reverse complement strand
AGGCCGAGCAGGCGGAACGCGCGGGCCGCCTCGCGGTCCAGCTGCCCGTAGCCCAGCTCGAACGTGGCCTTCACCGCCTGGTCGCCCGCCTGGAGCTCGTCCAGGCGGCGGCGCTCGTTGCTGAGCTTGCGGGCCAGGGTGGAGACCGTCCAGGTGCGCCGCGCGGCCAGGCGCGCGGCGGCGATCCTGATGGCGAGCGGCAGGAAGCCGCAGGCGGCCACGACGTCCATCGCCGCGTCGCGCTCCGCGTTGACCCGCTCGGGCCCGACGATGCGGGTGAAGAGGGTCAGCGCCTCCTCCGGGCTCATCACGTCGAGGTCGACCAGGTGCGCCCCGGCCAGGTCCACCATGCGCACCCGGCTGGTGATCAGCGCGGCGCAGCCCGGGGTGCCGGGCAGCAGGTGGCGCACCTGGGCGGCGTCGCGCGCGTTGTCGAGCAGGGTGAGGACGCGGCGGCCGTCGAGCAGCGAACGGAACATCGCCGCCCGTTCCGCCTCGCCCTCGGGAATGGCCGAGTCCTGGGTGCCCAGGGCCCGCAGGAAGGCGCCGAGCACGGCGCCCGGGTCGGCGGCGTTGGCGCCCGCGCCCTGGAGGTCCACGTACAACTGCCCGTCGGGGAAGTGCTCGCGGGCCGCGTGCGCGACCTGCACGGCCAGCGTCGTCTTGCCGACCCCGCCGATGCCCGCGACGGCCGAGACGGCCATCACCCGGCCGCCGGACGAGGCCAGTTGAGCGCCGAGTTCGGCAACGAACGCGGCCCGTCCGGTGAAGTCGGGCACGGCGGCCGGGAGTTGCGCCGGTCGGACGACCCGGACCGTGGTGGAGGCGGCGGGCTGAGCGGCCTGCATCAGGCTGGTGTCCGCCGCGAGGATGCGCTGCTGGAGGTCGGCCAGCTCCGCACGCGGCTCCACGCCGAGTTCGTTGATCAGCAGCTCGCGCGTGTCCGTGTAGACCGCGAGCGCCTCGACCTGCCGGCCGCTGCGGTACAGCGCGAGCATCAGCAGCTCCCGCAGCCGCTCCCGCATGGGGTGACTCGTGGTCAGGGCGGTCAGCTCGGACACGGATTCGGCGTGCAGACCGGCCTGGAGGCCGGTGTCGAGCCGCTGCTCCTGGAGCACGAGCCGCTGCTCGGCGAGCTGGGTGCGGGCCACCTCGGCCTCGGGGCCCGGCACACCGCCCAGGGCCTCGCCGTCCCACAGCGCGAGCGCCTTCCCGTACAGCTCGTGCGCGCGCAGCGGGTCGCCGGCCGCCGCCGCCTTCTCCGCCGCGGTCGTCAACTTGGTGACGGTGTCGGCGTCGAGGTCGTCGAACGGCCCGAGCCGCAGCGCGTAGCCGCCCAGCTCGGTGACCAGCACCCCGGTGCGGGGCGCGAAGGTCTTCCGCAGCCGGGAGGCGTAGGTGCGCAGCGCGGCCAGGGCCTGCTGCGGCGGTTCCTCGCCCCAGAGCGCGTTCACCAGCTCCTGAGCGGTGGCCGTGCGCCCTCTTCGCAGCAGCAGCGCGGCCAGCAGGGCGCGTTGCTGAGGGGCCCCGGCGGGCAGGGGCTTCTCCCCCTGCCAGGCGCGAACCGGACCCAGCACGGCGAAGTGCAAGGTAGGCGTGTGACCCCCCGTGGTCCCCTCACCAACGACCATGGTGTCCTCTGCTTCTTACCTCTTCAACGTATGGGGCGAACGTTGGAGTCTATCGGTGTCACACGGCCCCGAGAAAGACCGGGTTCGTCATCGCGGCCATCGGTCCGGGTAGCGCCGGTTCGGCCGACTCCGGTGCGGGATGCCGGACTTCGGCGCGTACGTACGCGGCGTTCGCGACCGTGGTCCGCCACGTGACCGTGCCGCTGCCGTCGGCCGCCAGGGCGCCGGTGCGCAGCACGCCCTGGTCGGTGACCAGCCGCACCACGCCGTCGGGGACGCCGGAGGCGTCGAGCCGGACCGTCACCTTCCGTCCGGGCGGGGCGGGCAGCCGTTCACCGATCCCGGCGTGCCGGCCGCGTTCGTCGGTGACGGAGAACGACAGGCCGACGCCCGAGGACTCCGCGATCCACGAGCGGCCCGCGCGGATGCCCGCGAGCACGGCCTGCCGTGACAGGTCGTCGGCCAGGACGACGGTCTGCGGCAGGCCGACGACGTCGGGCTCGCGGTGCGCGTCGCTGTTGCCCATCGCGGGCAGCCAGCCGCGGCCGTCGCGCAGCAGCGCGTCCCAACTGGCCAGGGACAGCTCGTCCTCCGCGGTCCAGGGCCCGTTCCACACCTCGACGGCGTCGGCGCCGGTGAACCCGAACTTGAAGGCGCAGCCGATGCACGCCGCGTGCGCGTGCGCGGGCACCACGAGGCCGTCGGCGCGGTGGATGCGCCGGACGAACTGGTCGTAGGCGTCGTCGCGGGCGCGGTAGCGCCAGTCGATGAACGTCCCCGGGTCGATGCCGAGGGCGAGGAAGTGGCCGTTGCGCGTGGTGACCTCCTCGCCGCACAGCACCAGCAGGTCATCGCCCCACAGGCCCTGCCACGCGCCGTGCGCGGACGAGGTGTTGTGCTCGGTTGACACGATGAAGTCGAGACCGGCGGCGCGGGCCGCGGCGGCCACGTCGGCCGGCGTGCGGCGGCCGTCGGAGTACACGGTGTGCAGGTGGCAGTCGCCGCGGTACCAGGCGCGGCCCCGGCCCGCCGCGCGCTCGGGCGGGTGGACGGGGCGCGGGGTGCGCCCCGCCCTGCCGCGCGTGAGCGTGATGGTGACCTCGTAGTCCAGGCCCTGCGGCGCGACGGTGTAGGGGCCGAGCACCACGTGCCAGGTGCCGGGGTTGACCGGTCCCGCGAGGTAGCCGGGCGTCGCCTCCTCGGCGGACACGGAGAACTCGGTGCGCGCGCCGCCCGACCAGCCGCGGAAGCCGGCGCCCGGCAGGTCGGTGCCGCGTTCGTCGAACAAGCCGATGTCCAGCGCGTTGCCCTGCGTGCCCGCGGGCACCGCCGGCCGGTCGTAGCGGTAGGACACGGAGATCCTGCGCACGCCGCGCGGCACCCTGACCGGCAGGTGGACGAAGTCGGGCGCGCCCGTCTCCAGGTGGCCGCGCACGGTGCGGGTCTCCTCGTCGCCCTCCCCCCGGTCCGAGGCCGCCGCGAAGTCCACCGGGGCCAGCGTCACGGCGGCGGTCCCCCCGGCCGCCGCGCCGAGTCGGAGCGCGTCGCGTCGTTTCATGGCCGTGTCTCCCGTCGTGTGGGGGCTTACTACGGTTGTCGCGCGGAATCCGGTGAGTGGCCACCGTCACACGCGCAGATGGCGGCCCGGGAAAGAGCGGTCGATGCGCCGGCGCACAGCGAACGACGCCGTACCCGCGCGGAAGGCTCCCTCTTATGCTCGTGGGATGACGACGAGCGCTCAGGGACCGACAGCGAACGCGATGCGGCGCGCCCTGCGCCGGGCCAGGGACGGGGTGTCCCTGGACGTGGCGGAGGCGGCCGTGCTGCTCCAGGCGCGGGGCGATGACCTGGTCACGCTGGCCGGGGCCGCGGCCCGGGTCAGGGACGCGGGTCTCGAAGCGGCGGGGCGGCCGGGAGTGATCACCTACTCCAAGAAGGTGTTCATTCCGCTGACCAGGCTCTGCCGGGACCGTTGCCACTACTGCACCTTCGTGACCGTTCCGGGCAAGCTGCGCCGGGAGGGGCACGGCATGTTCCTGTCCCCGGACGAGGTGCTCGACATCGCGCGCCGCGGCGCGGCGCTCGGCTGCAAGGAAGCCCTGTTCACCCTCGGCGACAAGCCCGAGGACCGGTGGCCCGAGGCCCGCGAGTGGCTGGACGCGGCCGGCTACGACGACACGCTCGCCTACGTGCGGGCCATGGCCGTGCGCGTGCTTGAGGAGACCGGGCTGCTGCCGCACCTGAACCCGGGTGTGCTGTCCTGGACCGACTTCCAGCGGCTCAAGCCCGTCGCGCCCTCCATGGGCATGATGCTGGAGACGACGGCGACCCGCCTGTGGTCGGAGCCGGGCGGCCCGCACCACGGCTCGCCCGACAAGGAGCCCGCCGTGCGCCTGCGCGTCCTGCACGACGCGGGCCGTTCCAGCGTGCCGTTCACCACCGGGCTCCTCATCGGCATCGGCGAGACCTACGAGGAACGCGCCGAGTCCGTCCTCGAACTGCGGCGCGTCGCGCGTGCCTACCGCGGCGTGCAGGAGGTCATCGTCCAGAACTTCCGCGCCAAGCCCGACACCGCGATGCGCGCGATGCCCGACGCGGAACTCCAGGAACTCGCCGCGGCCGTCGCCGTCACCCGCCTGCTGCTCGGCCCCGACGCCCGCGTGCAGGCCCCGCCGAACCTGGTGGACGACGAGTACGCCCTGCTGATCTCCGCGGGCATCGACGACTGGGGCGGCGTCTCGCCGCTCACCCCCGACCACGTCAACCCCGAGCGGCCCTGGCCGCAGATCGACGACCTCGCGCGGCGCACCGCGGCGGCCGGCTTCGAGCTGCGCGAACGGCTCACCATCTACCCGGAGTTCATCCGGCGCGGCGAACCGTGGCTCGACCCGCGCCTGCTGCCGCACGTCACCGCGCTGGCCGACCCGGCCACCGGCCTGGCCCGCGAGGACGCGCTGCCCGCGGGCCTGCCGTGGCAGGAGCCCGACGAGCCGCTGTCCGACACGGGACGCACCGACCTGCACCGTTCGATCGACACCGAGGGCCGCACCGGCGACCGGCGGGCCGACTTCGACGAGGTGTACGGCGACTGGGCCGCGCTCGCCGAGGCCGCCGCGCCCGGCATGGCGCCCGAACGCATCGACGGCGACGTCCGCGCGGCCCTCGCCACCGCGGCGGACGACCCGAGGCGGCTCACGGACGAGCAGGCGCTCGCCCTGCTGCACGCCGAGGGCCCGGCCCTCGACGCCCTGTGCCGCGTGGCCGACGACCTGCGGCGTTCCGTCGTGGGCGACGAGGTCACCTACATCGTCACCCGCAACATCAACTTCACCAACGTCTGCTACACCGGCTGCCGCTTCTGCGCGTTCGCGCAGCGCCGCACCGACGCCGACGCCTACACCCTCTCCCTCGACCAGGTCGCGGAACGGGCCGCGCAGGCGTGGGAGGTCGGCGCCGTCGAGGTGTGCATGCAGGGCGGCATCCACCCCGACCTGCCGGGCAGCGCCTACTTCGACATCGCGCGCGCCGTGAAGGAACGCGTCCCCGGCATCCACGTGCACGCGTTCTCACCGATGGAGGTCGTCAACGGCGCCACGCGCACCGGCCTTTCGGTCCGCGACTGGCTCACCGCCGCCAAGGAGGCGGGCCTGGACTCCATCCCCGGCACGGCCGCCGAGATCCTCGACGACGAGGTGCGGTGGGTGCTCACCAAGGGCAAGCTGCCCGCGGCCACCTGGATCGACGTGGTGTCCACCGCGCACGAACTCGGCCTGCGCTCCTCCTCCACCATGATGTACGGGCACGTCGACCAGCCGCGGCACTGGCTCGGCCACCTGCGCACGCTCGCCCGCATGCAGCGCGCCAACGAGGAGAAGGGCGTGCCGGGCTTCACCGAGTTCGTCACGCTGCCGTTCATCCACACCAACGCGCCCGTCTACCTGGCCGGCATCGCCAGACCCGGCCCGACGCGGCGCGACAACCTGGCCGTCACCGCCATGGCCAGGCTGCTGCTGCACCCGCACATCACCAACATCCAGACCAGCTGGGTGAAGCTGGGCACCGAGGGCGCCGCCGAGATGCTGCGCTCGGGCGCCAACGACCTGGGCGGCACGCTGATGGAGGAGACCATCTCGCGGATGGCCGGCTCCGCGTACGGCTCCTACCGTTCGGTCGCCGACCTGCGGGCCATCGCGGAGGCGGCCGGCCGGCCGTCCCGGCTGCGCACCACGACGTACGGCGAGGTGGGTGCGGAACGCACCGAGCGCGCGCTCGCCGCCGACGGGCACCTGCCCAAGCTGCTGCCGGTGGTGGGCGCGGGAGCCGGGGCGTGACCGGCCCGGCCGGGCACGCGCTGTGGGGGCGCGCGGAGCAGCAGGACTTCCGCAGCCGTGTGCGCGGCTGCCTGCTGGGCGGCGCGATAGGTGACGCGCTGGGCGCGGGCATCGAGTTCGACTCGCTCGCCGCGATACGCGAACGGCACGGCCCGGCCGGCGTCACCGACTACGTGCCCGCCTACGGCAGGCGCGGCGCCGTCACGGACGACACGCAGATGACGCTGTTCACCGTCGACGGCCTGATCCGTGCCCACGTGCGCCGCGACACCGGCGCCTGGCACCCGCCGACCGACGTGCACGCCGCCTACCGCCGCTGGTACGCGACCCAGCGCGAGTGGGGCCCGGACGAACGCCGGGCGGGCGACGGCTGGCTGGCGCGCCAGGAATGGCTGTACGCGCAGCGGGCCCCCGGCCGGGCCTGCCTGAGCGGCCTCGCCGACGCCGCGATGGGCACGGTCGACCGGCCCAAGAACCCCGAGTCCAAGGGCTGCGGAACGGTCATGCGCTCGGCGCCGTTCGGACTGCTCGTGGGGTGGGAGCCGCAACTGGTGTTCCAGCTGGCCGTGGAGTGCGCGGCCCAGACGCACGGCCACCCCACGGGCGTGCTCGCGGCCGGCGCGTTCGCGGCCATCGTGCACGCCCTGGTGCGCGGGGACGACCTCGACACGGCGGTGCAGAAGGCGCTGGTGCACCTCGCGGCCAGGCCGGGGCACGAGGAGACGACCGCCGCGCTGCGGCAGGCGCTCGGCGCGGTGCGGCAGGGCATGCCGAGCCCGGAGCGCGTGGAGTCGCTGGGGGAGGGGTGGACGGCCGAGGAGGCGCTGGCCATCGGCGTGTACTGCGCGCTGGTCGCCGAGGACGTGGGCCACGGGCTGCTGCTCGCGGTCAACCACGGCGGCGACTCGGACTCCACCGGGTCCGTCTGCGGCAACCTGCTCGGCGCCCTGCACGGCGAGACCGCCCTGCCGCCCGCGTGGCTCGCCGAGCTGGAGGGGCGTGCCGCCATCGCGGAACTGGCCGACGACTTCGCCATGGAGATGACGCAGGGGCCGGCCCTGCACGGGCCCGCCGACTCGGCCCGCGTCTGGCTGGAACGCTACCCGCGGGCCTGACGCGCCGCCGCCCGCCCCCGAGGCTCGGGCCGGGCCCTCGGGGGCGCGGTGCCCTCGGGGGCGCGGCGGGGCGCGGGGGCGGGTCTGCCTGCTGCTTGGCGCTTTCTGACGTCATGTGACCTCTTTGACTTCTTGTGGCGCCTCTTGACGGGTGGCGTTCCGTGGTTCAGGGTGCTGGCTCGTATCCAGGTGCCGACGGCCCGTCCCGGGCCGCCGCAAGCGCCCGGCGCCGACCCGGGCGAGGCCACCGGGCGGACCCGCGCGGACACCTCACCGTGCGGAGGCACCGGGCGGAGGCGTTGCGCAGTGGCGTGGTGCGGAGGCACCGGGCGAAGGCACCGAATCCACCGAATCCACCGAATCCACCGAACGCACCGAGCGAGAAGGCGGCAGCACGTGACGCACGACCCGGCCGGACCCGCACCCGACACCGAACGCTCCCCGCACACCGGCCTGACCCGCGCCCACTGGGAGCACACCGCCGACCGGCTGCTCGGCGCGGTGCGCCGCCACGCCCGCCCGGGGAACGCCCTGATCGACCTGCCGGGCCCGCCCAGCGGTTCCGGCACGTGGAGCGACGGACTCGAAGGCTTCGCGCGCACGTTCCTGCTCGCCGCGTTCCGCGCCGCGCACGCCCCCGAGGACGAGGCGGCGCGCATCCTCGCGCCGTGGGCCGAGGGCCTGGCGCACGGCAGCGACCCGGCGGCGCCCCACCGCTGGCCGAGGCCCGCCGACGTCAGGCAGGCGCGCGTGGAGGCCGCGTCCATCGCGATCGGCCTGCACGAGACCCGGCACCTGCTGTGGGACCGGCTGCCCGACCCCGTGCGCGAACGCCTCTGCGACTGGCTCTCCGACCTCGCGGGCGCCGAGGTGCCGCCGAACAACTGGGTCTGGTTCCGCGCGGTCACCGCCGCGTTCCTCCGTTCGGTCGGCGCGCCGCACTCGGCCGCCGACATCGAGCACGCCATCGCGGAGACCGACGGCTGGTACCTGGGCCACGGCTGGTACACCGACGGCCGGCGCACCAACGTCGACCACTACAACGGCTGGGCCATGCACCTCTACCCGCTGTGGTACTGCCGCGTCTCGGGGGCCGACGCGGAGCCGGGACTGCGCGAGCGCTACCGCGAACGGCTGCGCGCGTTCCTCACCGACGCCGCGCACCTGGTGGCGGGCGACGGCGCGCCGCTGCACCAGGGCCGTTCCCTCACGTACCGGTTCGCCGCCGCCGCGCCGTTCTGGAACGGCGTGCTGTTCGGCGCCGACCCGCTGCCGCCAGGACTCGCCCGCCGCGCGGCGAGCGGCATGCTGCGGCACTTCACCGAGCGCGGCGCGCTGGAGCCCGACGGGCTGCTGTCCCTCGGCTGGCACCGGCCGTTCGAGCCCGTGCGCCAGCGCTACTCGGGGCCGGCCTCGCCCTACTGGGCGAGCAAGGGGTTCAGCGGCCTGCTGCTGCCGCCCGACCACCCCGCGTGGACCGTGCGCGAGGCACCGCTGCCCGTCGAGCGGGGCGGCTTCACCCGCGTACTGCCCGCCCCCGGCTGGGTGGTCTCCGGCACCGCGGCGGACGGCGTGATCCGCGTGGCCAACCACGGCACGGAACACAGCAACGGCTACGAGCCGTTCTACTCCCGCGCCGCCTACACCACCCACACCTCGCCCGATGTCGCCGACGACGCGCCCGGCAACAGGACCTCGGTGCTGGCCGCCGACGGGACGCCGTCGCGGCGCGGGCCGCTGCGGCGCGTGCTGGCCGAGGGCCGCACGGCGGTCTCCCGGCACCGCGCGACGTGGCCGGACGAGGAGGCCCGGGACCGGGAGGCGCCGGGCCCGTGGGTGACCGAGGCGGCGGTGCTCAACGGCCCGTGGGAGGTGCGCCTCGTGGCCCTCGCGCCGGGGCGGCGGGTCAGGATCGGCGGCCACGCGCTCGCGGCCGACGAGCCGCCGGCCGGACACGGCGGAGCCGTCCGCCGCGCCGACGGGCTGACCAGCGGCCTGGTCGCGCCCGGCGGCGGGGGCGAGGCGCGGCTGCACCGCGCCGAGGGCGTCAACGCGTTCGGCCGGTACAGCGCCACCCCCGTGTACGAGGCGGCCGGACCGCTGCACGCCGTGGCCGTCTTCCTCGGCGCGACGGCCGACGGAACGCTCCCGCCCGCGCCCGCCTGGGAGACCGCGCCGGCGTCCGCGCCGGGGAGCGTGCAGGTGACCGTCCGCTGGCCGGACGGCAGCACCGACTCGGTGGTGCTGCCCGCGCCCTGAGCACGCGCGCCGCGCCCCCGCGCGCACTTCCGTTCGCTTCGATCGCTTCCGTCCGCCCCCGTGCGCCCTCGTCCGCCGGCGGTGGTCGGCCGCCGGGGGCGCGCGTGCGGGCGCGCGTCCCCCGCGGTCCCGTCACGGGCTGATGGTGATGGCCTCCATGGACAGGCCGCGGCCCGTCGTGCCGACCCGGACGGTGGGGGCGCGCAGCGTGTTCTGCCAGCCGATCCCCGCCACGTGGGCACGCGCGCCCACGGTGCCCGTGCCGACCGAGATCTCGACGGCCTCAAGCCCCAGGGCGAGCCCGGTGGTGCCGATCTCGACCGTCTCCCCCGGAGTGTCGGCGCACTGCCACGCCTGCCAGCCGCGGGAGGCGACGTGGCCCCTGGCGCACAGCTCGCCGACATCGGTCGCCGTGAGCCGGAGCGCCTCCATCCGCAGCCCCTGTCCCGTGGTGCCGGCGACCCCGCCGCCGCAGGTGAACCCGGTGTACCAGCCGAGCCCTTCGACGTGGGCCGTGTAGCAGATGGACCGGGCGGCGGCGTCCGCCGACCCGGCCGGTTCCGCGGCGGCGGCCGGGCCGCCGCCGCACAGCAGGGCGGCGACGGCCGCCGATGTGACCGAACGCTTCAGCACGCGGTTCCCCATCTCGTTCGTGCGAGCGATGACATGACCACGTAATGCTGCCCGCGCCGCCCACCGGGCATCCGCGCCACCGGAACGCCTGCTCCCGGCCGCCCCGCTACATGAGGCGCAGCTGCGTGTCCCGCGACCGCTGCCCGGGCACCGCCCCCACGGCACCGACCGTGCCGGCGCCCAGCCCGTCGAGCCGGTCGAGGAACGGGGAGCGGCGTGCCGCGCGCGCCGCTCCGTGCCGCGCCCGCTGCGCCGCGTGGCTCAGGTACAGCCGCCGCCGGGCCCGCGTCATGCCGACGAACAGCAGCCGCCGTTCCTCCGCCTCGTCCTCCGGGTCCTGCTCCGCGCCCGGCCAGCGCAGCGGCAGCAGGCCGTCCTCGCAGCCCACGACGAACACCACGGGGAATTCCAGCCCCTTGGCCGCGTGCAGGGTCAGCAGCGAGATCCGGTCCGCGCGCGGGTCCCAGGCGTCCACCTCGACCCCCAGCGCGAGTTCGTCCCTGAACCGCTGCTCGTCACCCTCGCAGCGCCGCGCCAGCGGCCACAGCAGCTCGACGGCCGACCGGACCGCGGCGTCCTCGTCCTGCCGCAGCCGCTCCCAGGTGCGACCCGCCGCCAGCGCCGCGAGCACCTCGGGTACCCCGGGGCGGTCCGCGAGCCGGTCGTGCGACCGCTTCTGGAACGGCAGCCCGGCGCGCGTCAGCGCCTCGATCACGGCGCGCGCCTGCCGGTCCGTCCGGTACAGCACGGCGAAGTCGGAGAACCCGAGGCCCTCCGCGCCCTCCGTCTCCGCCCAGCCGCTGTCCCGCGCGTGGAACGTCGCGCCACCGAGCAGCTCCTCGACGGTACGCGCCACGAACGTCGCCTCCGCCTGCTCGCCCCCCGCCGCGTACACGCCGACCGGCGCGCCGCCGTGCGCCCCCAGCGGGCGCAGCACG
Organism: Streptomyces marincola; assembly: GCF_020410765.1. NCBI lineage: Bacteria > Bacillati > Actinomycetota > Actinomycetes > Kitasatosporales > Streptomycetaceae > Streptomyces > Streptomyces marincola. Next base: position 2,844,093 of record NZ_CP084541.1, on the reverse strand, counting down.
CGCCCCGGCACCAGCGTGGCGGGTTCGATCACGCGCAGCGCGGCCGTCAGCACGGGCGCGGCCGAGCGGTAGTTGCGGGTCAGCGAGACCGTGCGGGCGCCGGGGAAGTCCTCGCGGAACCGCAGGAAGAACCCCACGTCGGCGCCCCGGAAGCGGTAGATGGACTGGTCGGGGTCGCCGATCGCGGTCAGGTTGCCGTCCGGGGGAGCGAGGTGGCGCAGCAGCCGGTACTGGCGTTCGTCCACGTCCTGGTACTCGTCCACGGAGATCCACCGGTACCGGTCGCGGTAGGCGGCGGCCAGTTCCGGGTCGGCGTCCAGCAGCGCGAGCGGCAGATCGATGAGGTCGTCGAAGTCGACCAGGTCGGGCTGGAATCCGTCCAGTTCCTCGGTGACCGCGAAGTCGGCCACGAGCCCGGCCCGTTCGTGCTGCTCGCGCAGGATGGCCAGGCCGAGTGAGTGGAACGTGGCGATGGTCAGTTCCCGCGCGTGCGCGGGAACGAGCGCGGTGAGGCGTTCGCGCATCTCCTCGGCCGCGCGGCGGGTGAAGGTGATGGCCAGGCAGTGCCGTGCCGGCACGCCGTGCTCGGTGACCAGGCGCGCGATGCGGTGCGTGAGCGTCCTGGTCTTCCCCGTGCCGGGGCCCGCGACGATCAGCAGGGGGCCCTCGGTCACCGCGGCGGCGGCCTCCTGGTCGGGATCGAGGCCGAACGGCGCGCCGTCCGCGCTCGCCCGGGCGCGTTGCGCGGCGGCGTCCGCCGCCGGCTGCGCGCCCGGGCCGCGCTCAGGGCGCGTGGCCGGCCGCCGTTGCGCGGGCACGGCGGCGCCCGCGCCGGTCTCCGTTCCCGCGCCGGTCTCCGTTCCCGCGCCGGTCTCCGTTCCCGCGCCGGGCCCGGCGGCGTCGAACAGCGCGTCGTCGAACAGCGCCGGGGTCGCCCCGGCCGCCCTGCGGCGCAACTCGCCCGGCTCGAACAGCCGGATCACCCCGTACTCGCCGTCGAACCCGGCCTCCCTGATCACCTCTCCGCGCCGCAGCCTCGCCACGGCCTCGCCCAGCGGCTCCGAGTGCGCGGCGATGTCCTCGACCGGAACATGCAGCAGCACGGAGAGCTCGGGCCCGAGCGCGGCGGTCAGCGTGTCGATCTCGCGCAGCACCCGTTTGCTGCGCGGCCCCACCCCCGCGATCTCGCCCACGATCTCCGGCAGCGGCACCAGGCTGTGGAACCCGGCCGCGCCCGCGGGGCGCACCGGCGCGGCCCGATCGGCCAACTCCTCGACGCGGCTGAGCACTCCGACGGTCAGCGGCTTGCCGCACTCGGGGCAGCGACCGCCGAGCGCGATGGTCTCCGCCGGGTCCGTGCGCACGCCGCACTTGCGGTGCCCGTCGGTGTGGTACTTGCCCTCCTCGGGGAAGAACTCGACCGTTCCCGCATGCCCCTTGCCGGTCTCCAGCGCGGAACGGACCGCCCAGTAGGACAGTTCGGTGTCGAAAAGAGTCGTCTCGCGGCCGAGCATGGGCGGCGAGTGCGCGTCCGAGTTGCTGACCAGGCGGTACCGATCGAGTCCCGAGACGCGCCAGTTCATCTCCGGGTCGCTCGAAAGCCCCGTCTCAAGAGCGAAGATGTGCCCCGCCAGGTCGGCGTAGCAGTCCTCGATCGCGTCGAACCCCGACTTCGAGCCGAGCACCGCGAACCACGGCGTCCACACGTGCGCGGGCACCAGGTACGCGTCCGCGCTGCACTCCAGGGCGATCTCCAGCAGATCGCGCGAGTCGAGGCCGAGGATCGGCCGGCCGTCGGACGCGATGTTGCCGATGCGCGCCAGCCGCCGGTTGAACTCGGCGGCGGCGGCCAGATCCGGCAGGTACACCAGGTGGTGCACCTTGCGGGTGCGGCCGTCGCGTTTGTAAATAGTGGAAATTTCCACCGACAGCATGAAGCGCACCGGCCGCGCGGCGAGATTCGGCGGCAGCCGCCTGGAGATGTCCGCGTCGAGATCGTCCCTGAGCCGGTACAGACCGGGCTCGGCGGGGACCAGACTGTCCGTCAGGTGGTCGAACCAGGCCGGGTGCGTCACATCGCCCGTGCCCACGAGCGTGATCCCCTTGCGGCGCGCCCACCAGGTCAGATGCTCAAGGTCGCAATCCCTGCTGCACGCCCGGGAGTACTTGGAATGAATATGCAGGTCGGCATGGAAGCGCATCTGATGCAGAATCTCACAGTGCTCGAAGAACCTTTGACCGGAGGAAACGCCAACGCCGGTGTGGTACGCGTCGGTGACACCGTGCGCCGGCCCGCCGGGCCGTGGACCCCGGCGGTGCATGCCCTCCTCGCCCACCTCGACGCCGTCGGCTACCCGGCCGCGCCACGCCCGCTGGGGATCGACGAGCAGGGCCGCGAGGTCCTGACGTTCGCGCCCGGGGCGACCGTGTGGCCGGAGCGGTTCCCGATGCTCGACCCCGCCGACCGGCTGGCGCGTGTCGCCCGGCTGATCCGGGCGTTCCACGACGCCGTGGCCGGGTTCACCCCGCCGCAGGACGCGCGCTGGAACGCAATGATCCCCGCCGACGGCGCCGAGATCATCGCCCACCACGACCTCGCCCCGTGGAACCTGGTGGTCGAAGAGGCCGCGGACACCTGGACGTTCATCGACTGGGACCTCGCCGCGCCCGGCACCAGGCTGTGGGACCTCGCCTGGGCCGCGCTCGGCTTCGTGCCGCTCTCGGGGAACCCGGAGTTCCGTCGCGCGGACCGGGACGCGGCGGCCAGGCTGCGCCTGTTCGCCGATGCCTACGGCCTCGACGACGAGGGGGAGCGCCGCGCGCTCGTTCCGTTGCTGCGGCAACGCGCGCTCGCCATGTACGACTTCCTCAAGTCCTCGCACGCGGCGGGCAGCCAGCCGTGGGCGCGGCTGTGGGAGGAGGGGCACGGCGACGCCTGGCTCGGACACGCCGACTACGCCGCGGAACGCGCCGAGCTGTGGACGCGGGCGCTGCTGGACTGAGCGCGGGCGCGGCTCACCAGGGCACGGCGAACGCGCGGGCCGGGTTGGCCACGAAGGCCGCCTCGGCCACCTCGGGGCCCAACTCCCGCTCCAGCGACGGACGCAGAACGCCCAGCAGGTGCGGCATGCCCGGGCCCTCCCCGCCGGAGGCCCTGGCCACCGGCCTCGTGGTGTCCGTGCCGAGCAGCACCTGACCGGTGTGCCCGGCACCGACGAGGGCCGCCAGGGTGCCGAGCAGCCGGGCGTCGGTGGCGTGGTGCGCCCGCGCGGGACCGTCGAACGCCAGGTACGCGCCGGTGTCCGCGGCCTGCCGCGGCACCCGCGGGTCGGGGGAGCGCCCGACGTGGCCGAGCACGACCCGGTCCTGCGGCACGCCCAGCGTGCCGCACAGCAGGTCCACCGCGTCGAGCGCGGCCGTTCCGCCCTCCAGGTGCACCGCGACCGGGGCACCCGTCCTGTGGTGCGCCTCGGCCGCCGCGGTCATGACCCGCCGGGCGTGCGCGTCGAGGCCGTGCGGCGCGCCCGCCACCTTGATGAGTCCGGCCCTGGCGGGGCCCGTGGGCCCGTCGGGGTCGTCGTCGGTGTGGAGCCCCCGCGTCAGTTCGGCGACGAACAGGTCCGCGAGCCGCCCGCCGACGCGTTCCAGCAGGGCGGGCGCGTAGTGCCCCGCCTGGTGCAGCCCGGTGGCCGCGACCACGTGCACCCCGGCGGCACGCGAGACTTCCGCGAGCCGCCCGGCCCGGCGCCCCATCCCGAACGGAGTCCACTGCACCACCGCGCCACCCCCGAGCCGTGCGAACGCCCGCGCCTCCGCGACGGCCGCCTCCGGGTCGTCCAGCTCCCGGCCGGCGAGGCGCGGTGAGGCGAGGAAGAGGTGGTTGTGTGCGTCGCACACGCCCAGTTCGGCCGGCGGGACGTCCCCGAGCACGGTCCTGATCGCGGGCTGACTCATGGGAACCGAGCGTACGCGGCGCGCCACCGCGCCCGCCCCCGCCGCCCGGCTTCCAGCAGCCGGGCGGCGCGGGGCAGGGCTCGGGCCCTCGCAAGCGCGGCGATGCTGGCAGTATGGCCAAAGCCTGACAGGCAGTTCCTGCCGGGCGCGGCACTGGCCGCACGCCACACCACGAGGGGGACTCGTGTCCGACCAGAATCCTTACCAGCCGCCGCAGCAGCCTTCGGGGTACGGCTATCCGAGCCAGCCCTCGCAGCCGTCGGGCTACCCGCCGCCGGGCGCGGGCTACGCCCCGCAGCCGGGCTACGGCGGCTACCCGCAGGACCCCAACGCGCCCTTCGGGTACGACCGCATGGGACGCCCGTACTCGAACAAGTCCAAGATAGTCGCCGGCGTGCTTCAGCTGCTGCTCGGTGGCGTGGGCGCGGGCCGCTGGTACACCGGGCACACCGGCATGGCCGTCGCCCAGCTGCTCACCTGCGGCGGGCTCGGGATCTGGGCGCTCATCGACGGCGTCATCTTCCTGGTGAGCGAGGACCGCACCGACGCCCGCGGCCTCGTGCTCAAGGGCTGAACCGGCCATGGCGGCGCGGCGGTTCCGGCACCCGGCGGTCCCGCCGCTCGCCGCCCTGGCGACGGGGCTCGCCGGCGCGGCCTACCTGTGGCACACCGACCCGCACGAGGGCGGCGCGCTGCTGCCGCGCTGTCCCGTGAACTGGGCCACCGGGCTCGACTGCCCCGCCTGCGGCGGCACGCGCATGGCCTACCACCTGCTGCACGCGGACGTGCCGGCCGCGTTCCAGGACAACGCGCTGCTGCTCGTGGCGGGGGTGCCGCTCGGCGCCTGGCTGGGGGGCCGCTGGCTCTGGGAGGGGCTGCGCGGGCGGCGCTACCGGCCGAGGTTCGCGCGGTGGCAGGCGGCGCTGGTCGTCGGGGGCGCCGTGGCGTGGGCCGTGCTCCGCAACCTGGCACAGTGAACGCGGCCCGTGCCGTGTCCGACCCCCCGCTTCGTGAGTGAGGCCGCCGACGTGACGACTTCCGCCCCCGTGCCCACCCCTGACGCTCCGCAACCGTCCGCCGCGGTGCGGATCGAGTACTGCACGCGGTGCCGCTGGCTGCCCAGGGCGGCCTGGCTGGCACAGGAACTGCTCGGCACGTTCGAGGCCGAACTGTCCGAGGTGGCACTCGTGCCGGGCACCGGCGGTGTGTTCCGGGTCAGCGTCGGCGACGAGGTGGTGTGGGACCGGCGTGCGCAGGGATTCCCCGAGCCGACCGCCGTCAAGCGGCTGATCCGCGACCGGGTGGCGCCCGATCGCGCCCTGGGCCACGCGGACCACTGACCTGCCCCGCCCGCTCCGGTCCCGGCCCTCCTGGGCGCGCGCGCACCGGCACGTCCTTCCGCGCCCGGCCCCGTTCACCGGACTCCACGCCCCGCCCTCTCGGCGGCCTCCCCGCCGGGCCCGCCGACCTCCGGTGTCCCCGGACCGGACGCCTCACGCGGCCCCCAGGCCCCCAGGTGCGCTCCCGCGCCTTCGCGGCCCACGCCCGGCATGGCTGGTTCCCGTCCTTGGCAGCGGGGGCGGAACCGGGAATATCCTGTGCCTCGATTGTCGTGGACATGCGCAACTCGTGCATGCCCGTCACGCTTCACGCACCTCACATTCCGCTCATCCACCGGATCGACGAATCCCCCTGGAGGACGCACGTGAGAACGAAGCGCACCACCTCGCGCACAGGCGCCACCCGACGCCTGCGCGCCGCCGCGTCCGTCGCGGGCGGCCTGCTGGCCGCCGCGGCGCTGTTCACCCCGGGTGTCGCGCACGCGGCCTCCCCGGCGGTCGCGCCGGCGGCGGCCGGCACCTTCAGCACCGACCAGCTGGCCGACGCGAGCGAGGCCGTCGACGCCGCGAACATCGCCGGCACCGCCTGGGCGGTCGACACGGAGGCCAACGAGGTCCACGTCCTGGCCGACGAGTCCGTCACCCAGCGGGAGATAGCCGCGATCGAGGCGAGCGCGGACGGCCTGTCCGAGGCGCTGCGCATCGAACGCGTCCCCGGAACGTTCGAGACCTACCTCCAGGGCGGCGACCCCATCTACGCGGATGTCGGCTGGACCTGCTCCGCCGGCTTCAACGTCCGGGCGGGCGGCACGTTCTACTTCCTCACCGCGGGCCACTGCACCGAGGACCCGTACGGCCCCACGCCGCCCTACCCGCTGTGGAACGACGGCGCCAGCTGGATCGGCTTCACCGCCGGCTCGAACTTCCCCGGCGACGACTTCGGCATCGTCCAGTACGACCCGCAGCCGGGCTCCGTGCCGAGCACGGTCGTCGGCGGCGGCACCATCACCGGCTTCGGCAACCCGGTCGTCGGGCAGTCCGCCTGCCGCAGCGGCGTCACCACCGGGCTGCGCTGCGGCAGCGTCACCGGCCTCAACTGGTCGGTGGACTACGGCGGCGGCGACATCGTCCACGGCATGATCAGGACCAACATCTGCGCCGAACCCGGCGACAGCGGCGGCCCGCTGTGGTCGGGCAGCACCGGCCTCGGCCTGACCTCGGGCGGCAGCGGCAACTGCTCCGTCGGCGGCACCACGTTCTTCCAGCCCGTCGCCGAGGCCGCGTCCTACTACGGCGTCACCGTGCCCTGACGGGCACGCCCGCCTTTTCCCGCCCCACCGCGCACGTCCCCGCCCGGCTCGCAGCCGGGCGGGGACGTCCCCGTCCACCGCGTTCCGGCTTGACCGGCCAGGCCGCATCGGGTCGACTGGCAGCGATCCGGGACGGTGGGTCACACGCGAACGGCCCGACGCCAAACCCGGCGGGCGGCCACGGCGACGGACGAGGGAGACGAGGCGTGAGCGAGGGCCAGGACGACCGGGACCGCGCCGGGGTGTACGACATCCTGGACGAGCGGTTCCGCACGGGGCGCTGCACCCTGGGAGACCAGCGGCTCGAAACGCTGCACACGGGCTCGCGGTGGGCCGAAGGGCCCCTGTACGTGCCGGCCGGCCGCTACCTGCTGTGGAGCGACATCCCCAACGACCGGCTGCTGCGGTGGGACGAGACGACCGGCGCCGTCGGGGTGTTCCGCGGCCCCGCCGGATTCCCCAACGGCAACACCCTCGACGGCTCCGGCCGCCTCATCACGTGCGAACAGGGCAACCGGCGCGTCACCAGGACGGAGCACGACGGTTCCGTGACCGTCATCGCCGACCGGTTCGGCGGCAAACGCCTGAACAGCCCCAACGACGCCGCCGTGAAGTCCGACGGCTCCGTCTGGTTCTCCGACCCGGACTTCGGCATCGTCAGCGACTACGAGGGGCACCGCGCCGACAGCGAGATCGGCGCCTGCAACGTGTACCGCGCCGACCCGGTCAGCGGCGAGGTCACCCAGGTCGCCGACGGCTTCGACGGCCCCAACGGCGTCATCTTCTCCCACGACGAGCGCCGCCTGTTCGTCTCCGACAGCAGGGCCGGGCAGATCCGGGTCTTCGACGTGCGGGACGACGGCACGCTGTCCGACGGCACGGTGTTCGCCGCACGCGACGACGGCGGCTTCGACAACATCCGCCTCGACGACGCCGGCCGCCTGTGGGCCGCGGCGCTGGAGGACGGCATCCACTGCTACGACCCGGACGGAACGCTCATCGGCCGCATCCGGGTGCCGGAGACCGTGGCGAATATCCGCTTCGGCGGCCCGCGCCGCAACCGCCTCTTCATCGCCGCGAGCACCACGATCTACTCGCTGGTCATGAGCGTCACCGGCCAGCGCTCGCAAACGCGTTGACGCCCGTCAGCTCCGCCGGCAGCGCCCCCAGCCGCGCCGCCTGCCCAGGGTCGGCGGCGTGCGCCGCGACCCCGGGCACCGGCCCGCCGCCTTCCGGCGCCGGCCCGGCAGGCGGTGCGACCTCGCAGTCCTCGCGGTAGACGCCGCCAAGACCGGCGAGCAGGGGGGACGTGGCCGCCCACACCTGGGTGGCGGCGCCCTGCTCCGGCGTCTTGAACGACGGGTCGGCCGGGCGGCCCGCCTCGTCGATCCAGCCCGCGCCGACCATCTCCGCCGTCTCCAAGTGCCGTTGCAGGGGCGTCAGGACCGAGCCCGGGTGCGGCGAGAACGCCCGCACGCCGTCCTCCCGGCCCAACTCGTCCAGACGCGGGGCGAACAGCACGTTCGCCGTCTTCGCCTGCCCGTACGCCAGCCACTTGTCGTACCCGTCCGCGAACTGCACGTCCGCCCAGCGGATGCCGGTGAGCTGGTGTCCCGAGGAGGACACCATCACGACACGGGCGCCCCGCCGCACGAGCGCCGGCCGGAGCAGATTGACCAGGGCGGACTGACCGAGGTGGTTGATCGCGAACTGCGCCTCCCAGCCCGGCCCGACCCGGGTCTCCGGGCAGGCCATGACCCCCGCGCCCGCGACCACGATGTCGATCTCCCGGCCGGAGTCCACGACCTCCTGCGCGAAGGCCCGCACGCTGCCCTGATCCGCCAGGTCGGCCTCGCCCACATCCACGCCCTCGATGCCGGCGAGCACTTCCCTCGCGTTCTCCGGACGCCGCGCCGGAACGACGACGCTCGCTCCGGCCCGTGACAGCGCCCGCACTGTCTCCAGACCGATCCCCGAGTAGCCTCCGGTGACGACCGCCCGCCTGCCCGTGAGGTCGATGCCCCTCACCACCTCCTCGCTGTGCTCCGATATCCGAAATTCGAACCGACGGCCCGCTGCGGTGTCCGTGTCGCTGCCATGCCGGTGACGCCAGGTGCTGGAGCGCTCTCGACGTCAACCCGGCGGGCCCGCCCTCCGCCCGAGCGCTTCGCCACACCCGCCGCGCTGGCGTTGACGCCGACGTCAACGTCTACCGTCGTGGTCACCGCGCCCAGCGGAAACGGAGACGGCGGCGGAAGGAGCAGACATGCGCATCGGGGAACTCGCCGAGCGAGCCGGAACGACCACGCGCACCCTGCGGTACTACGAGTCCCGTGGTCTGCTCGCTGCTCATCGCGACGCCAACGGCCACCGCACCTACGGTGACGACGCGCTGCTTCAACTGCGCCAGATCCGTGCCCTCCAAGAGTTCGGTTTCGGCCTGGAGGAGACCAGGCCGTTCGTGGAATGCCTCCGCGCGGGCCACCCGACCGGCGACACCTGTCCGGCGTCCCTCGACGTCTACCGCGACAAGCTGGCCGAGCTCGACGCGTGCATCGCTCGCCTCCAGGAGGTCCGCGACGCGGTCCGGGCCCGCCTCGCCCTTGCCGAATCCGCCGCGCCGCCGCCGCGGTGCCAACTCGGCCCCGACCACCCCCTCTCGAAGGAGTGACCCGCCATGCCCCCGAGCCTCACCGCCCTTTCCCAGGTCACCGACGACACGTTCGCCGAAGAGGTACTCGCCTCACCGCTGCCGGTGCTCGTCGACTTCACCGCCGCCTGGTGCCCGCCCTGCCGCATGATCGCTCCCGTCCTGGCCGACATCGCCGCGGAACGGCCCGACAGCCTGAAGGTCGTCAGCATCGACGTGGACGCCAACCCCGGCACCACCGCCGCGTACGGCGTGCTGTCCATGCCCACCTTGATGCTGTTCAAGGCGGGCGAGCCGGTGAAGTCCCTGGTCGGTGCCCGCCCCAAGCACCGACTGCTTCAGGAACTCGCCGACGAACTCTGACCCGCGGCCCGCCAGGCGCTTCCGCGTGGCACCCGCCGGCCGCCTTCACTCCGGGGCCGGCTTCCCGGGCCGGCCCCGGACCGGCCCGGGACGGCGTCCAGCTCACTGCCTCCTTCCAGCTCACGGCCTCCTTTCGCGCCGCTTCCTCCTTCCTCACTGTCCCCCCTGTCCCGGGCGGTGGCCTGCGAGTCCCCACCGCCCCGCTGCGCCACCGCCCCGCGGATCGCCCCGACCGCGATGCCGCCCGCCCACCGCGACCGCCACCGACCGTGACAGCCGGGCGGACGGCCGTGGCACTGCCGAACACCCCCGCGGCCCGGCGGTAGCCTCCTCGGGCCCTCGGCCCCTCGGCCCCTCGCACCGTTCGCCTGCGCCGAGAGAAGGTCTCCCGGCCTCCCGGCCTCCAGGTCTCCCGGCCTCCCGGCCTCCAGGCCTCCCGGCCTCCCGGCCTCCAGGCCTCCCGGCCTCCCGGCCTCCAGGCCTCCCGGCCGTCCGGTGCCGGTCAGCGCCCGCAGTCGTCGGTGGCGCCCGGTGCGGGGGACGGCTGCTGCCCGGGCCCCGGCTCCTCCCCACGCAGCGCGAGCACCTCCGGCGGTGTCACCACGAACGGCCGCACCATCCCGTGGGCCTGGCACTCCAACGACTGGCAGTGATAGGCGAACCGCCCGTACGCCCCCGCGAACGCCCCCATCACCGAGACCAACTGCCCCGGCGCCACCCGGAAGACGTCCTTCCAGCCCACCTCGTGAGTGGCCACCGTGGAGTCCGTTCCCGGCTGGCCGCCGCAGACCACCGGTTCCCCGGCCCGGGTGCCGCCCAACTCCGGATCGAACCCCTCGACGCGGCACGGCCGGCGCTCCATCACCTGGAAGGCCGACAGATGTATGTGCACCGGGTGGACCGGCCCGCCGAGGTGCAGGAAGGTCCACAGCTCGTGCTCCCCGTGCATCACCGAGAACGCCGGAGCCTCTTCAAAGGCCCGGGACGTCCTGCGGTACGTCACCGTCCTCCCGTCCGCGTGCACCACCTGGATCACACCGTCCGACGGAACCGCGACCGAGTCCTCCGGCACCGCCGCCATCTCCCACATCTCCGGATGCTCGCCGCCCCCCGTGGTGCGGGGCGGAGTCAGTACGACCAACCGCTCCCGGTGCGGGGTGTCATGCGGCAGCCTGCGGAACGAGGACGATATGACCCCTGGCAGCACGAACGCGTCGTCCCCCGGCCCCCGCCCTATCCGGAACTCCATGACCTGAGGGAAGGGCACGTCGCCGGCCGCGTCCTCCAGGCCCGGTCGCACGTGGGGCCCGACGTTGACCAGGCGCAGCCGCCTGCCGCGCAGTGCCCGGAAGTCGATCAGCAGATCCAGCCGCTCGGCAGGCGCAACGGTCATCCGAGGCAGCGCACCGTCGAAGTCCACCGGGACCGGCCTCGGCAGGAGTCCGCCGTCCGAGCCGATCTGGGTGACCGCGCCGGTCACCGGCACCCCGTCCTCGTCGACCAGGACAAGATCGAAGATGCGGGCGTTCGACGCGTTCAGCAAGCGGAACCGGTACCACCGCGGCTCCACTTCGGCGTAAGGCCACAGCACACCGTTGACCAGGGTGAAGGGTCCGGTGAACGGCAGCGTGACCGACCTGCCCGTTCTCCGGTCGGCCCCTGGCGAACGTGGCACCTTGTACAGCAGCTCGCCGGTGGGCTGCCCCCGGCCGTCCACCTCGAAGTTGCGGTCGAGCAGCACCAGCGGGATCTCGTACCTGCCCCGGGGCAGGTGCAGCGCGTCCTCCTCCGCGTCCCGCACCAGGTACATCCCCACCAGCCCCGCGTACACGTTCCACCGGGCGACATGTGCGGCGTGATCGTGGTACCAGAGGGCCGCCGCCCGTTGTTCGTTCGGATACTCCGCGAGCTGCGTGTCGCCGCTCGCCACCGCGTTCTCCCACCAGCCGTCGCTCCCGCCGCCGGTGACCGCGCCGTGCAGGTGCGTCACCGACCAGGCCGGAAGGTCCGCCACCTCCCTGGTCTCGGCGAATCCCGGCCCGCGCCCGGCGACCGCGCCGCACGGCACCCCGTCGACGACCCGCGGGGCATGGCCCGCCGTGGCGGGATACGGGGTCCCGATCCCGTTCCGCCAGCCGACCCGGATGCGCTGACCGCGCCGCACATCGAACGTGGGCCCCGGGAAGTGCCCGTCGTAGGCCCACACATGTGTCGGCGCCATCTGTGAGTGCAGGCGCACCCAGGTGGCCCTCAGCTCGATCTCGATGTCCTCCCGCACCCCTGCGCCGCGCCCCGGGCGCAGGATGGGCGGGATGCGCAGCGGGTCGAGGTAGGGCGTCAGCCCCGCGACGGGCTCGGCCGCCTCGACCGCGGGCCCCGACCACCCGTCGACGACCCGCAGCCCGTCGTCCCGCGATGACTCCGTCCCGCCGCGGAGACCGGCGGCATCGCGCATGGCCTGGGCGGCCGGCCGGCCCCAGGCCTCCGGCTCGCCGGCGGTAGGGAGATGAATGACATCCGACATGGACCACACCCCCGTGGTGTCCCCCGTGCCGCCGACCCACTCAGCGGCATTCTCTACCCCCCTTGACCACACGCGGTGGCCGTCAGGTTGCCCACGGAGACGGTCGAACGTGAATTCACCCTTTCGAGGGGCCCCGGCGCCCGGGGGCCCTCAGGCGGAAGCGGTGGCCTCGTCGAACACGGCGGCGACCGCCTCGATCTCCACCAGCTGGTCGTCGTAGCCGAGCACGGTGACACCCATGAGCGTGCTGGGCACGTCGTGGCCGCCGAACGCGTCGCGCACGACCTCCCACGCCGTGACGAGGTCCGCCTGGGAGGACGAGGCGACGAGCACCCGGGTACTGACGACGTCATCGAGCGTCGCGCCGGCCTCGCCCAGAGCCGTCCGCAGATTCTCGACGGCCTTCGCCGCCTGCCCCGCGTAGTCCCCGACGGCCACGGTCGCACCGTCCTCGTCGAGCGGGCAGGCCCCGGCGGGGTATATCAGCCGCGCCCCCGCCGGAACCGTCGCCGCATAGGCGTACTCGGCGACATCGGACAGCGCGGCGGAACGGACAAGGGTGACGGCTCGGCTCATGGCGAACTTCCTCTCAAGGCGGCGGACGGCAGTGCCCGGAGACGCACGGGCGCCGTGATTCTGACCCGCCACCCCCCGCCGCCGCGCGGCATTTTCCTGTCCCCGAGCCGACGCCGTACTCTCCGCCCCGTTGCCGCGGACGGGCGCGGTCGTCAGCGGGCGCCGGTCTCAGTACACGCCGTCCCAGATGGCCCGTTCGGCGGGGTTGGGATCGCTGACGACGGCGGAGTGCGTGTCGAAGCGCATGACCGGTCGGCGCGTCAGATCGTAGCGGGGCCAGCCGGGGTCGCCGTGGGTGGCGAACCCGACCCACCTGGCGTGCATCGTCTCGGCGAGTCCTCGTGGCGGCTCGGTTCCGGTGAGCTGCTGGAACAGCGGCGAGTCGAGCAGGTCGAAGACGAACGGAACCTCAAGGAAGTGGCAGGCGCCGAGGAGCCCGTCGTACAACGGAGACCGCCAGGCGAACTCGTAGAAGAACGTGGGCGCCGGAGCGTTCGCCCGGGCCTCGGCCAGCCGGTAGGCCGGAACGCGGTACCACCAGTCGCGCTGGAGCAGGGCCAGCAGGTCGCCCGGGGAGGCGTCGCGGTTCGCGGCCCGGTAGGCGCGCACGGCGTCCTCGACGGGCAGCCCGTAGAGCTCCATGGCGGTGACCAGGTCGCCGTGGCCGATCGCGTCGAGCCCTCCGAACGGCACCAACGACAGCCGGCCCTCTTCGGCGTTGGTGCCGACCAGCACGTCGATGTCACCGCCGACGCCGGACCGGATCAGATCGATCGGCGGCGCCGGCAGGTCCGCCTCCCCGGCAACAGGTTGCCAGGCGGTCACCCGGGCCCCCGGCTCGCCGTTCCACCGCCTGGGGTCGGGGCGGCGAGCCAGTCGGGCCATCACCGCGCTCTGGGCGTCGAGGACTCGTTCACGGGGAACGGCCGCGATCGAGTCCCGCTCGGGTGGAACCCCGAGTTCCGCCGCCAGGAGCCGCCCGACGAACTGAGCCGTCTCGGGAGTCTGCACCAGGTTCCCGGCTCCGCTTTGCAGGATGGCCCTGCCGAACAGCCCCCGCGCGGCCGGCATGGCGAGAAGGGCGCCGATGAACATGGCACCGGACGACTCGCCGAAAAGGGTCACAGCGTCCGGGTCGCCGCCGAAGGCCGCGATGTTCTCCCGTACCCACTCCAGGGCGGCGAGCTGATCGAGCAACCCCAGGTTGGCGACGCCGTCCCCCAGGTCGAGGAATCCCTCGGCGCCCAGCCGGTAGTTGACGCTCACGAAGACGACGCCGTCCCGGGCGAAGCGGCTTCCGTCGTAGGGAACGCTGCACCCGCCGTCGGTTCCCCCGCCGTGGATCCAGACCATGACGGGCTGCCGTGCCGCCCCCAGGTCGCGGGACCAGACGTTGAGATTGAGGTACTCGTCGCCCGGGACGGCCGGATAGAAGCCCGTGAGGCTGTCGGGAACGGGGAACGCCGGCTGCGGCGCGGTGGGACCGAAGCGGACGGCGTCGCGCACTCCGGCCCACGGGGCGGCGGGCCGTGGTGGGCGCAGCCGGTCCGGCCCTACCGGCGGTCTCGCGTACGGGATGCCTTTGAACGCCTGGACGCCGTTCTCAAGGACACCGCGCACGGCGCCTCCGCGCGTCATGACCACGGGACCGTTCTCCACGGACATCAGCTCGCCTTCGACTCGGGGCGGCGCCGCCGAGCCAGGCCGACGGCGACGGGCACTCTTACACCGTAAGTTTCTCGTTTCCTCGCATCATACGTACGGCGTAAGATGCGGCGGCCGAAAGGATGGTTGACGTGTGTGCTCGTCGTTCTCCTGGCCAGCGCGCCGGACTGAGCCGCCAGGCGGCACTGGAAACCGCCCTGGCACTGGTCGATCGGGAGGGCTTGAAGGCGTTGTCCATGCGCCGCCTCGGTAGCGAGCTCGGGGTGGAGGCCATGACGCTGTACCACTACGTCTCCGGCAAGGACGCCCTGCTCGACGGCTTGGTCGAACAGGTCGTCGCCGCCGTCGCGCCCCCACGGCTCGACGCCTCGTGGCAAACAGGGTTGCGCGACTTCGCGCACGCGCTTCTGGACGCGCTGAGCGCCCACCCGCACGTACTCCCGCTGGTGGTCTCCCGGCCGGCCCTCACCGCGCAGAACGTGCGACTGAGGGAGAGCACGCTGAGGTCGTTGCGGGAGGCGGGATTCCCGGCGCACAGGGCGCTGGACGTGCTGTACTCCATAACCAGTTTCGTCGTGGGGCATGCCGCGACAACGGCGGCTCACGACGCCTCGGGGACGGATGCCTCCCCCGACCTCGACGCCGCCCAGTCCTTGGAGCTTGCCGAAGCGATCCGCACCGGGCCCGGCGTCGGTGCCGGCAGGCGTTTCGACTTCGCCCTTGAGGCCATGCTCTCCGGATTCGAGGCGGCCCGTATCAGCAAGCAGTGACCGCTCACCGGCAGCTGACGGCACCCTCAAGACCACGAGCTTGTCAGCCGTCCCTCTCGGCGCCCACCCGAAACCCGCGCTCGGCCTGTGCGCGACGGCCCCTCGGCTCGAACGCGCCATCCGCACGCCCGCAAGCGGCCCCGCCCATCGTGCGCAACCCGCGGAAACGCCGAGAACCCGCCCGATCAATTCGATCGGACGGGATCCCGTCTGCCGTTCCACCTGGTCCTGGGCACGGATTGTGCTGTGGACCTGAGGGAATTTGAACCCCTGACCCCCTCGTTGCGAACTACGGGCACGACGGTTGCTGAGGTCTGCTGGGCTGGTCAGCTAGCCACATGGGGCTGATGGCGGCCGACTGCGGTCGCGCCGGTTGCTGTACTCCGCTCTGTACCGCAACCGAGCTGCGCCGGGCACCGGCCGGCGGCGCCTGTTGTCCGAGAGGGCTGGCCATCGGCTCCCTCCAACACGCTTTCCAAGTCTGTTGACCACCCATGACGACCGTCCAGACGCGTTCACCTGCGTCCATGCCAGGACGAGCACGCGGCCGCACGCTGCTGCGCACAGCCACGAACCCCCTCGTAGCCTCTGAATGAGACGGAAACTGAGACGGACCGGGGGGCGCGACGCGTGGGGCCGGTCGCTCACTCAGGCTGACGGGCAGATCGCGCGCCCGCTGCCGGGCGACTTCCCTATGGATCGGAGCTAATGGAAGGCGCTGTGCAACCGATAGGAGTTACAGACTTGCCAGTTAACGAGTAGCAAAGTTTGCCATATCGAGCAAGTCATAGATCCACGATTCAAACAATCTAATCCCACCTGCAGCCGGTGAATCCAAGAGCTCCAGCACGTTGGATGCCCCATGAGCAATCATCAGAGAGTCTATCCTCTTGGCCGCATTCCTCCCGCGATGTGCAATATAATTTCGCACGGCCTGCACTTCTTGTGGCGGCGAAGCATTGGCCTGCACTCCAGCTGATGGCGATACCGTGCTGTGAATACTAGAAACACCAATGGCCGCCGCGATAGTCGCCCGATTTGGGACATTCAATAAATCGGCAGCATCAATAGTGGCAGCTGGAACGAACCAGTTAGGCTCACCGTGAGATTTGGAAGATATCGACGACAGATTAGAGCCAAGAAACCGAAGTGCCTGAGTCTGATTGCGCCCCACGGCAGGAGAGAGGATGCGTCCAGAACGGGTTTCGAACTGATGAAAGGCGCTCCGAAGTACAAGGCTTCTGCAGAACCTGTTCCAGGCGTCATGTAATGCGATTACGGCACCCTCGCGCGTGATCCGCTGGGCCCCGAACCCAATATGATGCCGATCCCCTCGCGGCGGCAAAGTGAAGGAATCTAAGATCTCCATGCACTCTACGCGGAAATCAGAGTACGGCTTTGAAAGCCCCAGCACTAATGCTCCATACCGTCTTCAGTTAGAGCCTCGCAGAAAACCCTGAACCGCTCCCTTCGGCTAGCAATGCGCTGAGTCGAGGACTTGGAAGTCGTGTAGAAGCGCTCGAATTCTCTGGGCGGCTCCTCAGATTTTAGGATCTCATTCAGGTACGTCAGATTCGCCGTGAACCGCTCGATACTCTCGCTGAAGCCGTCAGGGCGTACAGGCATGTGCTCATCGCCGATATCACCGCTGGGAATTCCAAACTCGGCGTAGGCGAGGGCCGCGAAGATCATAAGTGCTTGCGGGCGTTTAACGATCGGTTCATTCGCGAGACTGGGCACAACGTGGTCGAACATCACGTCGAGAATTCGATCGACGCGCTGCTCAACCTTCGCTTGCTCGGGGAAGCCCGCCTTCTTTCGCTCGTAGAGGCGGTTGATCTTATCTTCGCCGCCATCGGTGACGCCTTGCAGTAGAACGCTGTACATCTCTGCCATCAGCGAATAGCCGATCATTCTGACCTGGTCTCGCTTGCCCAAGATCCCTAGGTCCCAGAGATCAGTCCACTTACGGGACTGCTCCTGTACAGAGAAGCTGAACTCCGTGTCGTACTTAGCATTGCGCAGCTCAGCCGCGTTCACCGGAACGGCGTAACTGTTGATCCGAGCAAAAACTTCAAGCACGTCGGAGTCAGTTGCGTTGATCAATTGCTCAGCCGTGATTTTGTACGCAAGAAACTTATCTTGAAGTTCGCCCGGCAGGCTACTGTAAGCGGCCCCGCGATAGTTTTTCGATCGAATCCCAAGCTTAAACTTACCAGCGGCGAAATCTATGATGGTACGAAGGCGCTGCTGGCCATCGACGACTTCCCGAAAGATTCGATGCGAAGTGCGATCGATATGCGTACGCATTAACACCTTGGGGACTGGGTATCCGTGCAAGATGGTGTCAATGAGATACGTGCGAGCAGTAGTTGTCCAGACTGGCCCTCGTTGAAAATTGGGATTTAGGACCAGCTCCTTTTCATTGTTCCATTTAATGAAGTCCGCAATTGGGTAGTGCTCAGGGCTAGACTGATCCATGAACTTCCTCGCCAGTGATTCTCTGGGTGATCGGCGAAGAGATCATATCGCTGGAGACGGCCCGTGTCCGGCCTTCTAGGGAAGTCGTCAAACCTTCACTTGCATCTGCCCAACCGCGCAAGTCGGTGGAGCGGGTTTGGGCGGTGTCCTGTTGGGGTTGGGGTCGGGCATGGTCAGAGGGCCGTACGCTGGCCGGCGACTTGGGCAGGCTGGTCCTGCCCGCGGTTGTGCCCGAGTGGCCCTCTGGCCTTGCTCGACGCGGGTCCCGAGCCCGGCAGGTGCGTAAAGCCGCGGAGCCGACCCCTAGCCACGACGGCGCCCGGTGACAGCAACCTTCTACGGCCTGCCTGTTGGTGCGCGGCCGGCGGGCCTGGGCCGGAGCGGGGCGGAGACAGGAGCGGCGGCCCGGGGGCCGCCGCTGCCGCGCGCGCCGCGCTACGCGCGGCGCCTTGAAGTCGTAGAGAAGGTTGTTACTCGTTGCGGCGTCTGGGGTGTGGTGGTTGGTGCTGTTGACGGTGGGCTTCGATGGCGTAGGTGGCTGCTTCGGCTTGGTGGATGGCGAGTTGGAGTCGGAGGCGGGGGAGCTGAGCGTGGAGCACTCGTTGCAACGCATCCAGCGCCGCCTGGTGCACGACGAGACCAAGACCGAGGCGTCCATGGCCGTGCTGCCGCTGCCGGACATCTGCGTGGCCGCGCTGAGGCTCCGGCGGGAGGCGCAGGTTGCCGCGCGGAAGGCCGTCGGGGAGTTGTGGACGGACAACGGGTTCGTGTTCACCACCCGGTGCGGGACTCCGGTGGAGCCGAGGAACTTCAACCGGCAGTTCGCCGCGCGGGCCGACAAGGCGGGGGTGCGCCGCATCCGGCTGCACGACACCCGGCACACCTGCGGATCGCTCCTGGCGGCCCTGGACGTGCACCCGCGCATCGCCATGCAGATCCTCCGGCACAGCAAGATCGCGGTCACCATGGAGGTGTACACGCACGTCCCGTCCGAGGCCACGCGCAAGGCACTGCGGAAGCTCGGCAAGCACCTCGGCGCCGCAGCGTCGCCCCCGTAGGCCGTTGCTGTACTTCGCTGCATGCACACACGCGAGAGCCCCCGCCGATCGAGATCGGCGGGGGCTCCCGTCTGCCGTTCCACCTGGTCCTGGGAACGGGTCTTGCTGTGGACCTGAGGGGATTTGAACCCCTGACCCCCTCGTTGCGAACGAGATGCGCTACCAGGCTGCGCTACAGGCCCGCGTTCGGGAGAAACTGTAACACCCCGCGGGGGGTGAGCCGAAATCCGTTCTCCGGGTCACTCGCCCGCCGCGCGGCGGTGCGGTTCGTCGGCGTACTGGTCGAAGAGCGGTGTGCGCTGCGGCGCCTTGACGTCGGCCGCCGGTTGCGCGGGCCGGGGGGGCGCGGCGGGCGCCGCGGGCGTGCCCGCCGTGGTGGAGCGGGCCGCGCTCCAGGTGTCGGGGCCGTCGAGGTCCACGCCCCGTGTGGTGCGCGGGGCGACGGGGGCGTTCACGTAGGTCGGCAGGGGCACGGGGGCGGGGTCCCAGCCCTCCTGGTCGTCGTCCGGGCGCCGGGCGCGGCGGCGCTGCTGGTCGACCCACTCGGCGTGGTCGGTCTGCTCCACGACGGCCGCGGCCGGCTTCTCGGGAACGGCCGCCCTGCTGCGCTGCGTGCGTTCCCGCAGGCGCTTGGCGGCCTCCTCGGCCCGGCGGCGGTCGAGGGCGACGGCGTAGCGGCGCCGTTCCTGCCGGCGCACGTGCACGACGTAGGCGGTGAGCAGCACGGCGGGAATGGCCGGAAGCCACAGGTACCCGGAGCCGGCGGTGAGGGCGAAGATTCCGCCCAGAGTGAACGCGAGCAGCAGGACCATGGTGGTCCTGCGCCTGCGGGCGAGCACTTTGGCGCGCGAGTTCGGGGTGCTGGTCGGTTTCGGCTGCTTGACGGGTTCGGCGAAGGACCGGACGTCGGCGGAGACGTCCGGCGGTGCCGCCTCGGCCGGCTCGTCGTCCGCCGGGGCCGCCGGCGCGCGTCTTCCGCGCGTCAGCAGCCTGATGGCGGTGCTGAAGCGCTCCGTCGGCCGGGCCTCGTTCAGCTCGTCCTGCCTGCGGAGCCACATCGGCACGAGGTAGGCGGCCCAGGCCCCCACGATCATTGCGAAGATGAGGCCACTGCTGCTCACGCTCACACCGTAGAGGGGTTCGCGTGGGTCCATCCGCCAAATAGCCCGGTGTGTCGCACGATCAGGCCGTCATCCCGGGTATTTCTTCGTACCGCCGGACGTATTCGAATATGTGTTTTATTTTTGGGTCGTGCTGTCCCGCCGCCACCGGGCCAGCAGGCCCTGCGGCACCTCCTCGACCGTGAGCGCGAAGACCAGGTGGTCGCGCCAGGCGCCGTCGATATGGAGATAGCGGGGGCGCACGCCCTCCTCGCGGAAACCCAGTTTTTCCACCACGCGCCGGCTCGGGCCGTTCTCCGGGCGGATGCAGATCTCCACCCGGTGCAGGCCGAGGGAGCGGAAGCAGTGGTCGGTCGCCAGGGCGACGGCCGTCGGCACGATGCCCCGGCCGGCCAGTGAGCGGTCGATCCAGTAGCCGATGTGCGCGGAGCACATGGACCCCCAGGTGATGCCGGCGACCGTCAACTGCCCGGCCAGGCGCCCCTGGTGGACGATGACGAACGGCAGCATGCGCCCCGCCTGCGCCTCCGCCCGCAGGTGCCTGACCATCTGCCGGAACGTCGGCCTGCGGGCCGGCAGGTGGCCGGGCGGCGGAGGCGGGACGGTGGCCTCCCAGGGGCGCAGCCAGTCGCGGTTGCGCTGGTTCACCTCGCGCCAGGCGCGGTGGTCGCGCTGCCGGATGGGCCTGAGGCCCACGTCGCCGTCCGCCAGTTCAACGGACCACGGATGCGCGCTCACGGCCGGTGATCGCCGCCGTTCAGCTGGTCGACGGCGTGCCGCAGGAGCGGGCGCAGCACGGCGAGCCCGTCCTTGACGCCGCCGGATGACCCGGGGAGGTTGATCACGAGTGTGCGGCCCGCGACGCCGGCGAGCCCGCGGGAGAGCGCGGCCGTCGGCACCTTCGCCAGGCCGGCGGCGCGAATGGCCTCCGGGATGCCGGAGATCTCGTAGTCCAGGACCCTGCGGGTCATCTCCGGGGTGCGGTCGGTGGGGGAGATGCCGGTGCCTCCCGTGGTGAGGACGGCGTCGTAGCCGGCGGCCACGGCGGCGCGCAGCGCGGTCTCGACCGGCTCGCCGTCGGGAACGACCTGCGGGCCGTCGGCGGCGAAGCCCAACTCGTCGAGGGCGGCGACGATCAGCGGCCCCGTGGTGTCGGCGTACACGCCGGCGGCGGCGCGGTTGGAGGCGGTGAGCGCGAGGGCCCGGTACCGCCCGGTGCCCGCGGTCATCCGGCGCGGCTCCAGTCACCCGAGGCGCCGCCGGTTTTCTCCTCGACCCGGATGTCGGTGACGACGGCGGCCTTGTCGACGGCCTTGACCATGTCGACGACGGTCAGCGCGGCGATGGAGACGGCGGTCAGCGCCTCCATCTCCACGCCGGTGCGGTCGGTGGTGCGGACGGTGGCGGAGATCTCCACGGCCTCGTCGGTGACGGCGAGCCGCACGTCGACGCCCGACAGGGCCAGCGGGTGGCACAGGGGAATCAGGTCGGGGGTGCGTTTGGCGCCCATGATGCCGGCGATCCGCGCGGTGGCCAGCGCGTCCCCCTTCGGCATGCCCTCGCCGCGCAGCAGTTCGACGACCCGCGGCGCGACGAGCACCCGGCCGGTGGCCGTGGCGGCGCGGGCGGTGATGTCCTTGCCCGACACGTCGACCATCCGGGCGGCCCCGGACGCGTCGAGGTGCGTGAGGTGCGGGGTGCTCATGGGCAGCTACGGTACCGCTCGCTCAGCGCAGCAGCACCACCGTCAGCTCGGCGCCGGGCGCGACCTCCGTCACCGTTTCCGGGATTTCGATCAGGGCGTCGGCCCGGGCCAGCGCGGCGACGAGGTGGGAGCCGGCGCCGCCGACGGGGCGGACCGTTCCGCGCCCGGCGTCGTGGCTGCCGCGCAGGTACTGCCTGCGGCCCGCGGGGGAGGCCACGGGTCCTTCGCCGTCGAGGCGGGCGGTGGTGCGCGGCCGGTGCAGCGCGTCCGCCGTGCGGCCGGCCATGGCGCGCAGCGCGGGCCGCACGAACAGCTCGAACGAGACGTAGGCGCTCACCGGGTTGCCCGGCAGGGCGAACAGCGGTGTGCGCGCGGGGCCGATGAGGCCGAAGCCCTGCGGCTTGCCGGGTTGCATGGCGAGCCTGCGGAACTCGGCCCGGCCGTCGAGTGCCTCCTTGACCACGTCGTAGGCGCCGACGCTGACGCCCCCGCTGGTGACGATCAGGTCGGCGCGGCCGAGCTGGTCGTCCAGCGTGGCGCGCAGGGTCTCCGGCTCGTCGGCGACGGCGCTGGCGCGGTAGGCGACGGCGCCCGCGTCGCGGGCCGCCGCGGTGAGCATGAAGCCGTTGGAGTCGTGGATGCGGCCGGGGGCGAGCGGCCGGCCCGGCGCGGTGAGTTCGCTGCCCGTGGACAGGACGACGACGCGCGGGCGGGGGCGGACGGGCACGGTGGCCCGGCCTATCGCGGCGAGCAGGCCGATCTGGGGGGCGCCGAGCACGGTGCCGGCGGCGAGCGCGACGGTGCCTGGCGCCGCGTCGCTGCCGCGGGGCCGGATGTGCGCCCCGGCCGCGGCCGGCCGGTGCACACGGACCTCGGGCCCGTGGTCGCGGCCGGTCATGGCGTCGGCGGGGCCCGCGCCCGTTCCCCCGTCGGTCCACTCGACGGGGACGACGGCCTGGGCGCCGGGCGGCACGGGCGCGCCCGTCATGATGCGGGCGGCCTCGCCGGGCCCGACGGCCGGCGGCCGGCCGCTGCCCGCGGCGATGTCGCCGATGACGCGCAGCACCGCGGGGTACTCCTCGGTGGCCGTCTCGACGTCGGCGACGCGCACCGCGTAGCCGTCCATGGAGCTGTTGTCGAACGGCGGCAGCGGTGCGGTGACCGGAACGTCCTCGACGAGGACGCAGCCGTCGGCGTCGAGGAGGGGGAGCTCGATGGGAGCGAGCGGGCGGACGGCGCCGAGGACGTCGTCGAGGTGCTCGTCCACGGACCAGAGATCAGTCAATCTGGGGCATCTCCTCGCGGACGTAGGAGCGCAGCCAGCTGCGGAACTCGGGGCCGAGATCGGGGCGTTCGCAGGCGAGGCGCACGATGGACCGCAGGTAGTCGCCGCGGTCGCCGGTGTCGTAGCGGCGGCCCTTGAACACCACGCCGTAGACGGGCCCCGCGGCCTCGGGCTCGCGCGCCATGGTCTGGAGTGCGTCGGTCAGCTGGATCTCGCCGCCGCGGCCGGGCGGGGTCCGGTCGAGCACGGCGAAGACGCCGGGGTCGAGCACGTAGCGGCCGATGATGGCCAGGTTGCTCGGCGCGTCGGCGGGGTCGGGCTTCTCGACCAGGCCCGTGACGCGCATCACGCCGTCCGCGACGGGGTCGACGGACGCCGCGCCGTAGAGGTGGATCTGCTCCGGGTCGACCTCCATCAGGGCGATGACGCTGCCGCCGTGCTCGGCCTGGGCCTCGATCATCCGGGTGAGCAGGGGGTCGCGGGGGTCGATCAGGTCGTCACCGAGGAGCACCGCGAACGGCTGGTCGCCGACGTGCGGCTCGGCGCACTGGACGGCGTGCCCCAGGCCCTTGGGGTCGCCCTGGCGGACGTAGTGGATGGTGGCGAGCGCGGTGGACTGCTGGACGCGGGAGAGCCGTTCCGAGTCGCCCTTGCGGCGCAGCGCGTCCTCCAGCTCGTAGTTGCGGTCGAAATGGTCCTCGACCGGTCGCTTGTTCCGGCCGGTGATCATGAGTACGTCGGTGAGTCCGGCGGCGGTCGCCTCCTCCACCACATACTGGATCGCGGGCTGGTCGACGACCGGCAGCATTTCCTTGGGCGTGGCCTTCGTCGCGGGCAGAAATCGTGTGCCGAGCCCGGCGGCGGGAATGACAGCCTTGCTGATCCGGGGGCGTGGTGACGTCATGTCGGTCACTTTATCCATCCGGTGAGCGGGCACCGAGCACTGCCGAAGTGCGTCGTGTTAAGGGAGGAAACGATTGGCGAGACGTGAAAGAGGTGAACGATGGGCGTGGACGGGTTGACGGCACGTAAACGCGAGGTGCGGCGCGACCTGCTCGCCGTGCGGGCCGCCATGTCGGACGACGAGGTGGAGGAGGCGGCCGGGGCGCTGGCCGACCGCGCGCTCGACCTGCCGGGGCTGGCCGCCGCGGACACGGTCGCCGCGTACGTGTCGGTGGGGCGCGAGCCCGGCACCGGCCGGCTGCTCGACGTGCTCGCGGAACGCGGGGTGCGGGTGCTGCTGCCGGTGCTGCTGCCGGACGACGACCTGGACTGGGCGCGGTACGAGGGCGCGGACCGGCTGGTGGAGTCGGAACGCGGCGGCCGGGCGCGGCTGCGCGAGCCGGGGGGCGTGCGCCTGGGGCGCGACGCGGTGGTGGACGCCGGTGTGGTGCTGCTGCCCGGCCTCGCGGTGGACCGGCGCGGCGTGCGGATGGGCCGGGGCGGAGGCAGCTACGACCGGGTGCTCGCCCGGCTGTCGGCGGCCGGCTCCGAGCCCGACCTGGTGGTGCTCGTGTACGGGCACGAGGTCGTCGACGAGCTGCCGAGGGAGCCGCACGACCGGCCTGTGCACGCCGCCGTCACGCCGGAGGGCGTGCACAGGTTCCGCGCCCCCGGGCGTACCCCGGGGGCGTGAGCGGGCGTCAGGAGGCGTTCGCGGGCGTGAGGGTCAGGGTGTTCTCCGCCCGCTCCTCCACCGCCTCGCGGCTGAACGCCCACGGCAGGTACTCGCCCCTGGCCCACAGGTCGGTCTGGTCGGTGTAGTTGCCGTGGTAGGCGTGTCCCGACGCGCCCGTGAGGTTGATCCACAGGGAGTCGTCGAAGTTGTCGAGACTCACGACCATCCGCATGGACGGCACCCAGGTGATGTCGTAGCCGCCGGCCGCGTTCCAGCCGCTGGCGTCGACGGCGTCGGTGCCGCCGGCGATGTTCCACGGGCCGCGGTTGAGCATCCACTGCACGGGGCCAGGACCCTCGGTGCCCAGGGTCTGGTTGTTCAGCATCAGCCGGTGCAGCCGGCCCCAGCTCCAGGTGTCGATGTCCTTGCCCAGCTCGGCGGTCAGTTCCCAGCGGGCGTCGCGCATGGCGCGGGCCAGCAGGTCGTCACGGTGCTCGACGGCCTGCTCGGTGTCCGTCTCCGGCACGGTCCACCAGGGGTTCTCCGGGTCATCGAGGAGGCCCCTGACCACCTCGAACCACCGGTCGCCGCCGTCGGGCTGCGCGGTCTCGGGGGAACGTTCGCCGCACTCGGTGATCATCCGGTCGCCGCCGTCGAGGTTCTCCAGCGGCTGCGACTCGTCGGCCGGCGGGACGCTCAGGCACTGGCCCTCGACGCGCAGTTCCTTGGGCAGCTTGTTGCCGAACGCCAGCTGGAGGACGTTGCGCCACACCGCGTTGTAGTAGGCGGCGGCCGGGGAGTCGGCGTCCTGGGTGTAGTCCCACCCTTCGAGGAGCGCCTGCGCCTCGCGCACGTAGGGGTCGGAGATGTCGATGCGCAGCAGGTGGGGGACGAGCAGCTTGGCCATCTCGTTGCTGTTGTCGAGCTGGATGTCCTGCATGTCGCCGGTCGAGATCTTGCCTCCGTCCTCGATCGTGCCGCGGATGAGGTCCTCGATGCGCTGGCTGCGGGTGCCGTAGCTCCAGTCGTCGGTCAGCCGGTAGCCGTAGTCGTCGCCGACGACGGCCTGGTTGGCCGTGACGATGTAGCCGCGTTCGGGGTTGAACTCCCAGGGCAGCTCGTCCTGCGGGATGTACTCATCGGCCCAGTCGTAGGCGGAGTCCCAGCCGGGCGAGGGGTAACGGCCGTCCCCCTCGCCGCGGATCGGGATGAGGCCGGGGGCCTGGTAGCCGATGTTGCCCTCGGTGTCCGCGTAGATCAGGTTCTGCGAGGGCACGGCGAAGTCCTCGGCGGCGGCGCGGAACTCCTCCCAGCCGGACGCGGCGTTGAGCGAGAAGACGGCGTCCATCGTGCGGGACGGTTCGAGCGCGGTCCAGCTGAGGGAGACGGCGTAGCCCTCGCCGCGGTCGGGCGCGGCCGAGTCGACCGGGGCGCTGTCGCCGACGTCGGCGTACTCCTCACCGCGGTCGGAGATGATCGGGCCGTTGCCGGTGGAGCGGACCGTGATCTCGCGGGGCTCGCCGCCCGCCACGTTGATTGTTTCGCTGCGGGTCTCGTACGGGATCTGCTCGCCGTCACGCAGGTAGTTGCCGTCGTTGAGCTTTTCCAGCCGCAGATCGGTCACGTCCGCGCCGAGGTTGGTCAGGCCCCACGCGATGTCCTGGTTGTGGCCGATGACGACGCCCGGCATTCCGGCGAACGTGAACCCGGAAACGGCGAACGGGCACTCGGCCGACACCTCCGAGCAGTGCAGCCCCATCTGGTACCACACGCCGGGCAGGGACGGCGCCAGGTGCGGGTCGTTGGCCAGCAGCGGGAGGCCGGTGGTGGTGTAGTCGCCGTGGACGACCCACGAGTTGGACCCGATGCCGCTGCCGTTCGTGCCGAGCAGCGCGGGCACGGTGTCCAGGCTGTCGGCCACCGAGGACAGCTGCGCGGACGCGCCGCCGAGCGCCTCCTCGGCGTCCGCGGGCAGGCCGACACCGGTGAACCCGTCGTCGGCCACGCCGTCGTCGGCCACCCCGTCCCCCGGCAGCGTCCCGTCGAGGGACGTGCCCTCGCCCGCGGCGCTCCCGCCCTCCGCGTCCGTCTCCTGGACGATCGGGTTGTTCCGGTCGTACGGGTACTCCGGGTACAGCTCCTCGATCTCCTCCGGGCTCAGCCGGGTGGCCAGCAGCGAACGGTCGATCTCCTCCTGCATGTTGCCGCGCAGGTCCCAGGCCATCGCCTTCAGCCAGGCCACGGAGTCGACGGGCTCCCACTCCTCCGGCTCGTAGTCGTTGACGAAACCGAGCGCCGCGTACTCGACGGAGATCTCCTCGCCGCTGTTCTCGGCCAGGTAGGCGTTGACGCCGTCCGCGTATGCCTGGAGATACGCCTTGGTCTCCTCGGAGAGGAGCTCGTCGTACTCCCGCTGCGCGACGTCGTGCCAGCCGAGCGTCCGCAGGAACGCGTCCGTCTCGACCTGCTCCTCCCCGAACATCTCGGAGAGCCGTCCCGCCGTCATGTGGCGCCGGACGTCCATTTCCCAGAAACGGTCCTGCGCGTGCACATACCCCTGGGCGCGGAACAGGTCCTCCGCCGAGTCGGCGTACAGCTGGGGAATTCCGTTCCCGTCCCGGGAGACGGTCACGGGCGCGGACAGGCCGTCGATCGCGATCTCGCCCGAGACCTGCGGGAAGGAGGCCCGCACGGTGCTGACGCTCCAGTAGGCGCCGTAGCCGAGCGCGGCCACGAGCAGCATTACGAGAGCGATCACGGTCAGACGACCGCGTCGCCTGGGCTTCTTGGCGGGCATCTCTGTCCTTCACAGGGCAGCTGAGCGGTAGGAGGCAACCATAGACATACGGCCACTGAGGTGAGCCTACGGGGAGTCACAGCCCCCGGGCGCCGCGTTCATATGCTGGTAAATTCGCCGCAAAGGCCGTGAACTGCCGACCCGGTACGCTGCCTCCGCCCCCGGGAGGAAGGACCGCCGCTGACTGTCGACCGCCTCAACGAGCTGATGTTCGCCGGCGCCCTCGTGCTGCTCGTGGCGGTCGCCGCCGTCCGGCTCACGTCGCGCAGCGGCCTGCCGTCGCTCCTGCTCTACCTCGCCATCGGCATGCTGCTCGGACGGGACGGGCTCGGCATCGAGTTCAGCGACGCGGAGCTGGCCCAGGTGCTCGGCTACGCGGCGCTCGTGGTCATCCTCGCCGAGGGCGGCCTCAGCACCCGCTGGCACGACATCCGCCCCGCCGTGCCGGCCGCCGCCGCGCTCGCCACCGCGGGCGTCGCGGTCAGCGTCGCCGTCACCGCCGCGGCGGCCCACTACCTGGCCGGATTCCCCTGGGAAGCGGCCCTCGTGATGGGCGCCGTGGTGTCCTCGACCGACGCCGCCGCCGTGTTCTCCGTGCTGCGCCGCGTCCCGCTGCCGCGCCGGCTGACCGGCGTGCTCGAAGCCGAGTCCGGCTTCAACGACGCACCCGTGATCATCCTCGTCGTCGCCTTCTCCACGACCCACGACCCCGCGGGGCACTGGTACGTCCTGCTCGGCGAAATGGTGCTCGAACTGGCCGTCGGGCTCGCCGCGGGCCTCGCCGTCGGCCGGGCCGGGGCCCTGGCCCTCCGGCACGTCGCGCTGCCGGCCTCCGGCCTCTACCCCATCGCCGTGCTGGCGCTGACCGTCGTGGCGTACGCCGGGGGCGCGCTGCTGCACGGCAGCGGCTTCCTCGCCGTCTACATCGCCGCGTTGCTGCTCGGCAACTCCCGGCTCCCGCACCGGCCGGCGACCCGCGGGTTCGCCGACGCGGTGGCGTGGGTCGCGCAGATCGGCCTCTTCGTGCTGCTCGGCATGCTCGTCGACCCGGACGCGCTGGGGGACGACATCGGGCCCGCGCTCATCGTGGGCGGCGCGCTGACGCTACTCGCC
Source organism: Streptomyces marincola (assembly GCF_020410765.1). NCBI lineage: Bacteria > Bacillati > Actinomycetota > Actinomycetes > Kitasatosporales > Streptomycetaceae > Streptomyces > Streptomyces marincola. The sequence continues at coordinate 2,815,763 of NZ_CP084541.1, read as the reverse complement.
AGGCCGCTGTCGGTCGTGGTCGCGCTGCTGCCGTTCCGGCGGCCCTGGCGCGAACAGGCCATGCTCTCCTGGGCCGGGCTGCGCGGCGCCGTGCCGATCGTGCTCGCCACGATCCCGGTCGTCGGCGGCGTCGAGGACAGCGAACGCATCTTCTCCGTCGTCTTCGTCCTTGTCACCGTCTACACGCTCGTGCAGGGGCCCACGCTGCCCTGGGTCGCGCGGCGGCTCGGCCTCGCGGGCTCGGGGGAGGCGGTGGACGTCGACATCGAGTCCGCGCCGCTCGACCGGCTCCGCGGCCACCTGCTGTCCGTGACGATCCCGGGTGCGTCGCGGATGAACGGCGTGGAGGTCCGCGAGCTGCGGCTGCCCGTCCAGGCCGCGGTCACCCTGGTGGTGCGCGACGGCAGCAGCTTCGTGCCGCAGCCGGAGACGGTGCTCAGGCACGGGGACGAACTGCTCGTCGTGGCCACGGACGAGGTGCGGGACGCGGTGGAACGGCGGCTGCTCGCCGTCGGCCGCGGCGGCAAGCTCGCCGGCTGGCTCGGCACGGGCGGCAGCACGGGGGTGCGCAGGCGGGCGGAGTGAGACCGGGAGGCTCAGGGGGGCGCCGGTCGGGCCGGCGGTCGGGGTGGCCGCGCGGGGCGGCGGTCGGGTGGGGCGGGTGGCCGCGCGGGGCCGGCGGGGCGGCCGGTGTTCACCGGCAGTGGACTTCCGGGGGCGGAATGTTGCACGATGGAGCGTCGTTAGCACTCCATGACCATGAGTGCCAGGAGGAAGAAGACGTGCCGAAGTACCAGTATCAGTGCACCGAGTGCCACGAAGGTCTCGAAGTCGTGCAGAAGTTCACCGACGACGCCCTGACGCAGTGCCCGGCGTGCCAGGGCCGGCTGAAGAAGGTGTACTCGGCGGTCGGCATCGTCTTCAAGGGCTCCGGCTTCTACCGCAACGACAGCCGTAACAGTTCGTCGTCGAGCAGCGCGCCGGCGTCCGGAGGCAAGAGCGGCAAGAACGGCGGCAAGGGGAGCGACTCCTCGTCCTCCTCGACCTCCTCGTCGTCCGACTCCGCGGGAGGGTCCTCCTCGGGGTCCGCGGGCTCCTCGTCGTCCTCCTCCTCTTCGGCGTCCTCGAACGCCGCGGCCTCCGCCGCGTGAGCGCAGCGGGCGGGGGCGCCACCGCCGAGCGGGCCGACATAGGGGTGATCGGCGGGTCCGGGTTCTACTCGTTCCTCGACCGAGTGACCGAAATCACCGTCGACACCCCCTACGGCCCGCCCAGCGACTCGGTGCTGCTCGGCGAGATCGCCGGCCGCCGCGTCGCGTTCGTGCCGCGGCACGGCCGCGGGCACCACCTGCCCCCGCACCGCATCAACTACCGCGCCAACCTGTGGGCGCTCCGCTCGCTCGGCGTGCGCCAGGTCGTCGGCCCTTGCGCCGTCGGCGGGCTGCGGCCCGAGTACGGCCCGGGCACGCTGCTCGTCCCCGACCAGCTCGTGGACCGCACCAAGGGCCGCCCGCAGAGCTTCTTCGACGGCGCGCGGCGCGCGGACGGGCAGCAGCCGAACGTGGTGCACGTCTCGTTCGCCGACCCCTACTGCCCGACCGGGCGCGCGACCGCGCTCGCCGCGGCACGCGCCCACGACTGGCAGGCCGTGGACGGCGGCACCATGTGCGTCGTCGAGGGCCCCCGGTTCTCCACCCGTGCCGAGTCCCGCTGGCACGCCGCGCAGGGCTGGTCCGTGGTCGGGATGACCGGGCACCCCGAGGCGGTGCTCGCTCGCGAACTGGAGCTCTGCTACACCTCGCTCGCCCTCGTCACCGACCTGGACGCGGGAGCCGAAGCGGGCGAGGGCGTGTCGCACGCCGAGGTCCTCGACGTGTTCGCCGCCAACATCGACCGCCTGCGTGAGGTGCTGTTCGACCTGGTCGCGCGCCTGCCGGAGCAGCGGGACTGCGCGTGCGGCGCCGCGCTGGAGGGCCAGGACCCGGGGATCGCGCTGCCGTAGGCCGCTGCGCCGGGCCGGTCCCGTCGTGGTGTCGGCCACCTCGCCGCGCCGTGTCGACGTGCCCGGCTGCCCATGGCCCGGCCGTGGCCCCCGGCCGTCTGCCGCGGACTGTCCGCCGCCGCTTGTCCGCTGCGGGCTGTCGGCTTCCGGGGGTCCGCTTCCGGTGGTCCACCGCCGCTTGTCTGCTTTCGGCCGCCCGCTTTCGGTGGTCCGCTTTCGACCGTCTGCTTTCGGTGGTCCGGCCGTAGCGGTCCGTTGCCGACCGTCCGCAGCCTGCCGCACGGCACGTCGCGTATCGCTCGAACGGGTGACCGAGTTTTCCACAGGTGCCCGGTTGTCCACAGGCGTCGGCGGGATCTTGCGAAACCGGGCACGGTAGTGCCATGTCTCACGCGATGGCTCCGCCCCACTCCTCTCTGTCACCTTCCTCTCCCGATGCCACCGTCCCCGCCTGGGCGGCCCCCGACCCGCCCGGGGCCGCACCGCGGGTCCGGGATCGGCCCGTTCCCCGTCCCACGCCCGGCCCCGGCGTTCCGGTCGGCGCCCGGCCCGCGGCGGCCGAACGGGATTCGGCCCCGGCCGCGGCGGTCCGGAGCCTGCCCCTGCCCGCCGCCGTCGTTCCCCCGTTCGCTCCCGTGCGACCGCGTGGCGGGCGATGGCGGCTGCGACGGGCGGCGCGCCGGCATCGCCGGCGCCTCGCCGCCGTGCTCGCCCTGGCCTCCGCGGCCGTGGCGTTCGCCGTGCCGCGCGGCGGTGGCACCGACGTCCCGACACCCGCGGCCGCGGCGGCCCGCGAGGGCCCAGCCGCGCCCGCGAGGGACGAGGCCCGTGTCCTCGCGCCGGTACGGATCGCCGACGCGGAGGCGGTGAGACTGCTGCGCCCCGGTGACCGGGTGGACGTCCTCGCCGCCACGGCCGCCTCCGCGGCCGGGACGAGCGGCGCGGAAGCGCCACCGGCGCGGGTCGTGGCCCGTCGGGCACGGGTCGCCGACGTGCCCGAGCAACCGTCCCCCGAGGACGCGGCTGGGGCCGGCGCGCACGGTGCCCTGCTGGTCCTGTCGGTCCCGCCCGGGACGGCCGCCGCACTCGCCGGTGCGGCGGCCACGGCCGACCTGGCGGTGACCAGGTGGTGAAGGGACTGGGACGGCTCACCGGATGGAGGGAGCGGAATTGGACAGAGCCGACCCGCCTGTTGCAGCTTGGACGGCTCAGGCAGCGTGAGCAGCGCCGCGATGTGGGCGGCGCCGACGGGAGGCGCAGTGGTCACCGAGGAGAAGCGGGGCGCCCTGGCGGGCGCCCGGAGCACCCTGGAGGGTTTCCGGACCTTCCTCCTGCGGGGCAACGTGGTGGAGCTGGCGGTCGCCGTGGTCATCGGCGCGGCGTTCACCAACATCGTGAACTCGGTCGTGGAAGGGGTCATCAACCCCCTGGTCGGAGCCTTCGGCACCAAGGACCTGGACGCCTACCAGTCCTGCCTGCGCGGTCCCTGCACGGTGAACGAGGCGGGCCAGGTCGTGGAAGGCATCCCGATCCGCTGGGGATCGGTGCTGAGCGCCTCGCTGACCTTCCTGATCACGGCGGCTGTCGTGTACTTCCTGATGATCCTGCCCCTGACCCGCTACCTGGAACGGCGCCGGGCGAAGGCCCCCGCCCCGCCGGTGGTGCAGACGGAGCTGGAACTGCTCGCGGAAATCCGCGACGAGCTGGTCGCTCAGCGGGCCGCCCGCGAGGACGCCGCCGTGGGGGCCCAGCGCACGCACAGCCCCGGGGCGGCGACCGCGGACTCCGGCGCCCGCGTGCCGGACGGGCAGCGGCCGGAGGGGCCGCGCGGGACGTAGCCGCACCGCAGCCCCTCCGCGCCGGGCGCCGTCACAGGTGGTGGGGCGGCTTCTCGCGCAGAAGACGGGCGAGATTCCCGGCCTCGGCCTCGCCGGGAGGCAGGTCGCCCCAGCCCTGGTCCGAGTCGTCGGGGGCCCGCCGCGTCAGTGGGTCGTCGAAATCCAGTGCGCGTCCGGTGTCCGGCTGCGTCCGCCCCGGACGCGACATGTCGCTCATGCCGCCAGGATACGGCCGCGACGGCAGCCTCACCGGGGCCAGTGCCTCGTACCACCAGCGATCACGTCCCGGCTGCCAGGGGACAGGGCGCGGCGTCTGCGGCACCACCAGCACGGTGTGGATGTCCGGGCGGCCCGCGAGCGCGCGGTCGAGCGCGGCCTTCGTACCGATCACCCGGCCCCGCGTACGGCAGGCGTCCGCCGTGATCACCAGCGGGACGGCCGAGCCGCCGAGCCGATGGCGCAGGAGACCGTGCTGGTTGCTCACCGGCAGCGAAACGCGCGTCGCGGACAACTGGGCGCAGGCCAGTGTCACGATCACGGACTCCAGGCACATGGGCAGCAGCACCGGGACGGTGTCCCCCGCACGCACCCCGAGACGGGCCAGGGCTCCCGCCGCCCGCTCGCTCTCCCACAGCAACTGCCCGTGGCTCAGTACGTCGGCCGGGCCGGTGCCTTCCCCCGGGCCGCCGTTCCGTCCGCCTTGATCTCCCGACATGAGGGGCAGCATCGCGGTTCGCGTTGGACGTCCGATAAACGTCCGCTGTACATGGGCCGGTTCGCCGGGATTTCCGTGGTCCGAAGAGCGTGGTACCCAGGTGGCATGAATGACGGAATGCCGCTCCCCCCTGGACCGCTCGACGCACTCACGGATGTCGCGGGCCTTCGGGTCGGGCATGCGCAGCGCGTCGGGAACGGCTGGCTCACGGGCGTGACGGTGGTGCTCGCCCCGGAAGGCGGGATCGTCGCCGCCGCCGATGTCCGGGGTGGCGGTCCCGGAACCCGGGAGACGGACGTGCTCGACCCGCGGAACCTGGTCACCCATGTGGACGCGGTCGTGCTGACGGGCGGCAGCGCCTTCGGTCTCGACGCGGCCGGTGGCGTCGTCGCCTGGCTCGAAGAGCACGGGCGGGGCTTCCAGGTCGGGCCCGACCCGTCCGAGGTGGTGCCCATCGTGCCGGCCGCGGTCCTGTTCGACCTCGGCCGCGGTGGTGACTGGCGGGCGCGGCCCGACGCCGTGCTCGGGCGAGCGGCGGTGGAGGACGCGGCCCGCCGGGAGGTCGGGGCCGGGTTTCCCGAGGGCACGGTCGGTGCGGGCACGGGCGCCAGGGCCGGCGGCTTCAAAGGCGGCATCGGGACGGCGAGCGCCGTCCTGCCGTCCGGCGCCACCGTCGCGGCACTGGTCGCGGTGAACTCGGCGGGCTCGCCCGTCGATCCGGGCTCCGGTGCCCTGTACGGCGAGCGGGACGGCCGGGCGCCGTCGGCCGAGCGGCACGCCGAGGCGGCCAGGCGGCTCGCCGAGGCCGGCGCCGAGACGGTTCGCCGGTCCGCGCCGGCCGGGCGGCCCCCGTTGAACACGACGCTCGCCGTCGTGGCCACGGATGTCGCGCTGTCGCCGTCGCAGGCCCAGAAGCTGGCGGGCACGGCACATGGAGGGCTGGCCCGCGCGGTACGGCCGGCTCACCTGATGACCGACGGCGACACGGTGTTCGCGTTGGCCACGGGCGGTCGACCGGGACCGGAAGGGCCGACTCCCATCGAGGCGGCGCTCGCCTTCAACGAGGTACTGGCGGCGGGGGCCGACGTGCTGGCGCGCGCGGTGGTCAAGGGAGTGCTGGCGGCCGAGGGCGCGGACACGCCGGGTGGCGTGTTCCCCGCCTACCGGGAGCTGTACGGCGACCGGTAGACCCGGCGGGGGCGCCGCCGGAGGCTGGGGGGCGAGGGCGTCGGCGCGGACGGGGTGGGCGTCATCGAGCCTGCGTCGCCCCGGGCGCCTGGGCCGGGCCGCGGCCGGGACCGTCGGCAGTGCGGCGGTGTTTGAGCAGAACCACGAGGGCGGCGGTGACCACGGTCCCGGCCGCGATGGAAAGGAGGTACAGGGCGGGTCCGCCGACGAGCGGCACGACGAACACGCCGCCGTGCGGTGCCCGCAGAGTGCTTCCGGCCGCCATGGCCAGGGCCCCGGTGAGCGCGCCGCCGGCCATGGCGGAGGGAATGACGCGCAGGGGGTCCGCCGCCGCGAACGGGATGGCGCCCTCGGTGATGAACGAGGCGCCGAGCACCCAGGCCGCCTTGCCGTTGTCCTTCTCGGTGGAGGTGAACAACCGGCCGCGAACGGTGGTGGCCAGGGCGAGCCCGAGCGGCGGGACCATGCCGGCGGCCATGACCGCGGCCATGATCTCCAGGCTGGTGTCCCCCGGGTCGGCGACGGCGATCCCGCCGGTGGCGAAGGCGTAGGCGACCTTGTTGACCGGGCCGCCCAGGTCGAAGCACATCATCAGCCCGAGCAGAGCGCCCAGGAGGACGGCGTTCGCGCCGCCCAGCCCGTTCAGCCAGTCGGTCAGCGCCGACTGGGCCTCAGCGATCGGGCGGCCGACGACCACGAACATGAGCAACCCGACGGCCGCGGCCGAAAGGAGGGGAATGACGACGACGGGCATGATGCCGCGAAGCGCCGGGGGGACGCGGACCCGCCGGATACCGAGCACGACGGCGCCGGCCAGCAGGCCTGCGGCCAGGCCGCCGAGGAACCCGGCCTCGACGGTCACGGCGATGGCGCCCCCGGTGAAGCCGGGCACCAGCCCGGGGCGGTCGGCCATGCCGTAGGCGATGTAGCCCGCGAGGACGGGGATGAGGAAAGTGAAGGAGGTGCTGCCGATCTGATGGGCGAGGGCGGCCCAGCTGTCGGCCTCGGCCGGTGAGAAGTGGTCGGCCACGGCGGGCGCGTCGCTGATCTCGTAGCCGCCGAGGGCGAAGGCGAGCGCGATGAGCAGGCCCCCGGCGGCGACGAACGGCACCATGTAACTGACGCCGGTCATCAGCCACTTGCGCAGGCGCGTGCCCAGGTGGTCGCCGGGTTCCGCGGCGCGTTCCATCGGCGCGGGCCGGCTCGCTCCCGGGACGCCGTCCGGAGGCGGGGCTGCGCGGGCGCGGGCGATCAGTTCGCCGGGACGGCTCACGGCGGCCTTGACGCCTGTGTCCACGGTCGGTTTGCCGTCGAACCTGGCCCGGTCGCGCACCTCCACGTCGTGGGCGAGGATCACCGCGTCGGCGCGGGCTATGAGTTCGGGGGGCAGGCGTTCGAAGCCGCCGGAGCCCTGCGGCTCCACGGCGATCTCGATCCCGTCCGCCTCGTCGGCGGCGCGCCGCAACGCCTCGGCCGCGAGGTAGGTATGGGCGATGCCGGTGGGGCAGGCGGTCACGGCCACGATCCGGAACGGTGTGCCGCCCGCCGCGGCTCCCTCGGCCTCCACCCGGCCGCCGTCGGCCCGCGCGGGCGTCCCGGCGCCCGGAACGGGGCCGCGTCCGGCGTGCGGCACGGGCCCGTCGCCTTCCGCCCGTGCGTGTGTCCCGGCCCGCGGCGGGTGTGCGCCGTCGGCGTGTGCGTCCGGCGGAGCCGCTCCGGACTCGGCGGCGTGCGCATCGGGCGAGTGCGAGGTGCCTGGGGCGGCAGGCGTGCGCTCGTCGCGGCCGAACGGTTCGTCGGCGGGTGTCCGGGGCGTGGGGTCGAACGGTTCGGCGGCGGGCGTCCGTTCGTCGCGGCTGGACGGTTCGTCGGCGGGTGTCCGGGGCGCGCGGCCGGCCCGCGCCTGCGGGCCCGGTTCGCCGCCGGTCCCGCCGGTCCCGGTTCCGTCGGCGCTGCCCGTGCCGGTCCCGTCGGTGCCCGTCCCGGAGCCGGAGCCCGGGTCGCCTCCGGCGACCTGGGCCGGGGAGGCGGAGGAGGAGGGGTGGGAGGGGGTGGGGGAGGGCCCCCTGAGCAGGGAAGCCGCCCTGGCCGGGTCCCCGGTCTCCCGCAGGGCGCGAGTGAACTGCGGGTCCATGAGGTCGCGGGCCAGGGCGGAGAGGACCGACAGGTGGTCCCGGTCGCCGCCGGCCGGGGCGGCGATGAGGAAGATGAGGTGCGCCGGACCGTCGGGGGCGCCGAAGTCGATGCCGCGCGAGCTGCGGCCGAACGCGAGCGTCGGCTCGGTCACGTGGGCGCTGCGGCAGTGGGGTATGCCGATGCCGCCTTCGAGACCGGTCGGCGCCTGCGCCTCGCGGGCCGCCACGTCGGCCAGAAAGGCGTCGACGTCCGTGACACGGCCCGCGGCGGCCATGCGGGCCGCGAGGGCGCGGGCGGCCCCCTCGCGGTGCGCGGCGGTTCGGTCGAGATCGAGGTCGACCAGATCCGCGGTGATCAGTGGGTTCATCGCGCGGCTCCCAACGGGCGTTCGAGCGGTGGTTGCGAGGTGACGGCGACCTCGTCGGGCCGCAGGTCGGCCGGCTCGGGCATGGCGCTGCCCGGCAGCCGTACGGCCGCCGCGCCGTGGGCCAGTGCGGCGGCCAGCGCCCGCGGCCCCCGGCCGCCGGCGGACAGGAACCCGGCCAGCGAGGCGTCGCCCGCGCCGACATCGCTGCGGACCGGCGTGGCCGGCGCGGTGCCCCAGTGCGTGCCCGTGTCGTCGACGAGCAGTTGCCCCGCCGCGCCGAGTGTGGCGAGCACCGCTCGGGCCCCGGCCGTCCGCAGTTCCTCGGCGGCCAGGACGGCGTCTCCGACGGTGGTGAGGTGGCGGCGGACGGCGGTGGCGAGTTCATCGGTGTTCGGTTTGACCACGTCGGGCCGGGCGGGCAGGGCGCGGGTGAGGGCGGGGCCCGAGGTGTCCAGGGCGATGCGCGCGCCGGTCCCGCGGGCGCGGGCGACGAGTGCGGCGTACCAGTCGTCGTCGAGGCCGCGGGGCAGGCTGCCGCAGCAGACGGTCCACGTGGCGCTGCCGGCGCGTGCCGTGACGGCGCTCAGCAGTGCGCGCGACTCGGCCGGGGTCAGTTCGGGGCCCGGGGCGTTGAGTTTGGTGAGGGTGCCGTCCGGTTCGGCGGCGGCGACGTTGACGCGGGTGCGGCCCGTGACGGGGACGGCGGCGACCTCGATGCCGAGCCCGGTCAGCAGCCGTTCGAGCAGCGCGCCTTCCGGACCGCCGAGTGGCAGGACCGCGATGGTGCGGTGCCCGGCGGCGGCGACCGCGCGGGAGACGTTGACGCCCTTGCCGCCGGGGTCGACGCGGTCGGCGTCGGCGCGCAGCACCGCGCCTCGGGCGAGGGCCGGGATCTCGTAGGTGCGGTCGAGGCTCGGGTTCGGCGTTACGGTGAGGATCACGCGCGGCGCACCTCGGGTCCTGCCGCCTCGACGCTCGCCGCGTCCCTCTCGGCCAGGCCGTCGTCGGTGATCAGCAGGTCGACCTGCGCGAGGGTGCCGAAGCGGGCGAAGTGCTCCTGTCCGAACTTGCCCGAGTCGGCGAGCAGCACGACGCGGCGGGCGGCGGAGATCAGGGCGCGTTTCACCGCTGCCTCGGCCAGGTCGGGCGTGGTCAGGCCGGAGGCGGGGCCGAAACCGTTGGTGGCGACGAACGCGATGTCCGCGGTGATCTCGCCGTAGGTGCGCAGCGCCCAGGCGTCGACCGCCGCCCGGGTGCGGTGCCTGACCCGGCCGCCGGCCAGGTGCAGGTCGATCCCGGGATGGTCGGCGAGCCTGGTGGCGATCGGCAGCGCGTGGGTGACGACGGTGAGGGTGGCGTCGAGTGGCAGCACGGCGGCCAGGGCGGCGGTGGTCGTGCCCGCGTCGATGAGGACGCTGCCCTCGCCGGGGAGGAGAGGGAGGGCGGCGCGGGCGATGCGTTCCTTCTCCGGGACGGCGGTGGCCTCGCGTTCGCCGAGGCCGGGTTCGAAGTCCAGTCGGCCCGCCGGGATGGCGCCGCCGTGCACACGGCGCAGCACGCCGGCCCGGACGAGGGTCTTCAGGTCGCGGCGCACGGTTTCCGCGGTGACGTGGAACTCCTGTGCGAGCGCCAGGACTTCGACCCGGCCGCGGGTGCGCGCGAGGGCGAGGATCGCCTGCTGGCGCTCGGGTGCGTACATGTGTGTTTGGGTCCGTTCCGTGCCCGATTCTGTTGTCCCGGTCGGGATCGTACGCGCGGATCATTCCGGTGTGAACAGGTCGGGAGCGGGCGGACGGGGGCCTCCGCACGGCAACGCCCGGCCCCCGCGGCGGTGTGCCGCGAGGGCCGGGCGCGTGAGGGGCGCGTGCCGGGTGCGGGTGGCCGGGCCTCCCGCGGCCGGTTCAGTGCACCATCACGGGCACGTGCGCGGCGTCGTCCGCGTCGTCGCCCGAGGACTCCGCGTCACGGCTGCTTCCCTTGCTGTTGATCAGCAGGGCCGAGATCACGGCGGAGCCGAGCACGATGAAGAACGCCCACCAGATGGCCGTGGTGTAGCCGTGGACCATCGCGCTGAACGCGAGCAGCTGTTCGTCCGTCGCGCCCGCCGCGTGGTCGGTGAGGTACGCGGTCGTGGCACCGGCGGCGATGGTGTTGAGCAACGCGGTGCCGATGGCGCCGCCGACCTGCTGCGACACGTTCACCATGGCGCCGGCCACACCGGCGTCGGTCGGCTTGACCCGTTCCGTCGCCAGGCTCATCGCGGGCATGAACGCGGTGCCCATGCCCAGGCCGAGCAGCACCTGAGCCGGCAGGATCACCGCGACGTAGGAGGTGTCGAGGCTGAGCTGGGTCAGCAGCAGCATGCCGAGCGAGGCGACGGCGAAGCCCGGCGCCATGAGTGCGCGCGGCGAGACCCTCGTGACCAGTCGGGCGCCGATCTGGGTGGAGCCGATGATCATGCCCGCGACCATGGGCAGGAACGACACACCGGTCCTGACCGGCGAGTATCCGCGCACGACCTGGAGGTAGTAGGTCATGAACAGGAAGAGGCCGAACATGCCGATGATCGCCAGACCCAGTGCGGCGTAGGCACCGCCGCGGTTCCGGTCGGTGATCACGCGCAGCGGGAGCAGCGGGGACTTGACGCGCGACTCGACGAGCGCGAACGCCGCGAGCAGCACGGCCGCGGTCACGAACATCGTGACGGTGAGCGGCTCCGTCCAGTCCTCGTGCTCTGCCCGGGCGAAGCCGTAGACCAGGGCCACCAGGCCGAGGGACGCGAGCACGGCGCCCGGGATGTCGAGGGTGGAGCGGTTCCTGGCGTTCTCGGGCTCCTTGATGTAGAGCACGGCGCCGATGGCGGCGACCACGGCGAACGGGATGTTCACGTAGAACGTCCAGCGCCAGTCCAGGTAGTCGGTGAGCGCGCCGCCGAGCAGCAGGCCGATGGCCGCGCCCGCGCCGGAGATGGCGCCGAAGACACCGAACGCCTTGGCGCGTTCCTTGCCGTTGGAGAACAGGACGGTCAGCAGCGAGAGCGCGGCCGGGGCGAGCAGCGCGCCGAAGACGCCCTGGAGGGCGCGGGAGATGTAGAGCATCGCCTCGTTCTGCGCGGCGCCGCCGAGCGCGGACGCCAGGGCGAAGCCGATGAGGCCGACGATGAACGCCCGGCGGCGTCCCCACAGGTCGGAGACCCGCCCGCCGAACAGCAGGAGTCCGCCGAAGGCGAGCGCGTAGGCGGTGATGACCCACTGGCGGTTGCCGTCGGATATGCCCAGGTCGACCTGGGCGGTGGGGAGGGCGATGTTCACGATGGTGCCGTCCAGGACCACCATCAGCTGGGCGAGGGCGATGAAGAACAGCGCGTGCCAGCGCTTGGGGTCCAGGGCGCCGCGAGCCGGGCTCGCGGTCTTCTCGGGTGGCATGACGGTGGGAACCTCACGTTGCGTTCGTGCGGTGGGCAGGGCGAAGGACGGCTGGAAGCCGTTGAGGGTGAGGACTTCGGTGGAGAGCCGGATTCAGCGTCGGTCCGGCGTCGGACCGCCGCCGGGCCCGTGCCCGCCGCTGGAGCGGGGCGCGGTGCCGGAACGGTTGGCGGCGGTGGAACGGGTGGCACTGGTGGAGCGGGTGGCGGCCGGGGCGCAGAATCCGTCCTTGAAGTCGGCGAGGTTGCTCGCCCGGCCTGGCAGCGGGCTGCGCGGGGGTGTGCGCAACCCGTCGAGGAACACCTGGAGGTGGCGCCTCGCCATCTCGGTCATGTCGCTCCGGCGGTCCTCCTGGGTGCCGGGAACGGGCTGGGTCAGGCGGGCGACGGCCACCAGCAGGTCGCCGGAGCCGATGTCGGCGCGGAGCGCGCCCGACTCGTGCGCGCGGTCGACGATCTGCTGGGTCACGCGGTGCATCCGTTCCCGGCTGGCGACCAGCTGCGGATCCTCGGGGTCGATCCCGAAGCCGAGCATCGGGCAGAGTCCGCCGACCCGTTCCTCCGCTGAGGCGAGCACCATGCGGCACAGGGCCTCGAAGGGGTCGTCGACGGTTTTCAGGGTCTGCTCGGCCTGCTCGACGATCCGCTCGTTCACGTAGAGCATCACGTGGAACAGCAGCGAGTGCCGGTCGGGGAAGTGCCGGTAGAGCGTGGCGTTCCCGACTCCGGCCCGCCGGGCGATGTCGTCGAGGGGGGCCTCGGGGCCGTGCTCGACGATGGCTTCCCGGGCGGCGAGGAGGATGCGTTCGCGGTTGCGGACGGCGTCGGCGCGCAACCGGGTGCACGCGTCCGCGGCGCGCCTGCCCACGGGCGCGGCCGTCGACGCCGCGGGGCTCGTCGCGGCCGAGGACCCGGACGACGTGGACGGCGCTGACGGCGTGGGCGATGGCGTGGACGCGGATGTGGCGGTCATGCTGCCGCTTCCCCCTCCGGCGGTTCGGCGCGCCGGCTCGTCTGCCGGTCGCGGAGTTCGTGGGCGGAACAACCGGGGACCAAGTCCCCGGTTGAGTCGGACACCGTTCCGAACGGAGAACGACTCCCCGCTTATTTCGCGCGCTGCTGTGTGCTGCGTCACAGCACCGGACGGGGTGCGCGACGTACGCCGGAACGACAACGGGCCGCGCACCACCCGTGAGGGGTGGTGCGCGGCCCGCAGGCGGTGCTCCTGTGGTGCGTCGGGGCGTGCGCGCGGTGCGCGGGCGCGCCCCGGCCGCGGTCAGGCGGCGGCGTCGAACCCGGAGTCGTTCGCCATGCGCTTCAGCTCAAGCAGGGCGTGTTTCTCGATCTGCCGGATGCGCTCACGGGTCAGGCCGTGCTGCTTGCCCACTTCCGTGAGGGTCCGCTCGCGGCCGTCCTCGATGCCGTACCTGGCCCTGATGATGGCCGCGGTGCGGTCGTCGAGCCGGCTGATCAGGTCTTCCAGACCCTCACGCCGCATCATGACCAGGACGGACTGCTCGGGCGAGGCCGCCGAGGTGTCTTCGAGCAGGTCGCCGAACTGCGTCTCGCCCTCGTCGTCCACCGACATGTTGAGGCTGACCGGGTCGCGCGCCCAGTCGAGGACGTCCTGGATGCGCTCGGGCGTCGAACCCAGGTCGGTCGCGATCTCCGCGGGCTCCGGCTCGCGCCCGTGCTCGCGGTTGAACTCCCGCTGTACGCGCCGGATGCGCCCCAGCTCCTCGACGAGGTGGACGGGCAGCCGGATCGTGCGGGACTGGTCGGCTATCGACCGCGTGATCGCCTGCCGGATCCACCACGTCGCATACGTCGAGAACTTGAAGCCCTTGCTGTAGTCGAACTTCTCGACCGCCCTGACCAGGCCGGCGTTGCCCTCCTGGATCAGGTCGAGCAGCGGCAGTCCGCTGCGCGGGTAGCGGCGGGCGACGGCGACGACCAGTCGCAGGTTGGCCCGGATGAACGCGTCCTTGGCGCGCTCGCCCGCGGCGACGAGGGCTTCGAGCTCCTCGCGCGAGGCCGCGGCGGCGGCGCCCTCCCGGGCCGGCTGCTCCTCGCCCCGGAGAATGCGGTCCGCGTACAGCCCCGCCTCGATCGTGAGGGACAGCTCGACTTCTTTCGCCGCGTCGAGCAGCGGAGTGCGGGCTATCTCGTCGAGGTACATGCCGACCAGATCGCGCTCCGTGGCATCGCTGCCTGCGCTGGACCGGACACTGCCCGCCGCTCCGACACTGTCATCGGTGTCCGGACGCCGGGCGACGGCACGGGTTGCCATACGTGCTCCCTTGCGAAGTGATCGAACGTGGTCCTTGCCGGACCGGACCCGGGATGCCCCCTTGCCTCCCGCGTCCGTAACGAATCAACGACGGGAATCCGGACAGAATTCCCAAGCCGCTCATCTTCTTGCCGGGGATGCAGTACCCTGCCCGTTCACAGGCGCTCGACCCGGGCCCCACGGGGCCGGCGGCGCGCACGGGCCGGGTGCGGGCCCTGTCTTCCGGCGCTCCCCACATCACGTTCCACATCCCTGAAGACGATCGGGACGCTGTCTTAGTTGCGTCCGGGTACCCAGCGCCCGCACCGCCATGCGGCGCCCGGCGCGTTCCGGCCACGGGCTGCCGGCCGCAGGCCGCCGCGGGTGCCCGCGCGGCCCTGGTGACGTGCCTGCCCGGGCCCGGGTAGGTTGCCGCTCAGTGCCTTCCCCGCCGGGCGGGGGACCCGGCCCGTCCGGGGAGCGGACGGACACAGGGGGCGGGTGCATGGGCAGCGGTGGCAGTGCCGGAGGAGACAGCCGTGACCGCGCCCGGGCACGGGGATCGCGCGGCACGCCGGACGCGTCGGGGGCGTCCCCGCGTCCCGACCGTTCCAGGCCCGACCGCTTCAGGCCCGACCGCTCCAGGGGCGTGCCCCCGGCGGTCGCGCGCTGGATCGCACACCGACGCAACACCGAGCTGGCCATGATCGTGCTGGCCGTGGCCGCCGCCGCGGCCGGGCACGCCGCGGCGGGCCTCGCGATCGACGAACGGGTGCCGTCCGGCCTGCCGGGACACGTGGCCCTGCTCGGCGGCACCGCCCTCGCCGCCCACCTGGTGGTGCGGCGCTTCGCCCGGCACGCCGACCCGCTGATCCTGCCCGTCACCGTGCTGCTCAGCGGGCTCGGGCTCGTGCTGCTCGACCGCCTCGACCACGCGTACGCCACGCACTACCCGCCCGACAACTACCAGTCGGCGCCCGCGGCCCCCGACCAGGTGACGTGGACGCTGGTCGGCGCCGGCCTCTTCGTCGCGACCCTGGTCGTGCTGCGCCACCACCGCATGCTCCAGCGGTACACCTACCTGGGCATGGCCCTGGCGATGCTGCTGCTGATGGCGCCGGCGCTGTTCGGCGCCGACCGGTTCGGCGCGAAGCGCTGGATCACCGTCGGGCCGCTGAGCGTGCAGCCGGGCGAGTTCGTCAAGGTGATGATCGTCGTGTTCTTCGCGAGCTACCTCATGGCGAACCGCGACGCCCTCGCCCTCACCGGCCGCCGCGTGCTCGGCCTCGCGCTGCCGCGCGGGCGCAACGCGGGACCCGTTCTGCTCGTGTGGGGCGTCAGCCTCTTCGTGCTGTTCTACGAACGGGACCTGGGCACGTCGTTGATCTTCTTCGGCGTGTTCGTCCTCATGCTCTACATCGCGACCCAGCGCACCAGCTGGGTCGTGCTCGGCGGCCTGATGGCCGTCGTCGGCGCCGCCGTCGTGGCCACGACCCAGCCGCACGTCAAGGGCCGGGTCCAGGCGTGGCTCGACCCGATGGCCGCCTTCCTGCCCGAGGGCGAACGCCCGCCCGGCCTGGTCTCCGACCAGCTGGCGCAGTCGCTGTTCAGCTTCGGAGCGGGCGACCTCACCGGCACGGGGCTCGGCCAGGGGCACTCCTACCTGGTCGGCTTCGCGGGCCGCAGCGACTTCATCCTGGCCACCGTCGGCGAGGAACTCGGCCTGGCCGGTGTGACGGCGGTCCTCCTGCTGTACGCCCTGCTGATCCAGCGCGGCATCAAGGCGGCGCTCTCCGCGACCGACCCGTTCGGCAAGCTGCTCGCCGCCGGCCTGTCCTGCGTGCTCGCGCTCCAGGTCTTCATCGTCTCGGGCGGCGTCACCGGGCTCATCCCGCTGACCGGCAAGGCGCTGCCGTTCCTCGCCCAGGGCGGCTCGTCGACGGTGGCCAACTGGCTGCTGGTCGCCCTCCTGATCAGGGTCAGCGACACCGCGGGCCGGGCCGCGACCCAGCCACCCGGCAACGCCACGATCCTCACTCCGGTGATCACCGACGACACCCCCCGCCCGGCGCCGTGACCCGGTGCCCGGCGTTCCAGAGAAGGAGCCGGCCGACATGAACCTCTCCGACGACGCCACCGCACTCGCCGACGACCTGGTGCACCTGCGCCGCACGCTGCACGGCGTTCCCGAACTGGGACTCGACCTGCCGCGCACCCAGGAAACAGTGCTCGACGCCCTCGACGGGCTGCCCCTGGACATCACCGCGGGACGCGGCCTCAGCTCCGTGACGGCCGTGCTGCGCGGCACCCGGCCGGGGCCGACCGTCCTGCTGCGCGGCGACATGGACGCGCTGCCGGTCGAGGAACGCACCGGGCTGCCGTTCGCCGCGCCCGCCGCGCGCATGCACGCCTGCGGGCACGACCTGCACACCACGATGCTGGCCGGCGCCGCCCGGCTGCTCGCCGCGCACCGGGACCGGATCGCGGGGAACGTGGTGTTCATGTTCCAGCCGGGCGAGGAGGGGTACGACGGCGCGGGGCACATGATCTCCGAGGGGGTGCTCGATGCAACCGGGGAGCGCCCGGTCGCCGCGTACGCCCTCCACGTGATCTCGCACACCTGGGAGTCGGGGGTGTTCGCGACGCGCGGCGGCCCGGCGATGGCCGCGTCGAGCGTGCTCGACGTCACGGTCCTCGGCGCCGGCGGCCACGGCTCCGCGCCCCACCGGGCGAAGGACCCCGTCCCGGCCGCCTGCGAGATGGTCACCGCGCTCCAGACGTGGATCTCGCGCAGCTTCGACGTGTTCGACCCGGTGGTGCTCACGGTCGGCACGTTCCACGCGGGTACGCAGTCCAACATCATTCCCGACACCGCCAGGTTCACCGCCACCGTCCGCAGCTTCTCCGACGCGACCAGGGACCGGCTGCGCGAGGGCACCGTCGCCGTGTGCGAGGGCATCGCGGCAGCGCACGGGCTCGGTGTTGACGCGCGTTTCACCGAGCAGTACCCGGTCACGGTCAACGACGCGGCCGAGGTCGCGTTCGCCGCAGGGACCGTGCGCGAGGTGCACGGCGAGGAGCGGTTCAGCGGCATGGACACGCCGCTGCTCGGCGCCGAGGACTTCTCGCGCGTCGTCGACGCCGTGCCGGGGGCCATGATCTTCCTCGGCGCGACCATGCCGGGCCTGCACCCCGACACCGCTCCGGCCAACCACTCGCCGCTGGCCGCGTTCGACGAGGCAGTCCTGCCCGACGGCGCCGCCCTGTACGCCGAACTCGCCGTACGCCGGCTCGCCGCCGCCGCGTAACCCGACCGCCTTCCGCGCCGACCCGCCCGCCGACCGCCTCGCGCGGCCGGCCGGCGGGCCCGTGTCGACCGACTGGGGGCACAGCCGGAGCGTGCCGCCGCCACCCGCCGTACCGTGAATCCGACGCCACCGGCGCATAACGGGCGTAACGGACGGGTGGCCGAAGGAGGGCGACACGCATGGCGACGGGACTGACGGTCGGCCCCCCGGCCCGCCGCGAGCCGGAACCCGGCCTCGGGGAACGCGACGCCGAGACCCACATCGGCGCCACCGGCTTCGCGACCGGCCCCCCGGTGCGCACCGGGGTCGAACTCGAATGGCTGGTCCGCGACGCCCGCGACCCCGCGCGCCTGCCCGCCATCGAGGCGCTCGACGCCGCGCTCGCCCCCCTCGCCGCGCCGAACGCGCTCCCCGGCGGCGGTCGCGTCACCCGCGAACCCGGCGGCCAGATCGAACTGAGCAGCCGGCCGGCGCCGACGCTGGCCGCCTGCGTCCGCGCCACCGCCGCCGACGTGACCCGGCTGCGCCACCTGCTCGCCGAGGCCGGACTCGTCCCGGTCGGCCTCGGCCTCGACCCCCGCCAGGCGCCGCCCCGCCTGCTCGACCACCCCCGCTACCGCGCGATGGAGAACTACTTCGACCGCTTCGGCCCGGCCGGTCGCGTCATGATGCGCGCGACGGCGGCCGTCCAGGTCAGCGTCGACGCCGGAGACGAGACCGCGGGCATCACCGGCTACCGCGCCCGCTGGCAGCTCGCCCACAGGCTCGGCCCCGTGCTGGTCGCCGCGTTCGCCAACTCACCGCTCTGGCGCGGCAGACCCACCGGCTGGGTCTCCACCCGGCAGGCGGTGTGGGCCCGCATCGACCCCGCCCGCACCCGCCCGCCCGGCGCCGGCGACGGCACCGAGGCGCCGGCCGATCCGCGCGCCGCGTGGGCCGCGTACGCGCTGGACGCCCCCCTGCTGTGCGTCCGCCGCACCCCGCCCGCGCCGTGGACCGCGCCCCCGGGGCGCACGTTCCGCTCCTGGCTGCGCGGCCCGTTCGGCGAACGCCCGCCCCGCCTCGCCGACCTCGACTACCACCTCGGCACCCTGTTCCCGCCCGTGCGCCCCCGCGGCTGGCTCGAACTCCGCATGATCGACGCCCAGCCGGGCGACGACTGGACCGTTCCCCTCGCCCTCGTCCGCACGCTGCTCGACGACCCGGCGGCGGCCGACGCCGCGTTCGCCGCGACCGAACCGCTCACCCGCGGCCGGCCCCTGCCCCGCCCCGACTGGTGGCTGCGCGCCGCGCGCCTCGGCCCCGCGGACCCGCTGCTCGCCGACGCGGCCCGCGCCTGCTTCGCCGCGGCCGACGCCGCGCTCGCGGGACCCGCACCCGCGGACGCGGCGGCCAACGCCGCCCTGCGCCGCGCCCTCGCCGACTGGGCCGACCGCTACCCCGCGCGAGGCCGCTGCCCCGCCGACGACCAGCTCGAAGGAGCCAGGCGATGAGCACGGAAGGAGCCAGGCGATGACTGAGGACACCCTCGCCCCCGAGGGCGCCTGGGAGAGCGCCATCGAAACGACCGCGGTCCCCGTCAGGGAACGCGCCCGGATCGCCCTGTCCGCCGCCAGGCGCCGCACCCTCGCGCTCACCGACTGCCTGCCCGACACCGAACTCACCGCCCAGCACTCCCCGCTGATGTCCCCGCTCGTGTGGGACCTCGGCCACATCGGCAACCAGGAGGAGATCTGGCTCCTGCGCCGCGCCGGCGGCCGGCCCCCGCTGCGCGCGGACCTCGACCACCTCTACGACGCGTTCCGGCACCCGCGCGCCGACCGGCCCGCGCTGCCCCTGCTCAGCCCGCGGCAGGCGCGCCGCTACCTCGCGACCGTCCGCGACCACGCGTTCGACGTCCTGGCCGCCACGCCGCACCCGGGCGACGGGTTCCTGTTCGGCATGATCGCCCAGCACGAACAGCAGCACGACGAGACGATGCTCGCCACCCACCAGCTGCGCAGCGGTCCCGCCGTGCTCGACGCCCCCGCACCGCCCCCCGCGCCGGGCGACGCGCCGCCGCCCGAGGTGCTCGTGCCCGGCGGGCCGTTCACCATGGGCACCGACACCGACCCGTGGGCGCTGGACAACGAACGCCCCGCGCACCGCGTGCACGTGCCCGCGTTCCACCTTGACAGCACACCCGTGACCAACGCCGCCTACCAGCGGTTCATCGCCGACGGCGGCTACGAGGAACCCCGCTGGTGGCACCCCGACGGCTGGCTGCACCGCACCCGCGAGGGACTCACCGCGCCCGCGTTCTGGCACCGGGACGGCGCCACCTGGCTGCGCCGCCGCTTCGGCAGCACCGAACCCGTGCCGCCGGACGAGCCCGTCCTGCACGTCAGCTGGTACGAGGCCGACGCCTACGCCCGCTGGGCCGGCCGGCGCCTGCCCACCGAGGCCGAATGGGAGAAGGCCGCCCGGCACGACCCCGCGACCGGCGCCTCACGCACCTACCCCTGGGGGGACACCACACCGGGACCCGCGCACGCCAACCTCGGCCAGCAGCACCTCCAGCCCGCCCCCGCCGGCTCCTGCCCGGCCGGCGCGGCGCCCTGCGGCGCCAGGCAGCTCCTCGGCGACGTGTGGGAGTGGACGGCGAGCGACTTCAGGCCGTACCCGGGGTTCGCCGCGCACCCCTACCGCGAGTACAGCGAGGTGTTCTTCGGCAGCAGGTACAAGGTGCTGCGCGGCGGCTCGTTCGCCACGGGGCAGGTCGCCTGCCGCGCCACGTTCCGCAACTGGGACCTGCCGGAACGGCGGCAGATCTTCGCCGGTTTCCGCACCTGCCGCAGCGCGGAGCCGGGCTGATGTGCCGCCACCTCGCCTACCTCGGCCCCACCCGCCCCCTCGCCGCGCTCGTCACCGACCCGCCGCACAGCCTCTACCGGCAGTCGTGGACGCCGACCCTGAACGCCGACGGCTTCGGCATCGGCTGGTACCCGCCGGACAACGGCGCCGGCCCCGTGCGCTACCGGCGCGCCGTCCCCATCTGGACCGACGCCAACCTCCCGGGCCTCGCCGCCGTGCTGCACAGCGGCGCCGTCCTCGCGGCGGTGCGCTCCGCGACGCCCGGCACCAGCCACGACGAGGCCGCGGCGGCGCCGTTCGCCCTGGGCCGGTGGCTGTTCAGCCACAACGGGGCCGTTCCGCGCTGGGAGGAGCTGCCCGCCGACACCCGCGAGCCGCTGGCCCCGGCGGAACTCCTCACCCTCGAAGCCCGCAGCGACTCCGCGCTGCTGTGGGCCATGGCCGGCCGCCGGCTCACCGCGGGAGAGGCCCCGGGCGAAGCCCTCGCCGACGTCGTCCGCCGCACCGCCGCCGCCCGGCCGGAGGCGCGCCTCAACCTGCTGCTCACCGACGGCGGCACCATCGCGGCCACCCGCCACGGCGACACCCTCTGGTACCGCCGCGCCGACGAAACGGAAGTGACCGTAGCCTCCGCGCCCGTGCCCGACGAACCCGGTTGGCACGAGGTGCCCGACCACTCCCTGCTGCTCGCCACCCGCGCCACCACGGAGATCGAACCGCTCTGACCCCGAGAACCCGCGAGAACCCGCGAGACCCGCCAGAACCCAGAAGGAGAAGGCCCATGCGCATCACGCTCGACCGCCGCCTGCCCGCCGACCACGCCGCCCGCGCCCTGCGCGCCGACGCCGAGGCGGCCCTGACACAACGCCCCAAGACGCTGCCGCCCAAGTGGTTCTACGACGAGCACGGCAGCACCCTGTTCGACCGGATCACGCGGCTGCCCGAGTACTACCTGACCCGCGCCGAACGCCAGATACTCAACGCCCACGCCGACGAGACCGCGCGCCTCACCGGCGCGCGGACACTCGTCGAACTGGGCTCGGGAACGTCGGCCAAGACCCGCGTCCTGCTCGACGCCCTCACCGCGGCCGGCACCCTCAAGCTGTACGCGCCCGTCGATGTCAGCGCCGCCACCCTGGACCGCGCGGCGGAAGCCGTCTGCCGCGACTACCCCGACCTGCGCGTCGCCGCGACCGTCGCCGACTTCGAGACCGACCTCGCCCTGCCGGAGCACCCCGGGCCGCGCCTGGTCGCGTTCCTCGGCTCCACCCTCGGCAACCTCGACACCGAGGCGCGCGCCACGTTCCTCGGCCGCCTCCGCGCCGAACTCACCGCCGAGGGCGACGCGCTGCTGCTCGGCGTCGACCTGGTGAAGGACCCGAACACGCTCATCCGCGCCTACGACGACGACCAGGGCGTGACCGCGGCGTTCGACAAGAACGTCCTGCGCGTCCTCAACCGCGAGCTCGGCGCCGACTTCGACCCCGGCGCGTTCGACCACAAGGCGATCTGGAACGCCGAGGCCGAGCGCATCGAGATGCGCCTGCGCGCCCGCGTCGCCCACCGCGTCGAGGTCCCCGCCCTCGCGCTCACCGCGGACTTCGCGCGCGCCGAGGACCTGCGCACGGAGATCTCCGTGAAGTTCCGCAGGGAGCCGCTGACGGAGGAACTCGCCCGGGCCGGCCTCACCGTCGCCCACTGGTGGACCGACCCGCAGTCGCGCTTCGCCGTCCTGCTCGCCACCCCGTCCTGAACGCCCGCGCCTCCCGGGCGCCCGCCCTCCGACATCCCGTTCCCACCCGGCGACCGAGACCCGGTAGGCTGACCCAGGCAGCGCCTCGCCTCAGTAGCTCAGGGGATAGAGCACCGCTCTCCTAAAGCGGGTGTCGCAGGTTCGAATCCTGCCTGGGGCACAAACCGAAGGGCCAGCTCAGGGGCCACCCCCCGGGGCTGGCCCTCCGCCGTTCCCGGCCCCGCGCCACACCCTGCGCCACTGCGCCCCGCCAACGCCGTGAGGTCCACACTTCGGCTCCCGCTGGGCTGCCCGCTCGGCGTTGGGCTTCGACGCGTGGGCAGTGCGGCCGGCGGTCGACCGGGCACGCGAAGTGCGCATCAGCACCTGGTCGGCACAGGTGCGTCCGCGCCGGGACGTGTCCGACAGGGCGGCGCACCACGGTCAACGGCCATGCGTTGCGGCTCCGGCGTGCGTCCCGCCGCTCGGCGTCGCACCACAGCGTCAGGCGACCGTGAACTCCGCGTCGCCGAAGTCCGCGACCACGCGCAAGCGTCCGCCGAGGGCCTCTACGTAGGAGCGGAGCGTCGCCAGCTCCGCGCGGTCGATGTCGCCATGTTCGATCGCCGACACGCGTGGGGGGGAGACGCCCATGGCCGCGGCGACAGCGCGCTGGGTCAGCGCCTGTTCCTGCCGGATCTCCGCGAGGCGGTGGGCGCGCACCTCGGAGACGAGCCGGTCCATCGCCTCCCGCTTCTCCGCAGACGACCGCACGGGCAGCCCGGCGGCTTCACGACGCTCACGCGCCCTGCGCCTCGTCTCCTCCCAGCTGACCGCGCTCATTGGTACTCCCTGCCTTCAAGATCGGCCACGTGTTCCGGGGAACGCCCGTCGCCACGGGGGCCTCATGTCGCCGTCGGTCGGTGGTTCTTGGCCCCTTGGTCAGGTACACCAGCGGCCGATCCAGCGTAGGGCCCGTCTCGGCCGGCAGATCCACGGCATGAATGCCGTGGGCCCGGTCTGCTTCGATCCTCGGTGGGTGCCGCCGCGGCCGTAGGGGCGGGCGGTGGTCTCGCCGCTGGATCATCACGAAATCATCACATGGTCTGCCACTGCCGTCGCAACGTGCCACGCTGCGCGCATGCGAACACACAGACTCCTCGTGACGACAACCGCCTTGACCCTCGCCCTTGTTGGGACGGCGTGCGGCTCGGAGGAGGGCACGGACCAGGGCGGTGCGGGGGCGTCGGAGGCGGAGCGCGGCTCGGAGGAGGCGCTGCGCCAGGCTGTCGAGGACAACCTGGCCGCGATGAACGCCGGCGACACCGATGCCTTCCTCGCGGGCCAGTCGGCCCGCTGCCGCGAGCTGACCACGGCCTCGGCGGCCGACCAGGCGATGGAGCTCATCGGCACTCTGTACGGTGACATCTCCCTGCGGGAACTGGACATCCTGGAGTTCGACGGCACCAGCGCCCGTGTCCTCGGCACGACCGGTATCGAGGCCCTGGACGACGCGGGCGAGCAGGACGGTGCCCGGTGGGTGTGGGAGGAGGGGGCATGGCGCAGCGACGACTGCGAAGAGGGCGCGACCGGTCAGGCGGCCGACGAGGACCCGGCCGAGGGGGACACGTCCGCGACGGTTCCCTCCGATCTGGCCGTGGGCGAGAGCCACGCATGGGACGACGGCGTGTCTGTCACGGTTGCCGCGCTCGCCGAGATACCGCTGGACAGCCTGGGGGAATTCGACACGGTCACCGAGGGGCACACACCGTTCTGGGTCGAGTTGGAGATCGTCAACGATGGTGATCAGCCCCTCGACCTGAGCGAGTTCGGCCTGATCGTCGAGGGGGCGACCAATGGGGGCGCCGTCGAATCGGTCTACCTTGAGGACACGGAATTCCTCGAAGGCCGCCTCGCGCCGGGGGAGACCATGGACTTCCGCGACGCGCACAGCATCGACACGGCGCGGAACGGGAGCGAGCTGGTGATCGAGGTGTGGCGCTACAACGACGACATGGGCTTCGAGCCTCCGACCTGGGTCGGTTCCCTCTCCTGACGCCTCAACCGGCCGCCGAGGTCCCGGGAGCAGCCGCGCGTTCGGGCGCGTGACCGCCGGAGCGCAGGGCGGTGAGGTTTCCGGGGGCCTGTGGGGGTTAACCGCTAGGGCAGGACGAACGGAAGGAAAGGAGGCCGCGCTCATGTTGAGGGCTATCGCGGACATCTTCCGGGCCGTGGGCGGCGCCGTCGCCACGGTGGTGTCGTTGCCGTTCCGGTTGGTCGCCCGGCTGTTCGGTGGTGCGTCGAGCACCGCCCGCGGGCGGCACTGAGTCAGGCTCCGGTGCGGTTGTACTCCTCGACGCGGTCGGGGGGCGGGCAGGGCTCGACGCCCTGATCGCGCAACTGCCCCGTGAGCCGGGCCACGTGGCGCGCGAAGGCGCGGACGAGCGTTTCCAGTGTCAACAAGCGTTGCCTGAGCTGGGCGTTCTCCGCGTCGACGCGTTCCACGGCGGCCTTGAACACGGCCAGGTCGGCGAGCCGTTCCTCCGGCCCCGCCATGGTCTCGGCGGCGTGCCGGTGGGCGTCGGCGGTCACGCCGGCCGCGGTGCGCGTCGCGCGCGCCGCGTACCAGCTGCCGAGGGCGGCGGCCAGGGGCCCGCCGATGGCGGCCATGGCCGTCCACAGGGTGTTCATCCGTCGGTGCCCTTTCCCGGGGGGCCAGGGGCGGGCACCGCGTACTCGGGCACGGCCGATGCCCACAGGCACACCCCGACGTGGGTGGTCGCGTAGTACGCGGCGAACCAGAGTCCCTGCGCGTACTCGCCGGAGAACGCGCCGGCCACGTACGCCGCCGTCCACACCGTGGGCGGGGTCAGCAGGGCGGCGAAGCCGGCCCAGTCGCGCCCGGCGCGGACGCCGGCGCTGACGGCGCCGGTGAGGCCGGCCGCGACCCACAGCCAGGCCCACGCGTGCAGGGGAGCCGCGTCGGTGAGCAGGGCGAGGCCCTGCGGGTCGGGCAGGGGGTCGAGCAGGTACTGGAGCCCCCACACCAGCTCGCCGGCGCCGACGACGAGCAGGAACGCGCCGCGGCGGCCGAGCCGGGCCCGCGCCGCGGCGCCGCCTCGCCCGAGGGAACCGATCAACGCGTACCTCCCGCCACTTCGCGCCCGGTGTGCCGGGGAGATACCCGGGTGGGGCGCGGATAGCGCGGCGGCGGGTCCCGATTAGCCCGAACGAGTCTTCGCGCCGTTGCCTCGCGCCGTGTGCGCGGGGGCACGTTGGCCTGGTGTTCGCCCAGTGTTACCGCGTGGGGTGTCCGGGGCCGGTGGGTTCCGGACCATACTGCGGGCCGTCGGACGAGGAAAAGTGGAGGTTTTCGTCATGACGGACACGCGCGATCCGCGAACCGGGCGGCGGGCACTGCTGCGGGGCACGGTCGCCGCGACCGCGGCCGGGCTCGCGGCGCCCGGGCTGCTGGCGGGCGCCGCCCCGGCGTTCGCGCGCTCCGGGCGCCCGATGGCGCGCTGGGGCGTGCAGGTCGGGGATGTCACCGGTTCCTCCGGCCTGGTGTGGGTGCGGTCCGACCGCCCGGCCCGCATGATCGTGGAGACCTCGGCGACGGAGTCGTTCCGCCGCCCCCGCCGCTGGTTCGGCCCGCTGCTCGGCCCCGGCACGGACCTCACCGGCACCACCGCGCTGCACGGCCTGCCTCCGGGCCGGCAGGTGCACTACCGGGTGCTGCTGGCCGACCCGGACGACCCGCGCCGCACGGGCGAGCCGGTGACGGGCACGTTCCGCACCGCGCCCGCGCGCCGCAGGGAGGGCGTGCGGTTCGTGTGGTCGGGCGACCTCGCGGGCCAGGGCTGGGGGATCAACCCGGAGATCGGCGGGTACCGGGCGTTCGCGGACATGCGCGGGCGGGACCCGGACTTCTTCCTGTTCAGCGGGGACACGGTGTACGCCGACGGGCCGATCGAGGACCGCGTGACCCTGCCGGACGGCCGCACCTACCGCAACCTCGTCACCGACGAGAAGCGCAAGGTCGCGGAGACCCTCGACGAGTACCGCGGCAACTTCCGCTACAACCTGCTCGACGAGAACATGCGCCGCTTCAACGCGCAGGTGCCCGTCATCGCGCAGTGGGACGACCACGAGGTCACCAACAACTGGTACCCGGGCGAGATCCTGGCGGACGACCGCTACACCGAGAAGTCCGTCGACGTGCTTGCCGCGCGCGCCCGGCGGGCGTTCTCCGAGTACTTCCCCATCCAGACGCTGCGCCCCGGCCGCCGCGAGGGCCGGGTGCACCGGGTGGTGCGGCACGGGCCGCTGCTCGACGTGTTCGTGCTCGACATGCGGACGTACCGGAACGCCAACTCGCCCAGCCGGCAGCCGCACGACCGGCAGGGCATCCTGGGCCGCGAGCAGCTCGACTGGCTCAAGCGCGAGCTGGCGCGGTCCCGCGCGGTGTGGAAGGTCATCGCCGCGGACATGCCGATCGGTCTCGTCGTGCCGGACGGCGCCGAGAACATCGAGGCCATCGCGAACGGCGACCCCGGCGCGCCGCTCGGCCGCGAGCTCCAGATCGCGGAGCTGCTCCGCTTCATCAAGCACCGCCGCATCACGGGAACGGTGTGGCTGACCGCCGACGTGCACTACACGTCGGCGCAGCACTACCGGCCCGAGCGGGCGGCGTTCGGCGACTTCGAGCCGTTCTGGGAGTTCGTCAGCGGCCCGCTGAACGCCGGCGCGTTCCCGCCCAACGCGCTGGACGGCACGTTCGGCCCGGAACGCGTCTTCGTGAAGGCGCCCGAGACGGCGAACGTCTCGCCCGCCGAGGGCTACCAGTTCTACGGCGAGGTCGAGATCGACGGCGACAGCGGGGAGCTGACGGCGCGGCTGCGGGAGGTCGACGGTCCTGTGCTGTTCAGCAAGACGCTCCGGCCCGGCCGGGTCGGCCAGTAGGGACGGCGATCAGGCGCACGCGCGCCGCCCCGGTGGTGGCGCGCAGCGCGACGCGGCCGTCGGGGGAGAGGGCGGCGAACTCGGGGCGGCCGGCGGCCGTTCCGAGGAACGCCGCCGCCCCGGCGCCCATCAGGTCGGCGCCCGGCAGGACGCGCACCGCGCGCCACCGCGGCGGCCCGTCGTCCACGGCGGTGGCCAGCAGGAACTCCCCGGCGGGGCCGTAAAGGCCGTAGCGCCGGGCGAGCCGGGCCCAGGCGGCGTTCGCGCGCGGCACCAGGAAGGGGTCGGCGCGGTCGATCCCGATCTCCCGCCCGCCGTCCCCGGGGCGGCGGGCCGGTCCGGCCAGGGCGGCGGTCGCGGTCAGCGGCGGCGCCGGCGGCCTGCCGGGCACGGCGGCGAGCCCGGCGCGGCGCAGGCGGGCCCGCTCGTCCTCGGCGGCGTACCGCCCGCGGGCGGCCTCGATCTCCGGCAGGTGCGCGCGGCTCCAGGCGCACATGCCGGCCACGCGGGTCCGCAGGTCCTGACCGGCGGGCGTGAGCGCGTACTCCACGCGCGGTGGGACCGTCGGGTGCGCCGTGCGGACCACGATGCCGTCGCGTTCGAGGGCGCGCAGGGTTCTGGCGAGCATCTGGTGGCTGATGCCGTCGACGCGGCCGTGCAGCCGCGTGTAGCGCAGGGTCTCCTTGGCGAGGGCGTCCACGACCAGGAGGGCCCACCTGCTCGCGAGGCCCGTGAGGACCGAAGGGGCGAGCGGCTTCGAGGACCGGCCGGTCACCGTTCCGTTCCTCTCTCAGCTCGGGGTGCGTGCTTCCCGCGCGCGGTGGCCGGTGCCCAGCATGCCGGTATGACCATTCTCAAAACGTACGCCCGCCTGTGGTCGGACGACATGGACGCGGCCCTCGCGCCGCTGCGTGAACTGACCGGCGCGGAGCCCGACCTGCGGATGCCGTTCGAGTCGGTGGAACTCGCCGCGATCGGTGACTTCCTCGTCATCGCGGGCCCCGCCGCCGCGCGCGACCGCTACCGCGGCGCCACCGCCACCGTCGTGGTCGACGACCTCGACCGGACGGCGGCGCTGCTCGCCGCCCACGGGGCGCGCGTCACGGTGCCGCCGGCGCGCAGCGCCACCGGGCGCTTCCTGTACGCCCGGCACGCCGACGGCGCCGAGGTCGAGTACGTGCAGTGGCTGCCCGAGCTGGTGGAACGCGTCATCGGGCCGGGGGCGCGCGCCGTCCGGCCGACGGGCGCGTGAGCGGCCGGGGGCCGACCATGGCCGCATGGCAGGTCATGAGGAGGCCGCGGGGGAGCCGCGGGACGGCGCCGGGCGCCTGACCACCGCGTCGCCCACGGGCCGCCGCGTGCTGGGCAGCGCCGTCCTCGGCTCCGGCATGGCGATGCTCGACGGCACGATCGTCACCGTGGCGCTGCCGCGCGTCGGGGACGACTTCGGGGTGCCGATCTCGGGCCTCCAGTGGATCCTCAACGCCTACATGCTCACGCTCGCCGGGCTGATCCTGCTCGGCGGGGGGCTCGGTGACCGGTTCGGGCGCCGCCGGGTGTTCGTGTGGGGCGTGGTGTGGTTCGCGGTGGCGTCGGTGCTGTGCGGGCTCGCGCCGTCCGCGCCGGCGCTCATCGCCGCGCGTGCGCTCCAGGGGGTGGGGGGCGCGCTGCTGACGCCCGGGTCGCTCGCGCTGATCCAGTCGTCGTTCGCCCGGGACCAGCGGGCGAAGGCCGTCGGCCTGTGGTCGGGGCTCGGCGGGGTGGCCACGGCGCTCGGGCCGTTCCTCGGCGGCTGGCTGGTCGACGGGCCGGGCTGGCGGTGGATCTTCCTGATCAACGTGCCGCTCGCGGCGGCCGTGCTGCTGCTGACGCGCGCGGTGCCGGAGAGCAGGGACTGGGCGGCGAGCGGCCGGTTCGACGTGCCGGGCGCGGTGCTCGCCGCGCTGTCGCTCGGCGGCGTCACGTTCGCGCTGATCAACGCGCCCGCGCTCTGGGCGCTCGCGGGCGGGCTGCTGCTCGGCGCGGCGTTCGTGCGGCGGGAGCGGCGGGCGGCGCGGCCGATGCTGCCGCTCGGGGTGTTCAGGTCGCGCCTGTTCACTGCGGCCAACGCCGTCACCCTGTGCCTGTACGCCGCGATCGGCGGCGTCTTCTTCCTGCTGCCCACGCAGTTGCAGAACGGCCTCGGCTACGACGCGCTCACGGCCGGGGTGGCCTCGCTGCCGGTGACGCTGCTGCTGACGGTGCTCTCTGGGCCCGCGGGCGCGCTGTCCCACCGGATCGGGCCGCGGCTGCCGCTCACGCTCGGCCCGCTGGTGGCGGCGGTCGGCCTGGTGCTGCTGCACCGGGTGCGCCCGGGCGGTTCGTACTGGACGGACGTGTTCCCCGGCGTGCTGGTGCAGGGGCTGGGGATGAGCCTGTTCGTCGCGCCGCTGACGGCGACCGTGCTGGCCTCGGTCGAGGTGCGCAGGGCGGGGGTGGCCAGCGGGGTGAACAACGCGGCGGCCCGCGTCGCCCAGCTGGTCGCGGTGGCCGCGCTGCCGCTGGCCACCGGCCTGTCCGCCGACCAGTACCGTTCCGCGGAGGCCGTGGACCGGGCGTTCGGCCGGGCGGTGCTGCTGTGCGCGGGACTGATGCTGCTCGGCGCCCTCATCGCCTGGTTCGCCGTGCCGGGCCGGCTGGCGCCGCACGCCCCGGAGCCGCAGTGCACCCGGCACTGCGCGGTCGGCGCGCCCCCGCTCGAACCGGGCGGGCGGCGCCCCGCGGCCGGACCGCCAGGACGGGCGGGCGGGGGCGGAACGGGTGATGGTTGACGCATGACGTCGCCCCCCGCACGGCAGCCCGCGCCGGCGCCCGGCTCCGGGCGCCGGCGCGCGGGGGGTGCGAAGGGCGCGGGGCGCGTGGGGGGCGCGGAAGGCGGGGTGCCGCGCCTGTGGACGCGGGAGTTCGGGCTGTTCTTCACGGCGCGGGCCGTTGCCAGGTTCGGCGACATGATGCTGCCCGTCGCGCTGGCCGCGGGGCTGGTGGGGCACGGCGGCGGCGCGGGCGCGGTGGGGGCGGCGCTCGCGTCGTTCACCGCCTCCTTCGCGGGGCTCGTGGTCTTCGGCGGCGTGGTCGCGGACCGGTTCGACCCCCGGCACCTGATGATCGGGGCCGACCTGGTGCGGGTGGGCACGGAGGTGCTGGCCGCGTCGCTGTTCCTCACCGGGCACGTCGTGCTGTGGCAGGTGTGCGCGATCGGCGCGGTGAACGGGGTGTGCGCCGCGATGTTCCAGCCCGGCCTCACGAGCACGGTGCCGCGCATCGCGCACGACGTGCAGGCGGCCAACGGCGCGGTCCGCACCGCCGAGTCCTGCATGGCCATCGGGGGCCCCGCGGCGGCGGGCGTGCTGGTCGGGGTGACATCGCCGGGCGGCGTGTTCCTCGCGCACGCCGGAACGTACCTGGTCAGCGCCCTGTGCCTGCTGCTGCTCCGGCTGCCGCCGCGGCCCGGGCGGCCGGCCGCCGGTTCGTTCGCCGCCGACCTGGCCGAGGGCTGGCGCGAGTTCAGGGCGCGCACCTGGATGTGGGCGGTCATCGCCGTCTGGATGGTGTTCATGGCGGCGGCGTGGGGCCCCGCGGTCCCGCTGGTGGCGACGGAGGTGATCGCGGCCCACGGAACGGGCGCCTACGGCCTGGTGAACTCGGCGCTCGGGGCGGGCATGGCCGTCGGCGGGCTGGTCGCGATGCGCGTGCGGCCCAGGTACCCGCTGCGCGCGGGGGCGCTGGCGCTGTTCGGCTGCTTCCTCCAGCCGGCGACGGTGGGCGCGGGGTGCGGGGTCGCGGTGATCACCGCGGGTTTCGTCGTGGCGGGCGCGGCGATGGCGTTCTGGGGTGTCCTGTGGATCACCAGTGTCCAGACGCGGGTGCCGGCCGCCGTGCTGAACCGCATCCACGCCTACGAGGTCGCGGGCTCCGCGGCGATGCTGCCGGTCGGGCAGGGGCTCGCAGGTCCGGCCGCGGGCGCCTTCGGCGCGTCCCCTGTGCTGCTCGCGGGGGCGGCGGTCGCGCTCGCGGTCGGCGCCGCGCTGCTCGCGATCCCCGCGGTGCGGAACCTCGGGCGGGTGGACGCGGCGGAGACGGCCGCCGTCCCGCGGCCGGCGGGCGGGCCGCGGGCCGGTCGCGGCCGGGCGGGGGACTGACGGCCGCGCTCGACCCGGCGGCCCGGCGGCGTCCGCCGGGTCAGGCCGCCGGCTCAGGCCGGCTCACCGCGCTCGCGCGGCCGCCGCGTCGAGCGCGGCCGTCAGCCGCGTCAGGTCCGCGCGCAGCCGGGCAAGCTCCGCGTCGTCCAGGCCGGTGGCCCCGGCGACGAGCGGCGGAACGCGCTCGGCGCGCTCGCGCAGGGCGAGCCCGGCGGCCGTCGGGCGGACGGTGACGGAGCGCTCGTCCTCGGTGCCGCGCGTCCGCCGCACCAAGCCGCCCGCCTCCAGCCGCTTGAGCAGCGGCGACAGCGTGCCCGAGTCGAGGCGCAGGTGCTCGCCGATGCGCCCCACGGACAGCTCTCCGTGCTCCCACAGCACGAGCATGACCAGGTATTGCGGGTAGGTGAGCCCCAGATCGCGCAGGACCGCGCGGTAGACGCCGCCGAAGGCGCGCGAGGCCGCGTGCAGGGCGAAGCAGATCTGCTGGTCGAGGCGCAGGTACTCCGTGCTCATGGGGGCCAGCGTAGCGCAGCGTGCGCCATTTGATTGTGCACAACTCAATTGTGTGATCTACTGATCGGCCGGGCCGGACGGCGCACGCGGCCGAACGGCCCCGGTACCGAGGACACCGACCATCCGAGAACCGGAGGACGACGCAGATGGAGTCGCTGTACACCGCCGCGGTCACCGCCAACGGCAGGGAGGGCCGCGCCGTCAGTTCCGACGGCCTCCTCGACCTGGCGCTCGCCCCGCCGCCGGCGTTCGGCGGGGCCGAGCAGCCCGCGGGCACGAACCCGGAGCAGCTGTTCGCCGCCGGCTACGCGGCCTGCTTCGCCAGCGCGCTGGGCGCGGTCGGGCGCAGCGCCGGCGCCGACACGCGCGACGCGTCGGTGACCGCGGAGGTCGGCATCGGCAAGGACACCGACGACGAGGGCTACCGGCTGGCGGTCACCCTGCGGGTCGAGCTCCCCCCGAGCCTGGAGGGCGAGACCGGGCGGAGCCTGGTCGAGCAGGCGCACCAGCTCTGCCCCTACTCCAAGGCGACGCGCGGCAACGTCGAGGTCTCCGTCGTCGTCGAGTAGCCGGACGAACGGCACCCGGCCGGGCGGACTTTCACCCGACCGGGTGAACGCGGGCCGCGCCCGCCGCCGGCCCCGCGCTCCGGTGGCGCGGCGGGAGCGGCAGCCGCCGCCGGCGCGCCGTCCGGGTGCCGCGCGCGGCGGGCGGTCCCGGGCGTCGCCCCGGTGCGGCGTGGGCAGGGAAACGGGCAGACAGGCGGCCGGCCGGCGGGACCGGAGCGGACGGCGGGCGAACGGGCGCGGGTGCGGCCGGCCGGGCGGGCACGGGACCGTGCGCGGCACCGGCCGGGCGGGAAAGGGCACAACCGAACATGAACAAGCGGCTTCGGGCAATGGCGGTCTCGGCGGTGGCGGGCGCGGTGGTGTTCACCGCCGGGGGCTGCGGGTCGGACGACGACTCCGGCGGAAGCGCCGCAGGGGAGGCGGACGGGACGGGCGGTGCGTCCGGCGGCCGGCAGCCGGCCGAGACGGGGGACGGCGCCGCGCCGCGCCCCGGCGGCGGGCACGAGCTGCCCGGGCTGCCGGACCCGGCCGAGGCCGCCGGGCTGCTCGCGGAACTCACCGTGGCCGAGCCGGAGCCGATGACCGGCTACTCAAGGGACAGGTTCCCGCACTGGGCCAGCGTGGACGGCTGCACCGTCCGCCAGCTGGTGCTGCGCCGCGACGGCGAGGGCGTCGAGGTCGACGACGAGTGCCGGCCGGTGGCGGGCTCGTGGTTCAGCGCCTACGACGCGCGGGAGTACGGGGACGACGGCGAGATCGACATCGACCACATGGTGCCGTTGGCCAACGCCTGGCGCTCGGGCGCCGACGCGTGGACGGACGACGAGCGCGGCGAGTTCGCCAACGACCTGGAGCATCCGCAGCTCATCGCCGTCGCCTCGGGCGTCAACCGCGAGAAGGGCGACCAGTCGCCCGACGAGTGGCTGCCGCCCGCCGAGGACTTCCACTGCACCTACGCGGTGGCCTGGACCTCGGTCAAGCACACCTACGAGCTGACCATTACGGAAGCCGAACTCGCCACGCTCACCGACCTGTTGGGGACCTGCGAGGCGTGAGGGCCGGCCGCCGGGCGGTGCGGCGGCTGGCGGCCCCCGTGCTGCATGATCGGGCCGTGGACGAATTCGACGCGAGCGCGCGCACGGGCTTCGAGGCGCGGCGCAGCAGCGAACGCGGCTGGTACGTGGTGGACCCGGTGGGCAGCCTGGTGCACGTCCAGGGCGAGGACGGGCGCCCGCGCGCGGCGTTCTTCGGCGCGGACGAGGCGGCGGCCCGCGCCCTGGCCGGCCACCTCAACGACCGGCACGGAGCGGACGGCGCGGAGTACGTCGACGACGGGAACGACACGGCCGGCTGACCGGGCGCCCACCGAACAGGCGGGCGCCCGGCGGCCGTTCAGCGGGCGAACGTGCTGTGGCAGTCCATGCACTGCCACCTGCGCGGCATGCCGGTGCTCGTCACGTTGACGCTGCCGCAGCTCGGACACTTCATGCGCGTTTCCCCATCCCATTTCGGCGTGTCGACGACGGCCGGCGGCGGCCGTCGCCGTGCGCTCCCCGGAACGTTCCCGGGGCCGGGGCGGGCCCGCTCGTGCGGCTTGCCGCACGCCCCGGCGGGCACGCTCCGGCGCGGCCTCCCTGGGGCCGCCCGCGCACGGACCCGCCGTGGCGGAGGCCGCGGCGGGACGAACAGCATCGCGCGCCACCCGGCCGGGCGGCCAGTGCGGAACGTCGCCGCGCCGGCTCAGGCAACGCGGGTGTGTGCGAAGGGCGAACGCCGGCGCGAGCCCACGCGCCGGCGCGCGGCAGACGGCGCGCGGCGCGGGACAGCACGTGCGGCGCGGGGCGGCGCGGGCCGCGCTGGGCCGCGCTCGGGCGCGCAGGGGCGTGACGCCGGAGGAGGTGGCCGCCCGGCGGCGGCCACCCCCGCGCTCACAGCGCGTTGGCGCGCGTGATCTCGGAGAACCAGCGACCGCTGTCCTTCAGGGTCCGCACCTGCGTCTCGAAGTCCACGTGCACCAGACCGAACCGCTTCGAATAGCCGTGCGCCCACTCGAAGTTGTCCAGCAGCGTCCACACGAAGTAGCCGCGCAGGTCGGCCCCGTCCGCGATGGCCCGGTGCGCCGCCCTGAAGTGCTCCTCCAGGTAGCGGCGGCGGTCCTCGTCGTGCACGCGCCCCTCGCGCGTCACCTCGTCGGGGAACGCGGCCCCGTTCTCCGTGACGTACAGCGGCAGCGGGCCGTACTCGCGGGCGAGGCGCGTCAGCGTCTCGTACAGCCCGTCCGGGTCGATCTCCCAGCCCATCTCGGTCTCGGGCACCCCGCGCTTGACGAACTCCACGTCGGAGGAACCGACCCACTGCGAGGGCCCGGGCCGCGGCGCGCCGGCGCGCACGACGTGGCGCGAGTAGTAGTTCACGCCGAGGAAGTCCAGCGGCGCCGAGATGGTCGCGAGGTCGCCGTCGCGCACGTGCTCGGTGCCGGTGATCTCGGCGACGTCCTTCAGCACGTCCGCCGGGTAGGAGCCGCGCAGCACCGGGTCGAGGAAGAGGCGGTTCATCAGGCCGTCGATGCGCCGCGCCGCGTCCCGGTCGGCGTCCCCGTCGGTGGCCGCGTCCACGGGGTACAGGTTGACCGTGAGGCCGAGGTTCGCCGCGCCCTGGGCGCGCAGCGCCTCGACGGCCAGGCCGTGCCCGAGCATCAGGTGGTGCGCGGCCCGCATCGCGGCGGCGCCGTCGGCGCGCCCGGGCGCGTGGTAGCCGCTCGCGTAGCCGAGGAACGCCGCGCACCACGGCTCGTTCAGCGTCGTCCAGTCCCGCACCCGGTCGCCGAGGCGCTGGTGGATCAGCGCCGCGTACTCCGCGAACTTCTCGGCGGTCTCCCGCCGCGGCCAGCCGCCGGCGTCCTCAAGCGGCTGCGGCAGGTCCCAGTGGTAGAGCGTGACCCACGGCGTGATGCCGTGGTCGAGCAGTGAGTCGACGAGCCGGCTGTAGAAGTCGACGCCCGCGCCGTTGACGGGGCCGTACCCCTCGGGCTGGATGCGGGGCCAGGCCAGCGAGAACCGGTAGTGCGTCACGCCGAGGTCGGCGAGCAGCGACACGTCCTCGGGCCAGCGGTGGTAGTGGTCCGCCGCGACGTCGCCGGTCTGGTTGCGGAACACCTTGCCGGGCGTGTGCGCGAACGTATCCCACACCGAGGGCAGCCGGCCGTCCTCGTGCACGGCCCCCTCGATCTGGTAGCTGGCGGTGGCCGTTCCCCAGGCGAAGCCCTCGGGAAACTGCTCAGTGCTCAGGTCATGTGTCATGAGAAAAAGTTCCCGCTGTTTCGGTGTTTTTCAGTATTGCCAGTGAGATGACGGCGCATGCAACTTGTCGAGCGTAAGCCACGGATCATCCGGAACCGGCCAGCGGGCGAGCCGTGATGTCGCGGCCCGCCACCGTTCCCCCCGGGCCGGGCATGTGACGCTTGAACGCGCCGCCGTCCGCCCGCCACCGCGCGGGCGGCGCGGGCGGCACACGCGCACCGAGTCCACGGACGAGCAGGAGGCACCGCGGCATGACAGCACCCGAGAAGGCGACGCCGGAGAAGGCGGCGGGAACGACATCCGCCGGAGCGACACCGGCGGAGCACGCGGCCGGGGCCACCGGGCGCCGCAGCGGCGCGTGGTTCGCCGCCGAGGGACGCAACGGCTTCATCCACCGCTCCTGGATGCGCAACCAGGGCTTCGGCCCCGAGGTGTTCGACGGCCGCCCCGTCATCGGCATCGCGAGCAGCTGGTCGGAGCTGACCCCCTGCAACGCGCACCTGCGCGACGTCGCGGACGCCGTCAAGCGCGGCGTCTGGGAGGCCGGCGGCCTGCCGCTCGAATTCCCCGTCATGTCGCTCGGCGAGACGCTGATGCGCCCCACCACCATGCTGTTCCGCAACCTGATGGCCATGGAGGCAGAGGAGACCATCCGCGCCAACCCGCTCGACGGCGTCGTCCTCCTCTCCGGCTGCGACAAGACCACCCCCGCCCTGCTGATGGCCGCGGCCAGCGTCGACCTGCCCGCCCTCATGGTGACCGGCGGGCCCATGCTCAACGGCAAGTTCCAGGGCCGCGAACTCGGTTCCGGCACCGACGTGTGGCGGCTGAGCGAGGAGGTCAGGGCCGGACGCATGACCCCGGCGGAACTGAGCGAGGCCGAGGGCTGCATGTCCCGCAGCCGCGGCCACTGCATGACGATGGGCACCGCGTCCACGATGGCCTGCGTGGCCGAGGCCCTGGGCATGCAACTGCCGGGCTCGGCCGCGATTCCCGCCGTGGACGCCCGCAGGTTCGCGCTGGCGCAGGCGGCGGGCCGCCGCGCGGTGGCGCTGGTCGAGGAGGACGTGCGGCCCTCGGCCGTGCTGACCCGCGAGGCGTTCGAGAACGCGATCCGCGCCAACGCGGCGCTCGGCGGCTCCACCAACGCGGTCGTGCACCTGCTCGCACTCGCCGGCCGCGTCGGAGTGCCCCTCGACCTCGACGACTTCGACCGGCTGACCACCGAAGTGCCCGTGCTGGTCGACCTGATGCCCTCGGGGCGCTTCCTGATGGAGGACTTCTTCTACGCCGGCGGCCTGCCCGCCGTGCTGCGCGAACTGGGCGCGCTCGGCCTGCTGCACGGCGACGCGCCGACCGTCGGCGGCGTCACCGTGCGGGAGGCCACCGGCGAGGCGCCGTGCTGGAACCGCGAGGTGATCCGCGCGGCGGACGAGCCGTTCCGCCCGGCCGGCGAGGGCACCGTCGTGCTGCGCGGCTCCCTGTGCCCCGACGGCGCCGTGCTGAAGATCTCCGCCGCCTCGCCCCACCTGCTCAGGCACCGCGGGCGCGCGCTGGTCTTCGACCGCATCGAGGACTACACGGCCGTCGCCGACGACCCCGACCTGCCGGTCGACGCCGACACCGTGCTCGTCATCCGCAACGCCGGCCCCCGCGGCTACCCGGGGTTCCCCGAGGTGGGCAACCCGCCGGTGCCCAAGGTGCTCCTCGAAGCGGGCGTCGAGGACATCGTGCGCATCAGCGACGCGCGCATGAGCGGCACCGGCTACGGAACGTGCGTCCTGCACGTCGCCCCCGAGGCCGCCGTGGGCGGCCCGCTCGCGCTGGTCCGCACCGGCGACTGGATCGAACTCGACGCCGCGGCCCGCAGACTCGACCTCGACGTGCCCGCGGAGGAACTCGCCGCGCGCACCCCGGCGCCGCCGTCGGAGCCGAAGCCGGAACGCGGCTGGGCGCGGCTGTACACGGAGCACGTCATGCAGGCCGACCGGGGCGCCGACCTCGACTTCCTGGTGGGCCGCAGCGGCGACGCCGTGCCGCGCCACTCGCACTAGGCGCGCGTTCCCGGCGCGCGCCCGGCGCGCGCCGGGAACGCGGGCTCACCGCGGCGGCGGGCTCACTCCGGCGGGCGGTACCGTTCCGCGCGGTCGAGGGTCTGCGTGAAACGTTCCCACTGCGCCGCCGCCTCCGCGGTGGGCCCCACCGTGAAGTCCTCGGGGTCGAGAAAGTCGAGTCGTTCGCGCGTGGCCGGGTCCAAGTCCCGCCACGCGGCCTCATCCTGCGGTGACCGAGCCACAGTCGTCGCACACCCAGTTGCCGTTGTTGAGCCTGCGGCCGTTACCCGACCCGCACGATGGACATTCCACGGGGCTGCCCCCTCACGCCACCCTCGCCGTGGGGCACCGACTGTAGCGCGCGGCCCCCGGGGGCGGCAGCCCCGGTGCGGGGCCGCCGCCGCGACGGGAGGGGCGTTCACCCGCACGGGTGAACGGGGGGCCAGAACCGGCCCCCCGTTCTCCCCGTGCGTCAGCCGATGCGGGTCAGCCGCGCGGAGAAGCCCGGCTCCGCCAGGGCCTCCTCCAGCGCGAGCGGGACGACCACCTGCCCCGGCCCGTCGCCGACCGTCAGCTGCCCGACCTCGGCCCCCGCGTCCGCGGAGCCGGGAATCCCCTCGGCGCCACCGTTCAGCTCGACGCCGACCTCAAGTCCCGGCCAGCCCACGGCCTGCACGTCCTCGGTGACGGTCACCGGGGTGCGCCCGCCGAGGCCGTCGTCGACCTCCCCGACCACGTCGCCCGCCGCGAGAACCGTTTCGGCGCGCAACTGCTCCTGGGCGTACGTCATCAGGATGTCGCCCGATTCGAGTGCCTGGGTGAGGATCGAGTTGTCGGACGGGTGCGGCGGCTGGGCCAGCACGGCTCCCACGATCAACTGCGAGGTGCCGCCCACCTCCTGGCGCGCGGCGAACATCAGGTTGCCGCCCGCGGCGGTCGTGGTGCCGGTCTTGATGCCGACCACGCCGTTCATCGGCACCAGGCCGTTCCAGTTCCGGTGGGTGGTGCCCAGGCTGTCGGTGTACTCGGGCATGGCCGCGATCTGCCGGAAGACCGGGTACTCCATCACCGCCTGCGCCAGCCTGGTCTGGTCCTCGGACGTGGACACGGTCTCCGCCAGCAGGCCGCTCGGGTCGGTGTAGGTCGTGTTGTCCATCCCCAGCTCGGCGGCGGCCTCGTTCATCTTCTCGACGAACGCCTCCTCCGACCCCGCGTCCCAACGGGCCAGCAGCCGGGCCACGTTGTTCGCGGACGGGATCATGATGGCCTGGAGCGCCTCCCGCTGCGTGATGGTGCTCCCGGCCTCGACCACGACGGTCGACTCGTTCTGCTCGGAGAGACCCGCCTCGTCCTCGGCGAGTTGGTCGACGGGGATCTCCGCGCCGGTGCCGTCGCCCTCGATCGGGTGGTCGCGCAGGATGACGTAGGCGGTCATCACTTTCGCGACCGACGCGATCGGGACCGGTTCCTGCTCGCCCGACGAGCCGAACGTGCCGAGCCCCGCCACGGACAGCGTCGCCTGCCCGGCGGCCGGCCACGGCACCTCAGGCATGTCGCCCTCGAACGTGTAGCTCTCGGCCGCCGTCAGGTCGAGCGCGGGCTCGGGCAGCGGGCGCACCGACTGCACGACCGCGAGGACGATCAGCAGGAGCAGGACGAGCGGGGTCCAGATCTTGAACCGGCGCACCGCCGTCCGCCACGGAGTGGGCGGTGGCGGGGGCCGGTTGGTCAGGGCGGCGAGCAACTCCAGCGGGTCGCGCGCGGAGTCCGGCGGCGCGTCCGGCGCGGGCGGCGCGGCCGGCCGCCCGGCCTCGGGCTCCGCGGTCGCGGGCCCGGCCGGGGCCTTGTCGGTCACCCGGAGGTGCGTCGTCCCGCGATCGGCCGCGTCCGTGGCGCGCAGGGACGTCGTGCGGTCGTCCGCCGCGTCTGTCGCGTCTGTCGCGGCGGTCGCGGCGGGAACGCGCAGCATGGCCGTGCGGTCCGCCTCCGGCCCGGCGTCCTCGCCGTCGTCGTCCCGGTCCTCGTCGCCGTCCTCGCCTGCGCCCTTGTCGCCCGCCCGGTCCTTCTGCTGCCCCCGGTCCTTCGCGCTCTTCGCGTCCTCGCCGTCGCGGGCGTCCGCCGTTCCGGCTGCGTCCCCGGCGTCCCCGGCGTCCTCGGCTTCCGCGGTGTCCTTGGGGCGCTCGTCGCCCTCCTCGCCGCCCGCGCTCGCCCGGCCGGTGCCGGCGTCGGCGGGCAGCCGCAGCACGGCCGTGCGGTCCGCCGCCGCCGGGGTGCCGGACGTTCCGGCGGGCTCGCCGCCCTCGCTGTCTTTGCCGTCTTCGCGGTCTTCGCGGTCTTCGCGGTCTTCGTCGTCTGTGCGGTCTTCGCTGTCCTCGCTGTCGGCCCGCGCCGGGGATATCTCCTCCGCGCTGTCGGGGCCGGCCGCTGCGTCCCGTTCCTCCGGCTCCCCGGCCTGCTCGGCGCGCTCCTCGTCGGCGTCCTTGGCGCGCTCCTCCGGCTCGCCGTTCTGCTCGCTCTTCCCGACCTTCTCGTCCCGCTCGGCCGCGGCGCCCGCCTCGGAGCCCTCGGAGCCCTCCGCCTCCGGCTCGGGGGCGTCCTCGGCGGCCCCCGCTCCGGCTCGTTCGTCCGGGGCCGGCTCCGGCCCCTCGCGGCCCTCCGGCCCCTCGCGGCCCTCCGGCCCCTCGCGGCCCTCCGGCTCCCGCTGGTCGCGCGCGTCCCGCTCGCCGCGCTCTTCGCTCGCGTCCCGCTCTTCGCTCGCGTCCCGCTCTTCGCTCGCGTCCCGCTCTTCGCTCGCGTCCCGCTCGTCCCGCCCGGACGCGTCCGCGTCCGCGCCCGACGCCGCCCGCGCCGCAGGCGCTGCCGTGCCCCCACTCACTCCCGTACCCCTGAATTCCCGTGCTCGTTCCGGCTTTTCACCGGCCTGGTCGGCGGCCCGTCCGATGGTGGGCTCCTCCTCGTTCCCGGGAACGTCCGCTGCCCCGGGAACCCTTCCGGGGGCCCCGGACGTCCTTTCTGGTGACTTCCGCTCCCGCTCACGTCCCGGACCGTCCGCGGACTCGCCCGCCACCCGTGCCTCCCTACGCGTCGATCATGAACTGGCCGCTGGCCCTATCAGTCTGCCGGGTCCTGTGCACCTCGGTACGCCAAGCCGGCCGTGGCGAAATCCCGCTGCCCAATGGCAAGGACGACTACGACATATCTACGGGTTCCCGCACAAAACAACCACGCGCCCTCGACAGAACAATGTGAGAGGCGTCACCCTGTCTTTCATCCACGCGGGGAGGCATGGATGGGCAGGAGTCGTAGAACCATTCCGGAGGAGCTGCTGCTGCTCGCTCTGGACCCGACCACGGGTACCACGGCGCAGCCGCAGTCGCTCGACCTCGGCCTCGCCGGAGCACAGCTCGTCGAGCTGGCCCTGGCGGGACGGATAGCCCCAGATGGGGACCGAATAGCCGTGGTACTGCCACGGCCGACCGGAGATCCGACGCTGGACTCCGCACTGGAGCTGCTGCGCAGGCGCGGCAGCCCGGTCCGGGCCGTCCACTGGATCGGCGGGCCCCGACTGGGTCTTCGCCAAACCTATCTCACGCATCTGGAGCGCTGCGGCATGGTGCACGCGGTCGAGAACCAGATGTGCGGAGTGCTGCCGACGACGCGGTACCAGGCGACGGAGACCGCGGTCAGCCGGCAGATCAGGGCCAGGCTCGACACCGCGATCCGCACCGGCTCGCCGCCGGACGCGCGCACCGCGGCGCTCGCGGCCCTGGCGCACGCCGTGGGTCTCGGGAAGCACCTGTACCCGGGGAACGAGGGGCGGTCCTCCCGTTCCCGGCTCCGGGACCTGATCAGGCACGACCCGATGGGCGGCCTGGTGGCGCACGCCGTCATGGACGTCCAGAACGGCGTGGCGGGACAGGCGGCTGCCGCGCGGCGACCGCAGCAGGGCGGCGCGCGCAAGGCGTCGGGGCGTGCCCCGGCGACCGCCGCGTCCCCGGCGCCGGCCATGAGCGTGGTCGGGCAGTCCCAGCAGCACGGTGGCGAGCAGACGACGCGGAGAGGAGTGACGCGCACCGCGGTACGCCCTTCGCTCTCGCACTGAACACGCACCCAGCACCGCGTCGATGACCTGACCGGGAGCCGCGTTACGGCACGGGGTGTGGCGGCGGCCACAGACGAAGGCCGCGGCCACACCCCATGCTTGTGAACGGCCACCCTCTGTCGCGAAATCCGAGCGAACGAGCCGCGCGAGGTGGCACTCTGCTTGGCAACGCTTCGCACTGCTCGGCAACGCTCGGCAACGCGGCCCTCGGGCCGCTCACTTCGACGGAGGTGCACAAGTCCGTGGTGGGCAACGTCAATCCCACGGTCCGGCGTCGGCGGCTCGGCCAGGAGCTGAGGCGGCTCCGCGAGGAGCGGGCCATGACGGCGGAGGAGGTGGCCGACCGGCTGCTGGTGTCCCAGTCGAAGATCAGCAGGCTGGAGAACGGCCGCCGCAGCATCAGCCCCCGGGACGTCAGGGACCTGTGCGGGGTGTACGGCGTCGAGGACAAGCGGCTCGTCGAGTCGTTGATGCAGATGGCGCGGGAGTCGCGGCAGCAGGGCTGGTGGCACGCGTTCGCCGAGCTGTCGCCCAGCTACAGCGTCTACATCGGCCTGGAGACCGACGCGTCCTCGTTACGCGTCTACGAACCGCAGATCGTGCCCGGCCTGCTCCAGACGCCGGAGTACGCGTCGGCCCTCATCTCGGGCGCTCTGCCCGAGGTCGGGCCGGACGAGGTCGGCAGCCGGGTGCAGGTGCGGCTGCGGCGGCAGCAGCGGCTGTGGGACGACAAGAACCCGCTGCGCCTGTGGGCCGTCGTGGACGAGGCGGTGCTGCGCCGGGAGGTCGGCGGTCCGCGGACGATGCTGGGCCAGATGCGCCGGCTCGCGGAGTGCGCGGAACTGCCGCACGTGACGCTCCAGGTGCTGCCGTTCTCCGCGGGCGCGCATCCCGGCGTGAACGGGCAGTACGCGATCCTCGAATTCCCCGAGGCGTCCGACTCCACGGTGATCTACCTGGAGGGCGGCACCAGCGACCTCTATCTGGAGAAGCCGCACGACGTGCAGTACTACAGCGTCATGTACGAGCACCTGCGGGCCCAGGCGCTCAGCCCGGAGAGGTCCAGGCGCGTCATCGCGGACCAGGCCGCGGCGTTCCGGTCCGCTCTCACCTGAGCCGCGCCCGGGGCGCGGGGGAGACCGCGCGGGGGCTCCCCGGGGCGCGGAATATACCCGCAACGACCTTGGTCGGTGCCGAACTCTTTGAGCATCCATCCGGTCGAGTGAAGCGGCACATCATATTGCTTTCCGGGCCAGTACGGTCACGGCATCACTGCTGGCCGTCAAGTTCCGGAGCGGGCATGCCAATTGAGCAAGGTGCGACGCGGGCCTGGACCAGGTCCTCCTATTCGGGGGGCAACGGCGCCTGCCTGGAGGTGAGACTGCCGGTGCGCGACGTCCTCTCGGTGCGCGACTCCAAGGACCCGGGCGGGCCGCGGCTCGGTTTCCCCGCGGGCTCGTGGTCGGCGTTCCTCGACGCCGTCGGAACGGGCGCGCGGGACCGGTGGGCGGCCGGCGTCGTCGCGGCGCGGCCGGGCCGGCGCGCCTGATCCGGGCGGCGGTGCCGCGCGCCGGGGTGCCCGCCGCCGCGTGTGCGGTCCCGGCGGACAGCGCCTACCCTGGCGGACAGGGAGGTGCTAACGCACATGTCCGAATCATCCGAGTCCGACGAGAAGCGCTCCGCCGATCTCCCTACGCCCGACCACCTGCTGCACACCGGGGCCGAGAGGCCGATCGACCCCGA
Organism: Streptomyces marincola; assembly: GCF_020410765.1. Classification (NCBI taxonomy): domain Bacteria; kingdom Bacillati; phylum Actinomycetota; class Actinomycetes; order Kitasatosporales; family Streptomycetaceae; genus Streptomyces; species Streptomyces marincola. Next base: position 2,772,511 of record NZ_CP084541.1, on the reverse strand, counting down.
GGACCTGGTGCGGCTCAGCGGCCGGGAGCCGACCCCCGAGCGGGTCGAGGAGGCCAGACGGCTGCTTGAGGAACAGGGTCCCGCCGCCGCCGAGCGCTACCTGCCCTGAGACCTGCTCCGAGGCCCGCCCCGAGGCCCGCCCCGAGTCGCGGGCCCGCGAGCGGCCGGCCGGGCGGAATGTTCAGGAGCGTCCCCTGGTTGCCCGGAGAAGCAACAGGCGCGATCAGGGAGGCGTACCGCGGTGGCCGCAGCACGACCCGGAAACGACGGCATCAGGGGCGAACGGCACGGGCAGGCCCCGGTGCCGTTGTCCGTGCTCGACCTGGCCACGGTGGGTGCCGGGCTCACCGCGACGCAGGCGCTGCGCGCCACGGGCGAGCTGGCGCGGCGGGTGGAGCGGCGCGGGTACCACCGGTTCTGGGTGGCCGAGCACCACTCGATGCCCGGAGTGGCCAGTTCCTCGCCCGCCGTGCTGCTCGGGCACCTCGCGGCGCTGACGGAACGCATCCGGCTCGGTTCCGGCGGCGTGATGCTGCCGAACCACCCGCCGCTGGTCATCGCCGAGCAGTTCGGCACGCTTGAGGCGCTCGCGCCCGGCCGCGTCGACCTCGGGCTCGGCCGCGCGCCCGGCACGGACGGGCCGACGGCCGCCGCGCTGCGGCGCGGGCGGGCGGACGGCGCGGAGGAGTTCCCGCAGCAGGTCGCTGAGCTGGTCAGGTTCCTCGACGACGACTTCCCCGACGCGCACCCGTACGCGCGCATCCACGCCGTGCCCGGGCCCGTGCAGGGCACGGTGCCCGGCGGCGTGCAGTCGCCGGCGCGCCCGCCGGTGTGGCTGCTCGGCTCCTCGGGCTTCAGCGCGGAACTCGCCGGCCGGCTCGGGCTGCCGTTCGCGTTCGCCCACCACTTCTCGGCGGCGAACACCGTGCCCGCGCTCGAACTGTACCGGCAGAGCTTCCGGCCCTCCGAGGTGCTCGACGCGCCGTACGCGCTGATCGGCGCGCCCGCGTTCGCGGCCGATGACGCGCGGGAGGCGCACCGGCAGGTGCTGACCGGGGCGCTGTCCATGATCCGGCTGCGCACCGGGCGGCCCGGCCTCGTGCCCACGCCGGAGGAGGCGGAGGCGTACCCGTTCAGCGAGGTCGAGAAGGATTTCCTCGACGGCTGGCTCGCGAACGTGGTGTACGGCACCCCGGACAAGGTGCGGGACGGGCTCGACGCGCTGGTGAAGCGCACCGGCGCGGACGAGCTGATGCTCACCACCACGGCGCACACCCCCGAGGCGCGGCTGCGCAGCTACGAACTGATCGCCGACAGTTACGGGATGCCGACGGAGTAGCCGGGCGCGGAGCGGGGGTTCCGGGCGGATTTCGCGGATGCCCGAACGGGCCGCGCGTGGGTTTCGCACCGTACCAGCGGCGAACCGACGCGAACCCGGCACCGACTTCGTGCCGAATTCCCGTCGAATCTGCCGAAGTTCTTGCACATCCCTTTTGTTTCTTTTCTGATGGTGCTCCGGCCGGGGCGCGCGGCCCGTCGGCCGGGCGCCCGCGCGCCGGTGGCGGCGGTTGGCGCGGGACCGCGGAGGGGCTAGGGTGCCGCCACGCGTTAGGGAACGGGGGAGCACCATGGTGCACAGGCCGAGCGTGCCCGGAGACCTCGACCATCCCCGGCGGCTGTGGGCGCGGGCGGCGGCGCTCGGGATGCTGGCGTCGGCCGACCTCACGGATGGCACCTACCGGCTCGGCCCGGGCCGGCTGCGGTGCGAGAGCGCGGGCGGCAGCTTCTGGTGGCGCATGAGTCTGCACGACGCGGGCCGCGCGGTGTTCTGCGGGCAGGACGCGGACGGCAGCCACGGGCACCTGCGGCGCGTTCCGGTCGATCTCCTCGCGGGCGGTCCCGCGTGGCTGCCGTGGCAGGAACTCCGCCGGGAGCAGGAGGACTGCGCGCTCGGCTACGTCTACTGGTGGCAGGACGGCGCGTGGGCGCGCGCGCCCTACCCGGAGGATCTGGTGGACGACGGGCTCGCGCTCTCCGCCGCCTGGGTGCGCGACGACGCGGAACTGGTGCTGCCGCTCGCCGAGGCGGCCGGGGGCGGCGCCGAGGGCGCCGGGCACCCGGTCGCGCTGGACGGCGCGGTGGTGGGTTTCCTGGACCGGGCCGAGAGCGGAACGGTCGACCGGGCCGCGGTGCGCGCGCTCCTCGGGGCGTTCTCACCGGACGGGCCGGCCGAGCCGCGGGCGGTGGAAGCGGCGCACGCGTTCGCCGTGCGCGCCGCCCTGACGCCGGGCGGCGCGCCGCGGCCGGGCCGCGCCGCGCGCGCGGGCTGAACGGCGCCCGCGCGGGCGCGGGCCGCCCGGAGAGCGCCGGTGTCAGCGGAGCGTCAGCACGTTGCCGCTGACGAGCGCCGCCTCGTCCGAGACCAGGAAGGCGATGACCTCGGCGACCTCGGCCGGCTCCGCGACGTGGAAGAGGGCGGGGCTCGACGCCACGAACCGCCGCACCTCGTCCGTGACCCACCCGGTGTCCGTGACCGGGGGGTGCACGACGTTGGCCGTGATGCCCAGGTCCGCGAGCTCCGCGGCGGCCGACATCGTGTAGTCGGTCTGCGCCGCCTTCGCCGCCCCGTACGAGACCTCGCCGGGGAACCCGAGTTCCGCGCCCGAGGTCAGCCCGACGATGCGGCCCCAGTCGGCGCCGCGCGCCCGGTGTCGGCGGGCGAACTCACCGATCAGCAGCGCGGGCGCCCGCGCGTCCACCGCGAACTGCCGCGCCCACGTCTCCGCCGTGACCGGGCGAAGCGGGCGGCCGAACCGGTCCTCCGGGTCGGGCGTGAAGCTGTCCTGCACCCAGCCGGACGCGTTGTTGACCAGGATGTCGACGGGCCCGAGCCGTTCCTCCGCGATGTCGAACAGCCGGGCCGGTACCCCGGGGTCGCTCAGGTCCGCCTCGTGCGCCTCGGCGCTGCCCCCGGCGCGGCGGATCTCCTCCGCCACGGCCTCCCCGCCGGCCGCCCGGTCGCTGTCGTACTGGCCGGGGGCGTCGCCACTCCCGCTGTCCGGTGCGTGCGGCAGGCGGAGGTAGGTGCAGAGCACCGCGACGCCCCTGGCCGCGAGCGCCTTCGCGGTCGCGGCCCCGATGCCCTGGTTCGCACCGGTCACGATCGCGACGTGGCCGGACGGCGCCGTCCTCTGGCTCGTGTCTCGCATCCCGCACTTCTAGCAACGCGGCGCGCCGCCCTCAAGCGGGTTTCGCGCGCCGGGGCGCGCGACAAGGCTGCGCGCGCGTTCCGGTCCCGGCCCGCGCGCGTGCTCAGGCCGCCGTGTCAGGCCGCCGTGTCGTAGGTGACGGTGACGGGGGCGTGGTCCGACCACCGCTCCCCGTGCGTCGGCGCCCGTTCCACCTCGGCCTTCACGGCGCGGGCCGCGAGCCCCTGGGTCGCCACGTGCAGGTCGATGCGCCAGCCCGCGTCGTTGTCGAACGCGCGGCCCCGGTAGGACCACCACGTGTAGGGGCCCGCCTGGCCCGGGTGCAGTCCGCGCACGACGTCCGCCCAGCCGCCGGCGCCGGGCGCGTACAGGTCGGTCAGCCAGGCGCGTTCGTTCGGCAGGAAGCCGGACTTGGTGAGGTTGCCGCGCCAGTTCTTGATGTCGGCCTCCTGGTGGGCGATGTTCCAGTCGCCGCAGACCAGGACCTCGCGGCCCGCCGCGGCTGCGCGGTGGCGCAGCTCGGCGAGGTAGGCGGAGAACTCCGCCATGAACCGCTCCTTCTCCTCCTGCTTCGGCGTCTCGGCCTCGCCGGTCGGCAGGTAGAGACTGGCCAGCGTGAGCCCCGGCAGGTCGGCTTCGAGGTAGCGGCCCGACGTGGCGAACTCCGGCGCGCCGAAGCCCACCCGCACCTCCTCCGGCTCCCTGCGGGTGAGCAGGGCCACGCCGGCCCGGCCGCGCGCGGCGGCCGGCGCGTACACGGCGTGCCAGCCCTCGGGGGCGCGGACCTCGTCCGGCAGTTGGTGCTCCTCGGCGCGCACTTCCTGGAGGCAGACGGCGTCGGCCGGCGAGCCGGCGAGCCACGACAGGTAGCCCTTGCGCGCGGCGGCCCGCAGCCCGTTCACGTTCACACTGGTCACGGTCAGCACCGCTCGACCGTACACCGGCCGGCCGCGCGCCCGGCGGGGCGGGACCGGCGGGGTCAGCTCACAGGGCGAGCAGGCCGGCCGGCGTCGGGCGCAGGCCGCAGGCGTCCAGGTAGAACGGGCGCAGGTGCTCCTCGAAGTCGACGTGCAGCCACGTGCAGCCGGCGGCCCGCGCGCCGTCCGCCGCCGCGGCCACCAGGGCGGTGGCCACGCCGGTCCTGCGCGAGGCGGCCGTGACGACCACGTCGAGCAGGAACGCGTGCGTGCCGCCGTCCCACGCGACGTTGCAGAAGCCGATGAGGGGCGGCGCGCCCGTTCCCGCGCCGTCCGTTCCACCGCCGTCCGCCCGGCCGCCGTCCCCGCGGGGCCGCGCGCAGACCCAGCCCAGGCTGTGCCGCTCGACCCGGGCCCGCCAGGCGTGGCCGGCCGGCGGGTGCCCGAAGCCCTCGGCGTGCAGCGCGTCCACCTCGTGGTCGTCGAACGCGCCCCGCCACTCGTAGGCGATCATGCTGTCCATTGGCGGAAGTGTAGGTGCCAAAAGGGCAGTCTTGAGCAGGTCATATGATAAATGGCATGCACCTTCTGCCTGTGCGTTTCGACCACCCGGACGCCGTGAAACTGAACGACCTCGTGCAGGCCGAGTACGTCGAACGCTACGGCGACGGCGACGTCACCCCGCTCGACGCGACGATGTTCGACCCGCCCCGGGGCATCTACCTGCTCGCCTACGACGACGCTGGACGCCCGGTGGCCACCGGCGGCTGGCGGGCCAGGGAGGCGGCGGACGGGTACGCCGACGGCGACGCGGAGATCAAGCGGATGTTCGTCGTCCGCGAGGCGCGCGGACGCGGCCTGGCCCGGCGCATCCTGGCCCGCCTTGAGGAGTCCGCCCGGGAGGCGGGGCGCGCCCGCGTGGTGCTGGAGACCGGCACGATGCAGCCGGAAGCGATCGGGCTCTACGAGAGCAGCGGCTACCTGCTGCTCGACGAGGCGGAGAAGTTCGGCGCGTACCGGGACTCGCCCACCAGCCGCTGCTTCGTCAAGGCGCTCAAGGCCGCGCAGCCGCTCTGACCCGCGGGGCCCGCCGGGCCGCCGTGGCCCTGATGGCACACCGCCGAACGGGCCCCCGGGCCCCGACGGCTCACCGCCGAACGGGCCCCACGGCTCACCCCCGGTCGAGCTCCGCCCGCAGCCTGCGGTCGAGCGCGAGCGAGACCTCCGCGTACACGGCCTGCTTCGCCAGCGGGCGCAGCCGTTCCAGCGCCTGCGTGAGCCGTTTCACGTCCTCGTCGCCGAGCGGGTCCCGGCGCTCGCCAGTCGCAAGCAGCTCCGGCAGCACGTGGCGGCGCAGCAGCTCCGTGAACACGTCGGCCAGCGCGTCCGCGTGCGCGCGCAGCTCCCTGCCCGCCGCGAGCAGCGCGGCCAGCGGGATGCCCTCGTCGACCAGCGCCGAGGACGCGTCGAGCAGGTCGCGGCTCAGGTGCACCACGTCGTCGCCGTCCACCGCGATCCACCCGGTCCGCAGCGCGCTGGCCAGCAGCTCGGGATCGGTCTCGCCCGCGAAGTAGGCCGCCAGGTCCTGCGGGGTCAGCCTGACCCGTTCCTCCTCGGCCCACGGGGACGGCTCCGCGAGCCCGAGCAGCTCCGCCGTCCGCCCGGCGTCGGCGCCCTCGGCGAACGCCTCGATCAGCTGGGCGATGCCGCCCAGCGTGTGCCCGCGCGCCAGCAGCGCCGAGATCGTGCGCAGGCGCGCCAGGTGCTGCTCGCCGTACCACGCGACGCGGCCCTGGCGGCGCGGCGGCGGCAGCAGCCGGCGTTCGCGGTAGAAGCGCAGCGTCCGTTGCGTGATGCCAGCGGCCTCGGCGAGTTCGGCCGCGCGGTACTCGCGGGGACCGGCCGCGCCGTCCGCCGTCCGCTCCTCGCCCTGTGCCGCCACGCCCCGCAGTCTAAGTCGGGCGCCTGCGGGCGCAGGCGCCGCGTGCGCCGCAGTCCTCCGGGGGCGAACGGTGTTCGGAGGTGTCCGACCCCTACCGATCAGTAGAGTTCTGGCCTACGCTCCGATTGTGCCAGTGATTACTGGCGCGATTGTCCCCTCGTGGACCGAACCGCACAGGAGGCGAGCGGCATGCACGTAAGGGTGGCGGTGATCGGCGCCGGGTTCGGCGGGCTCGGCGCGGCGGTGCGGCTGCGCCGCATGGGCGTCACGGACTTCGTCGTACTCGAACGCGCCGACGCGATCGGCGGGGCCTGGCGGGACAACACCTATCCGGGCTGCGCCTGCGACGTGCCCTCGCACCTGTACTCGTTCTCGTTCGCGCCCAACCCGCACTGGCCGCGCAACTTCTCCGGACAGCCGCACATCCGGGCCTACCTGGAACGCGTCGCCGACGCCTTCGGCCTGCGCCCCCACATCCGCCTCGGCTCCGAGGTGGTCTCGGCCCGCTGGGACGCCGACGAACTGCGCTGGGCCCTCGACACCACGGGCGGCCCGCTCACCGCCGACGTCCTCGTCTCCGCCACGGGCCCGCTGTCCGAGCCGATGCTGCCCGAGGTGCCCGGGCTCGACGGCTTCCCCGGCCACGTCTTCCACTCCGCCCGCTGGGACCACGGGCACGAGCTGCGCGGTCGGCGCGTGGCCGTCGTCGGCACCGGCGCGTCCGCCGTCCAGTTCGTGCCGCGCATCGAACGGGAGGTCACCGAGCTGACCGTGTTCCAGCGCACGCCGCCCTGGGTCATCCCGCGCGCCGACCGGCCGATCACGGGCCTCGAACGGTGGCTGCACGCCCGGCTGCCCGCCACCGGAACGGCGCGCCGCGGGCTGCTGTGGAGTGTCAGGGAACTCCAGGTCGGCACGTTCGCCAAGCACCCGGGCCGGATGCGGGCCGTCGAACAACTCGCCCTGCTGCACATGCGGCGCGCCGTCAGGGACCCCGGGCTGCGGCGGCGCCTCACCCCCGACTACCGCATCGGCTGCAAGCGCATCCTGCTCTCCAACGACTGGTACCCCGCGCTCACCAGGCCGCACGTGCGCGTGATCGACAGCGGGCTGCGCGAGGTGCGCGGCAGTACGCTCGTCGCCTCGGACGGCCGCGAGACGCGGGCCGACACCCTCATCTTCGGCACCGGCTTCCACGTCACCGACCTGCCGATCGCCGAACGCGTCAAGGGCAGCAGGGGCACGACGCTCGCCGAGGAGTGGCGCGACGGCATGGCCGCGCTGCGCGGCACCACGGCGGCCGGCTTCCCGAACTTCCTCACGATCATCGGGCCCAACACCGGACTCGGGAACAGCTCGATGATCCTCATGATCGAGGCCCAGCTCTCCTACCTGGCCGACTACCTCCGCACGCTCGACCGGCTGGCCCCCCGGGGGCGCGCCGCGCTGACCCCGCGCCCCGGCGCGGTCGCCGCCTGGAACGACCGCCTCCAGCGGCGGCTGGCCCGTTCGGTGTGGAACAGCGGCGGCTGCCACAGCTGGTACCTGGACGCGAACGGCCGCAACACCACCGTGTGGCCCGGCACCACCGGCGAGTTCCGCCGCGCCACCCGGGCCGTCGACACCGACGAGTACGAGGTGCTGACCCGTGCCTGAGACCCACGCCCCCGCCGAGGAACTGACCGTCGTCTCCACCGGCGGCGCCCGCCTGCACACGGAGGTGCGCGGCCCGGCCGACGCGCCGGCCGTGGTCCTCGTCCACGGCTGGACCTGCGACACCAGGTTCTGGCGCCCGCTGACGCGCCGGCTGCTGCCGGACCACCGCGTCATCGCCTACGACCAGCGCGGCCACGGCCGCACGCCCGCGACGCCGGGCAGCTGCTCGCCCGAGGCGCTCGCGGACGACCTGTGCGCCGTTCTCGACGCCATCCTGGAACCCGGTCGGCGCGCGGTGCTCGCCGGGCACTCCATGGGCGCCATGACCGTGGTCGCCGCCGCCGGCCGCCCCGTGCTGCGCGAACGCGCCGCCGCCGCCCTGCTGTGCAGCACCGGCGTCGACCGGCTCGCGGGCGAGTCCACCGTCCTGCCGCTGCGCCCCGGCCGCGCCCGCCTGACCGGGCAGCGGTTCCTCCTCGGCGCGGCGGTCCCGTTCGGCCCGGTCAACCCGGTCGCCCGGCGGCTGGTCCACCACATCACCCTGGGGCCCGCGGCCACGCCGGAGCTGCGCGACGCGGTCGCGCGCATGGTGCTCGCGTGCCCGCGCCGATCGCGCGCCGAGTGGGGGCGCGTGCTGGCCGGACTCGACCTGGCCCACCGGGCGGAGGCGCTGACCCTGCCCGTCACGCTCGTCCACGGCTCCGCCGACCGGCTCACGCCCCCGGTGCACGCCCACCGCCTCGCCGCCCGGCTGCCCCACGTGGCCGGCCCGCACGAACTGCCCGGCATCGGGCACATGACCCCCGTCGAGGCGCCCGACCGGATCGCGGAGCACCTGCGCGCCCTCACCAAGGAGCACCTGTGAGCATCCGCACCGCACGCGCCGGCCTGGCAGGGCAGACCGTGGTCGTCACCGGAGCCGCCCGCGGCATCGGCGCCGCGCTCGCCAGGCACCTGTCCGCCCGGGGCGCGCGCCTGGCGCTCGTCGGGCTCGAAGCGGACGAGCTGGCCCGCGTCGCCGGCTCCCTGCCGGGGGAGTGCGCGCACTGGCACGCGGACGTCACCGACGCCGCCGCCATGCGCGAGGCCGCGGCGGGGATCGTCCGGCGCTTCGGCCGGATCGACACGGTCGTCGCGAACGCGGGCGTCGCGACCGGCGGGCCGTTCGCCGACGCGGACGAGGCCACGTGGCGGCGGGTCATCGAGGTCAACGTCATCGGCTCGGCCGTCACGTGCCGCGCGTTCCTGCCCGCGCTCGTGGACAGCCGGGGCTACTTCCTCCAGATCGCCTCGTTCGCCGCCATGGCACCCGCCCCGCTGATGACCGCGTACTGCGCGTCGAAGTCGGGCGTCGAGGCGTTCGCGCACAGCCTGCGCGCCGAGGTCGCCCCGTCCGGGGTCCGCGTCGGCGTCGGGTACCTGAGCTGGACCGACACCGACATGGTGCGTGGCGCGGACGAGGACGCCGTGCTCGCCGAGATGCGCGCGCGGCTGCCCTGGCCGGCGAACCGCACCGGCCCGCTCGAACCGGCCGTCCGGCGGCTCGCCGACGGCGTGGCGCGCCGCGCCGCGCACGTGTACGGCCAGGGCTGGCTGCGGGCCGCGGTGCCCGTGCGCGGGTTCCTGCCCGCGCTCGTCGGCGGGCGGCTCGGGCAGCGCGAGATGCGGCGGGTCGCGCCGCGGCTGTCCGGGACGAGGCGCCGGGGCCTGGTCGGGGCCGGCGGCGCGGCGGCGGAACGGGAGCGCCACCCGGGAACGGCCGCCGGGGACGCGGCGGTTGGGGAGGCGGTGCGGGACGCGGGCGGTGCCGCGGACTGACGGCTCCGGCCCAGGCCCCTGCCCCCGGCCCCGAACGTCCGCGGTCAGATCCGCAGGGCCCCCGGCGGGTGGCCGGCGGCCCGGCCGCACTCCGTGAGCGCGAGCGACGCGCCGCCCTCGACGCGCGTGCGCGGGCCCAGGGCCAGCGGGTTCACGGAGGCGCCGCCCGCCACGAGCGCCGCCGTGCGCGGCGCCGCGATGCCGAGGTCCCGGGCGACCGCCTCGTACGAGGCGAGGAACGCCGCCGTCACCAGCGCGTCGATGCCCGCGAACGAGTCGCCCGCCTCGTGCGGCAGCGCGTCGGCCGGCTCGGCCGGATGCGGGACGCCGACGGTCTGCTCCGGGTGCGCCGCGTCGTAGTACCTGACCACCTCGCCCCCTTCCGCGAGGCACCACGCCGACCACTCGTCGGCGCAGCACACCCCGTACCAGTGGGCCGCGCCGAAGCGCCGGCTCAGCTCCGCGCACCGGGCGCGCACCACGGGCCCGGGCGGCTCGTCGCCGCGCGGGTGCGGCTCGCCGGTCGCGGTGCCGAAGACCAGCGTCCAGCCGTCGAGGACCGGGCTGACGTAGACCCGGGAGCACCGCGCGTGCGGCGCGCTCGCGTGCTGGTCGTGCCGCCAGGCCGAGGCGCCCAGGCGCATGGTGACCCGCTCGGCGCCCGAGAGCCCGAACGCGCCGAGCACCGCTCCCAAGTCGTCCGTGGACAGCGCGAACCACGGCCCGCACAGGTGCATGGGTTCGGGCACCTCGCCCCGCGCCCTGATGCGGATCAGCCGCCGCACGGCCGCCGCGTCGCGCGCGTCGAGCGCGGCCGGGCCGCCGACCGCCGCGAGCAGTTCGAGCAGCGCGGCCCGCACCCCGGCCGGCGCACGGCCGCGCCGGGCCGCGCGCAGCAGCGGCAGCACGCCGGGCCCGGTGTCCGTCAGCGCCCACTTCGCGCTCGCCCTGACGCGCTCGTCCGGGTCGGCGAGCAGCGGGAGCAGCAGCCCGGCCGCGGGCAGCGCGTCCGGGCCGCGCCGTTGGAGGGCGTGCGCGGCGGCCTCGCGCACGCGCGGGTGCGCGTGCGCCAGCGCCGGCGCGTACGCCTCGGCGGACGGCACGTCGAGGCCGGAGAAGGCCCACTCGGCGCGCCGGGCCGCGGTGGGCGTCCTGGCGTTCGCGATGGCCTCGGCGAGCGGCATGAGCGCCGGCTCGCCGACGCGGCGCAGCATCGCCGCCGCCTCCGTCCACGGCACCGGCGAGTCCTCGTCCGTCAGAATGCCGAGCAGCGGGTCGACGACCCAGGTGCCGTCGGCCCGCCCGGCGTCCCCGGCCGCCGCCCCCGCGGTGCACGTGTCGTTCATCTCCGCGCGATCCGGCCCGTGCTCCGGCGCGGCTGCTGCGTTCTCATGGCGATCGGAGCATAACCGCGGCGCCGTCATGCCGTCCCGTCGCCCGCCTCAGTTGAAAAGCGCCAACGGGTCTGGCTGAAAGCGCCCTTGCGGAACCCGAACGCCACCTCGGGGGCCACCGCGTAGGCCAGCGCGGCCCCGCCCTCCTCGTGGTGCAGCTCCCCGTCCCGCGGGGTGAACGCCCAGTCCTCGCCGTACTTGTCCCGGTACGCCCGCGCGACGCGTTCGAGGAACGCCCCCTCGCGCACCCGCCGCGCGGTGCCCTCGACGACGATGTCGAGGCCGTGGCCCAGCGCGTTGGTGCCGGTGGTCAGGACCACCCGCGGGTCGGCCGCCAGGTTGCGCGCCTTGCGTTCGCGGGCGCCCGTGGTGAACACCAGCGCGTCGTGGAGCAGCACGTCGTGGAGCAGCACGTCGTCGAGCAGCACGGCGATCAGCGGCGTCACGTGCGGGCGGCCGTCGGGCCGCACGGTCGAGAGCCAGAAGACCTCCGCGGCGGTGAGCGCGTCGCGCGCCTCCGCCCAGGCGGCGGGCGTCGCGCCCGGCGTGCTGAAGCGCGGGTCGAGTTCCGTCAGTGGTCGCGTGGCCGTCATGCGTTCCTCCTCGCATCGGGTCCCGTCGGCGCGGTCCCGTTCGCGCGGGCGCCGCGCCGGCGGAACACCTGGGGAAACGACCGACTCCGCGACCGGCCTGAACTCATCGGTCGCGGGGCCACGCATGCGGGCGCGCCCGCGCGATGGTGCCCGCGCGGGCGCGCCCCGGCGCCTGTCCTGTCGCTGCTCCCTGCCGGCCCCGGGCGCCGCGGGGGGCGGAGTTCGGTTCCGGCCGCGGTCGCGGCCGGCGGCCTCGGGTCAGTCCCGGCCGCGGCCCTGGTCGCGGCGCTGCTTGGCCTCGTCCATCGCCTTCCTGCCGGTCTGCTTGGCCCGGTCGGCCACGCTGCCCTGCTCGCCCGCGCGCCCCTTCTTCCCCTCGCCTCTCTTGCTCCCGTCCTTGTCGCCCATGGCGTCCTTGGCGCGCTCCTGAAGCTCGTGGGCCTTGTCCCTGAACTGGTCTGCCATGCCCATGTGCACTCCTCGACGTGTGAGACCGGTGAGGTGGTGAGGTGTGACCAGCGTTACATGTCCCCGGCTTCTTCGCATTCCGGGCCGTACGTGGCCGCGGGGCCGTAACCGACCGTGCGCGGCGGCAGCGGCGGCCGGCCGCGGTGCGGCAGGTCCCGGTAGCCGGGCGGCACGCTCGCGGGGTGGCGTTCCAGCAGGTCGAGCGCCACCCGCACGGCGGTCTGCAACACCACGGGGCGACCCTCGGCCCAGTCGACCGGCGTGCGCAGCGCCTCGATGTCCGGCACGACGCCGTGGTTCTCGACGTCCCAGCCGTAGGCGTCGAACCAGGCGGCGTTCATCGGCACCGTGATGTACGTGCCGTCCCCCAGCTCGTGCTGGCCGGTGATCCCGACCACACCGCCCCACGTGCGGCAGCCGACGACGGGGCCGATGCCGAGCAGCCGGAACGCCGCGCTGATCATGTCCCCGTCCGACGACGTCGCCTCGTCGGCCACCGCGACGACCGGGCCGCGCGGCGCGTTCGACGCGTAGCTCACGGGCTGCGCGTCGCGGGTCAGGTCCCAGCCCAGGATCGTGCGCGTCAGCTTCTCGATCACCAGCTCGCTGATGTGCCCGCCCGCGTTCCCGCGCACGTCGACGATCAGCGCCTCGCGCGAGAACTCAAGCCGCAGGTCGCGATTGAACTGCGCCCAGCCGGAGCCGCCCATGTCCGGGATGTGCACGTAGCCGCAGCGCCCGCCGCTCAGCTCGCGCACCACCTCGCGCCGCCTGGCCACCCAGTCCTGGTAGCGCAGCGACCGGTCGTCGACCAGCGGCACCACCGCGACGCGGCGGCGGCGCCCCCCTTCCTCGGCGAACGCCAGCTCCACGCTCGTGCCGCCGGTCCCCGCGAGCAGCGGCCAAGGTCCCGCGACCGGGTCGACGGGCCGGCCCCCGACGTGCGTGAGCACCGCGCCCTCCCGCACGCCGCTGCCCGCGAGCGGCGAACGCGCCCTGGAGTCGGACGAGTCGCCCGGCAGCACGCGGGCCAGCTGCCAGCCGCCGTCCTTCGCGCGCGCGAAGTTCACGCCGAGCAGGCCCTGCGCGCGCTGGTAGTGCGGCGGGCCCTCGTTGCGGCGGGCCGGGGCGACGTACGCGTGCGAGGTGCCCAGCTCGCCCATCGTCTCCGCCAGCAGGTCGGCGAACTCGTCCGGGCTCGCCACGCGTTCCACCAGCGGCCGGTACTGGTCGAGCACGCCCGACCAGTCCACGCCGCACATCCCGGGCTCCCAGAAGTAGTCCCGGACGATGCGGCCCGCCTCGTCGAACGCCTGCCGCCACTCCGCGCCCGGGTCCGCGACGTGCACGATGCGCCGCAGGTCCACGTGCACCTGGGCGTCGCCGTCGCCGCCCTCGGTCGCGGGCACGGTCCGCAGCGCGTCGTCCTCGGACACCACGAGCCGCGTTCCGTCGCCGCTCGGCGCGAACCAGTCGACGTCGGTGGTGAGTTCGGTGCGCTTGGCCTTGGTGAGGTCGAAGTGTTCGAGGGTCGGCCGGCCCGAGGTGTCGTCCGGGTTGACGAACGTCTCGCCCAGCGCCCCCGAGATCGGCCACCGCAGCCACACCAGGCCGCCGCCCGAGACCGGGTAGAGCGAGGAGTACTTCGAGGCCGGCACGGGGAACGGCGTCACGCGGCTGCCGAGCCCGTCGGCCTCGACGCGCACGGTGCCGTCCTCGCCGCCGATGTCCTCCGGGTCGAGCCCGCCGGCCGCCGGGCGGCCCTCCGGGGTGATCGCGAACGGCGAGCGGGTCGCGGAGGACAGCGGCACCAGGTAGGGGCGGCAGCCGAGCGGGAACGACAGGTCGCCGGTGTGCACGTCGTAGACGGGGTCGAAGCCGCGCCAGGACAGGAACGCCAGGTACCTGCCGTCCTGCGTGAACACCGGCTCCTCGTCCTCGAACCTGCCGTCGGTGACGTCGAGCACCGTGCGCTCGGCCGCCGCGAACCTGACCAGCCTGATCTGGCTCAGCGAACGCCCGACTCCCGGCTGGGCCCAGGCGAGCCACTGCGAGTCGGGGGAGAACGCCAGGTCGCGGACGGGCCCGTTCGCCGACCTGAGCAGTTCCACGACCTCGCCCTCGGGCAGCCCGGCCTCCCCGGTCTCCTGGGCTTCCCCGGTCTCCGCCGTCTCCTCCGCCCCGCCGGCCCCGGCACCGGGATCCCCGGCCGCCTCGGACTCGGCCTCCGGCCCCGGCCCGTTCGCCGCGTCGGCGTCCGCGTCGGCGTCCGCGTCGGCGTCCGCGTCGGCGTCCGGCTCGGCCTCCGCGCCCTCCGACTCGGGCCCCGGCTCGGGAACGGCGGGCGTCTCCGGCGACGGAACCGCGATGACCAGGAGCCGCCCGTCGTGGGCGGCCACCGCGAGGGTCTGCCCGTCCGGCGAGGCGGTCAGCTCCCGCACGCGGCCGATCGCGCCGGCGGCGATGCGCAGCGGGTCCTGCCCGCCGCTGGCGCGCGGCAGGTAGGCGATCTCGATGGCGTCCTCGCCCTCCGCGTCCGTGACGTACGCGATGCGCCCGGTGTCCCCCAGCATCTCCGGCAGCCGGATGCGCACGCCCGGCGTCCCGGCCAGCGCGCGCGCCGGGCCGTCGCGGTGCGTCAGCCAGTACAGCGCGCCGCGCACGCACAGCGCGCTGGCCCGCCCCGTGGTGTCCACGGAGAGGCCGTCCACGTGGCTGGCCGTGCGCACCTGGTACGGGCGGCGGCCGGTGCGCGGTCCCGCCAGCCGCACGTCGAGGCGGCGCGGCACCGAGCCGGGGCCGAGGTCGTCGGCCAGCCACAGGTCGCCGCCGCACTGGTAGACCACGCGCCGCCCGTCGGTGGCCGCGTGCCGGGCGTAGAACGCGTCGTGATCACTGTGCCGCCACAGTTCCGAGCCGTCGGGGCGGCAGGAGTACAGATTTCCGATCCCCTCGTGATCGGAGAGGAACGCGATCCGGTCGCCGACGAACATCGGGCTGTCGACGTGCCCGTTCAGATCCGGCAGCAGGCGCCTGCCGTGCAGCCACAGCTTGCCCGCCGCGCCGCCCCGGTACCGCTTCCACGCGGCGGGCTCGTGCGGCGCCTTGCCGGTCAGCAGCAGCGTCCGCCGGTCGCCGCCGTGGCCGCTGACCGCGATGTCGGCCACGGGACCCCACGGCAGCTGGTCGCCCGGCCCGCCCGCCGGGTCCAGGCTGTAGGCCCACGTGTAGTGGGAGAACGGCTGGTTGTGGGAGCCGACCGCGAGCACCCGGCTCGCCCCCGAGGCGTCCGGCGGCGTCCAGCCGCAGACCCGGGTGTCGTAGGAGCCCCAGTGGCTGAGCTGCCTGACCGGCCCGCCGTCGACCGGTGCGAGGTGGATCTCGGGGTCGAGCGTGCGCCAGTTCGTGAAGGCGATGTGGCGGCCGTCGGGCGAGAACCGCGGCGGGCCGGTCCGGGTACGATCGGCTGTGAGCCGCCAGGCCCGGCCCGTTTCCCGGCCGGCGGCGGGCAAAGGCGCCAGCCAGAGATCGTCTTCTGCGACAAAACACAGCAGATCACCGTGCAGGTGCGGGAAGCGCAGATATCCATCGGCCTCCTGGGCGCGGCTCGCGGATACGGCGGTTGAGGTGGGTTCGTCGCTCACGCCTCCATGCTTCGGTGCGCGCAATCCACCGGCAAGTCAGTCACAAAGAGGCGTGACGTGTGATCCCCGACACAATCGCCCTCCCGGGGTCATCCCGCCCGGTCCGCATCGCGTCTCGGGACATGAGCTGACACCTCTTCCATCGACTCCCTAGATTCCCGGACAGGAGAACCTGCCCCGTGGCCACGTTCTTGTACAAACTCGGACGCCTGTGCTTCAGGCGCCGCTGGTGGGCCGTGCTGCTCTGGATAGCACTGGTCGGCGGCCTCGGTGCCGGCGCGGCCACGTCGAGCGGTGCGGTGCCCGACGACTTCGCGCTGCCAGGCACGGAGTCCCAGGAGGCCTTCGACCTGATGGCGGAGGAGTTCCCGGAGGCGAACGCCGAAGCCGTCGAGGGAACCGTCGTCTTCCAGGCCCCCGAGGGCGCCACCCTCACCTCGGGCGAGTATTTCGACGCCGTCCAGCAGGTGCTGACCGAGCTGGGGGCGGGCGACGAGGTCCTCACCGTCGTCGACCCGTTCGAGACGGGCGCGGTGAGCCAGGACGGCACCATCGCCTACACCACCGTCGACTACGCGGTCGAGACCGGGGACGTCTCCACCGAGATGCACGACCAGCTCGTGGCGGCGATGGAGAGCGGCCGTGACGCCGGCCTGACCGTCGAGGCCAGCGGCGAGGTCGCCATGGGCCCGATGCACATGGGCAGTGCCGCCGAGGCCATCGGCCTGGTCGTGGCCGCGATCGTGCTGGTCATCACCTTCGGCTCGCTCATCGCGGCCGGTGTGCCGGTGCTCACCGCCCTGATCGGCGTCGCGGTCGGCATGGCCGGTATCGCGGCCCTGAGCACGACGCTCGGCCTCTCCGAGACCACCGGCATCCTCGCCATGATGCTCGGCCTGGCGGTCGGTATCGACTACGCGCTGTTCATCGTCTCCCGGTACCGGGCCGAGCTGGTCGAGGGCCACAGCCACGAGGAGGCCGCGGGCCGCGCCACGGGCACCGCCGGTTCCGCCGTGGTCTTCGCGGGCCTCACCGTCATCATCGCGCTGGCCGGCCTCGCCGTCGTCAACGTTCCGCTGCTCACCAAGATGGGCCTGGCCGCCGCGGCGAACGTGGCCGTCGCCGTGTTCGTCGCGCTCACCCTGGTGCCCGCCGTGCTCGGCATCGTCGGCAAGCGGATCTTCGGCCGCCGGATGCGCAAGCAGAACCCGGAGACCGGCGTTCCCACCTCGCTCAACAAGGAGGGCAAGGAGAACGGCGGCACCCGCTGGGCCCGCGCCGTGCTGCGCCGCCCCGCGCTCGCGCTCGTCGTGTCCGTCCTGGGCCTCGGTGTGCTCGCGGTGCCGGTGGCCAGCATGGAGATGGGCCTGCCCGACAACGGCACCCAGCCCGAGGACTCCACGCTCCGCCAGTCCTACGACCTGCTCAGCGAGGGCTTCGGGCCCGGCTTCAACGGCCCGCTGATGCTCACCCTCGACGGCGGCGACGGCGTCGACCTGGAGAGCGCCGCGACCACGGTCAGCGGTGAGCTGGGCGCGCTGGACGAGATCGTCCTCACCGCGCCGCCCAACTTCAACGAGGACGGGAGCATGGCGACGCTGCTCGCCTTCCCCGCCACCGGCCCGTCCGACTCCGAGACGGCCGACCTGGTGCACCACCTCAGGGACGACCTGGCACCAGCGCTGGAGAGCCAGACCGGCGCCGCCGTCCTGGTGACCGGCATGACGGCCGCGAACATCGACTTCTCCGAGGTCATGAACAGCGCGCTGGTGCCCTACCTGTCCCTCGTGGTCGGCCTGGCGTTCATCCTGCTGATGCTGGTGTTCCGCTCGGTCCTGGTGCCGCTGAAGGCGGCGCTCGGGTTCCTGCTCTCCGTGCTGGCCGCGCTCGGTTCCGTCGTCGCGGTCTTCCAGTGGGGCTGGGCGGCCGAGCTGATCGGCGTCGAGGAGACCGGGCCGATCATGAGCATGATGCCGATCTTCATGGTCGGCGTGGTCTTCGGTCTCGCCATGGACTACGAGGTGTTCCTGGTCACCCGCATGCGGGAGGCGTACGTCCACGGCGAGGACCCGAAGCAGGCCGTGGTCACCGGCTTCAACCTCAACGCCCGGGTCGTCACCGCCGCCGCGATCATCATGATCAGCGTGTTCGCCAGCTTCGCGATCACCATGGACGAGGCCATGATCAAGATGATCGGCTTCGGTCTCGGCGTGGCCATCCTGCTGGACGCCTTCGTGGTCCGCATGACCCTGGTGCCCGCGCTGATGGGCCTGCTCGGCGACCGCGCCTGGTGGCTGCCCAAGTGGCTGGACCGCGTGCTGCCCAACGTGGACGTCGAGGGCGAGTCGCTGGAGCGCTACCTGGAGTCCAACGGCAAGGGCCGTGGCTCGCTCAAGAAGGAGGAGCGGGAGCCCGCTCCCGTCGCCTGACCCCGACGACGACCGGCCACCGGGCCGCGTCCGCCGTCTCCCCGTGGAGCCCGGCGCCCCACCCCCGCCCGTGCGGGGGCGGGGCGCCGGGCTCCCGGCCGTTTTGGCACCGTGCGCCGGACGTCGCGGCTCCGGCGGCGGTCGGGGCCGTCCGCGCGGGGGTGAACGCCGGCACCGCGCCGATCAGGGCTTGTCAGTGCCACTCAACGCCACTCAACGCCGGTCAGTGCTGGTCAGTGCTGGTCGAAAAGGGCGCTGACCGACTCGCCGTTGTGGATGCGCCGCACCGCCTCCGCGAGCGCGGGCGCGATGGACAGCACCCGCAGCTTGCCCGTGCGCTCCTCCGCCGGAATCGGCACCGTGTTGGTGCACACGATCTCGCGCACCCCGGGCTCCTGGCTCAACCGCTTCAGCGCGCCGTCCGCGAACAGGCCGTGCGTGCACGCGATCCGCACCGAGGTCACGTCCATCTCCCGCAGCAGCCGCAGGAGTTCGAGCACCGTGCTGCCCTTGGCTATCTCGTCGTCGAGCACGATGACGTCGCGGCCCGCGACATCTCCGATGACCGAGCTGATCGTCACCCGGTCGTCGGCGTACCGCTGCTTGGCGCCCGCCGCGACCGGTATGCCGAGCAGGCGCGCGAACGCGGCGGCCTCCTTGGCGTTGCCCAGGTCGGGCGAGACGACGACGGCGTTGCTCAGATCCTGCCCTCGGAAGTGCGCCGCCAGCTCACGCAGCGCGTGCAGGTGGTCGACGGGAACGCTGAAGAAGCCGTGCACCTGCGGCGAGTGCAGGGTCATCGCCAGGACCCGGCCCGCGCCCGAGGTCACCATCAGGTCGGCGATCAGCCGCCCGCCGATGGAGATGCGCGGCGCGTCCTTCTTGTCCGACCTGGCGTACGCGTAGTGCGGCATGACCACCGTGGTGCGGGCCGCCGACGCGCCGCGCGCCGCGCGCCGCGTCCAGCATCAGCAGCAGCTCGACCAGGTGCTCCTGGACGGGCCTGACCAGCGGCTGGATCAAGTAGACGTCGCGCTCCCGGCAGTTGGCCTCCAACTGCACCTGAAGGCAGTCGTTGGCGAACCGGTCGACCCGCGTCGGCAGCAGCGGCACCCCGAGGTGGGCGCAGACCTCCGCGGCCAGTTCAGGGTGCGCGCTGCCGCTGAAGACGGCGATCTCCCGCATGTGTGACACCTCCTCGGCCGCCTCCCTGGCGGCCGGGGCCACGGTACGCGGTGCCGTCAGGGCGCCGCGCGGAGCACGTCGGCCACGACCGGCCCGGCGAACTCGCCGCCGTGCCCGGACTCGGGGATCACGGCCGCGACCGCCAAGTCGTTGCGGTAGCCGGTGAACCAGGCGTTCGGCTTCTCCTGCCCGTCCACCTCGGCGGAGCCGGTCTTCGCGCCGATGTCGCCGCTCAGGCCGGACATGGCCGCCGACGCGGTGCCGCTGGTCGCCGTCCGGTTCATCAGGCCGCGCAGCTCGCCGGCCGCGGCCAGGCCCTGCGGGGCCTGCGCGAGCTGCCTGCCGTCGAAGTCGGCCGGTACGAGGTAGGGCTGGCGGAACGTGCCGTCCTTGACCGTCGCGGAGACCGAGGCCATGGTCAGCGGGTTCATCCGGATCGCGCCCTGGCCGATCAGCGCCGCCGCCATCTGGGCGTCGGACTGCGTCGGCACGGTGCCGTCCATCGTCGTCGTGCCGACCTGCCAGGTCAGGCCGAGGCCGAACACGTCGCGCGCGTGGTTCCCCAGCTCCGCGTCGTCCAGTTCCGGCGCCTGGCTGATGAACGCGGTGTTGCAGGAGGCGGCGAAGCTGTCGGCGAACGTGCCGCCCTCGATGTCGAACTCGTCCAGGTTCTGGAACTGCCAGCCGCCGTGCTCGAAGTACTGCGGGCACGGGTGCTGCTCATTGGCCGCCGCCAGGCCCCGGTCGATCAGGAGCGAGGCCGTGACGATCTTGAACGTCGAGCCGGGCGCGTAGCTGCCTTCGAGAGCGGTGTCGAACCCGTCGGCCGGGTTGTTCGCGATGGCCTGGATGGCCCCGGTGCTCGGCTGGATCGCGACCACGGCGCCCTGCCCGCCCTCGGCGAGCGCGTCCTCCGCGGCCTGCTGGATCGCGGGGTCGATCGTCGTGGGCACCTGCCCCGTGACGGGCTCGGAGATCTGGAGCAGCTGCTCCACCGTCTCGCCCTCGGCGTCCACGATGCGGGTCTCGACGGCCGCGGCGGCCCCCGACTCCTCCGCGTAGCGCTCACCGAGATCCGCGATGACCTGGCCGAGCGAGGGGTAGTCGGCGGCCGAGAGCACATCGCCGTTCCGGTCGAGCATCTCCACCGGCGGCGTCTCACCGGCCGGGCCCGTCTCGATCGAGAGTCCCGCGTCGAGCGCCGGGTGCACCAGGGCCGGGTCCCACGCCACCACGGGCTCGCCGCTGCCCTCGTCGCGGACGACCGTGAGCCGCGACTCCCAGTCGAGCTCGGCGGGTTCCTCGTCCTCGTAGGAGACGACGGCCGCCACCGTGAACGGCACCTCGGCGTCCTCGGGCGCGCCCGGCTCCAGCTCGACGGAGGAGAACGCGGCATCTTCGGCGAGCGCGCCGAGCGCGGCCTCCGCCGCCTCGGGATCGTCGGTCAGCCGGGCAGCCGCCTCCGCGTCGCCCCCGGCCCATGCGGTGAGGAAGTCCTCGGAGGCCGCGCGGACCTCCTCCGCACTCGGCGCTCCGGCCCCCGCGCCGTCGTCGGGCGTGCCGTCGGACGCGGTGGCCGCCGTTCCCCGGTCGGTGTCCTGCCCGTCGTCCAGCATGCTGTAGGCCCCGAACCCCACCACCGACACCACGGCCGCGCTGACGCCGGCCATCAGCGCGATGCGCTGCCCGTTCCGCATGAAACGCCTGCCCCCTTCGCACCCCGCGAACGCGCTGCACCGCGCCGCTGTTTCGGCAGCCTACCTGCTGCTTCCCGCCGTCCCCGCCGTCCCGGCCCGCCACTGCGGCGGGGACCGGCAGCTGTAGCCAAACGGTGACACGGCGGCGGCAGGACCGGGGGGAACCCGTGCGCGGGGCGCGCCGCGTTCCGGGGCGAAGTCGGCGCGGCGCGACGCTCGTTACGCGCCGTTCGTCACGCGTCGGGCAGCCGGTAGACGGAGACGTGCGAGGGCGACTCGGCGGTGAACTCGGCACCCTGCCAGTCCGCGTGCCGCGACTCAAGCGCGAACCCGGCGAGCTGGCCCATGAGATCGAGCTCGGCCGGCCAGATGTAGCGGTGCGGGCTGCGGTAGAGACGCGCCTCGCGGCCCGCGCCGAACCGCACGTGGTGGGACACCATGTGCTGCTTCAGCACGTCGTAGGTGTCCACGCCGAGGTAGCCGGGCTCCGAGTGGAAGACCACGCCCCGCTGGCCGCGCGGCAGCTCACGCAGGCCGGGAACCCCGAGCTCGATCACGAACCGCCCGCCCGGCTCCAGGTGGCGGGCCGCGTTGCGGAAGCACGCGACCTGCTCGGCCTGGGTGAGGAGGTTGGAGATCGTGTTGAAGACGAGGTAGACGAGCCGGAACGGCCCGGGCGCCTCGGCCGTCGCCATGTCACCGACCACGACGGGGAGCGTCGCCTCGTCCACCTTGGTACGCAGTCGCTCGATCATCGGCCCCGACAACTCGACACCCGTCACCGGAACGCCGCGCCGCGCGAGCGGAACGGCCACCCGGCCGGTCCCGATGGCGAACTCAAGCGCTCGTCCCCCCGCGGCCAGTTCGGCGAGGCGGTCCACGGTCGGCCCCAGCACCTCGGGCGCGAACATGCCCGTGCCCGGGGTGTCGTAGTTCGCGGCGGCCTCGGCGTCCCAGATCTCGTCCTGTCGCATCCCACCAACCTGCCCCGGCGGACGCCCCGTTGTCGACGCCTTTTCCCTCCTGCTTCCGGCGGCCGTCCCGAGGTCGGGGACGGCCGCCGGTCAATCACTCTTCGTCCCGTTCCGGAAGCGGGAGGTAGCGGCTCGGGCCGGGCTCCCGGCCCTCCGGTGGGTAGTCGCAGTCGAGACTCGCGACCTCGTAGTCGCTGCCCTCGTTCTGCTCCCGGTCGACGACCACCGCGGCGGTGCACGCCCGGCCGTGCTCGTCGGTGAACGTGACGATCTCGCTGTAATCCGTCGGCGTGCCGCAGCCGATGAGCAGCAGCGCCGCCGCACCGACGGCCACCGCTGTGCCGAACTGCCTCAGCCGCCCCATGTCTTACCCCTCCACGAGCCCGACCGCGCGCCTCTGGTGACGCTCTGTCACGTCGTCACCCTAGCCGCTGCGGAGGGGACCGGTCCCGGCTCGTCCGCACGTCGACGCGTTCGAACGGATCGCACCACGTGTCACCGGGGGGACGGGGTGCCGTAGTTCCCCGCGGCCTCGGCGTCCCAGATCTCGTCCTGTCGCATCCCACCAACCTGCCCCGGCGGACGCCCCGGTACGGGCTGTCGAGACCGAACAGGTCGGAGAGCACCGCGTCGTCGCCGGTTCCGTAGACCACGCGCCGGTAGAGCGCGTCCTCGACGACCTCGGCGGGCGCGTCCTCGTCGGGGCCCGGCAGGCGGATCAGTCCGGCCGGATCGGCGGCCTGGCAGATGTAGGGGCTGTGCGTGGTGACGATGAACTGGACGCGCGGGAAGTGCTGCTTCAGCCAGTCCCCGATGCGCTGCTGCCAGCTGACGTGCAGGTGCGCGTCGATCTCGTCGATCAGCACGATGCCTGGCGTGCGCAGGGCGACGCGTCCGTCCTCGCGCGCGACGCGCAACTCGCCGTGGTGGGAGAACAGGTGGCGCACCAGGTCGAGCACCAGCGCCGTGACCGTCCGGTACCCGTCGCTCATCTCGGCCAGCGGAAAACTCTGCTGCCCCCGCCTGACCCACAGGCCCGACGAGTTCACCTTCTCGACGATGTACCCGTCGGGCAGGAGTCCGTCGCCCAGCAGCTCCTCGACGGTGTCGAGCACGTGGGCCGCCGCGTTGTCGCCTTCGAGCCGCCGCAGGTGCAGGCCGACCATCCACGCCACGCCCTCGGCGAGTGAGGCGTCCTCGTCGAACAGGGTGGCGAAGCGGCTGGCGTGCTCCTGGGTCTCCGTCGGGTTGCGCCGGTCCGCGATGGTCCTGGACAGGCGCCGGTACGGCCCGTATCCGGCGCCGAAGGTGTTGCGGGTCAGGAGGAGGGGAACCCGCGGAGCGCTGTCCGTTGAAGCATTGGCCTGGGGCGCGATGAGGCTTTGGAACCACCCGGGAACCATCAGGGGGATGCTTCTTGGCCAGTCGTTCCGTGTGGGAACGGGCAGAACGATGCGCACCTGCCCGTGCTCCTCCGGTTCCGCGGGCGGGGCGGAGGGCTCGGGGAAGAGGGCGGCCGACTCCTCGTCGTCCATGCGGAAGGAGGCTTCGATGATGCCTTCCGACTCCTCCGACGAGCGCCAGTTCGGGTAGTCGGGGGCCAGGTTCTCCGCGACCCGGTCGCCCGCCAGGGTCAGGGCGATGGCCCGCAGGAGCGAGGTCTTCCCCGAACCGTTCCGGCCGGCGATCACGGTCCAGCCCGCGAACGTGCCGTCCGGCCGGACGAAGGGCAGGTCGATGGCGCGGCGGCCGTGGAAGCCCCGGATCTCCGACATCCTCAGCCGTGACAGATACATGTTCCTCCGGTCCTCCTCGTTCCGCCGGGCGTGCGGTGTCGGCCGGGCCCGGGCCCTGGCGCGTTCAGATCCAGGTGTCCAGCCACATCCGGGCGCGCCAGCCGTCGAGCGGGATCTCCGTTCCGGTGTAGATGGGGTGGAAGTAGATGAAGTTCCACACGATGAGCAGCACCAGCACGCCCGCGCCGACGATCCCGGCCACGCGGCGGCGTTCCGGGCAGCCCGGCGGGCCCAGGATCGCGCCGATCATCATGGCCACCGCGAGGCACAGGAACGGCACGAGCACCACGGCGTAGAAGTAGAAGATCGTCCGCTCCTGGTACAGGAACCACGGCAGGTAGCCCGCCGCGACGCCGCACAGGACCGCACCGGCCCGCCAGTCGCGGCGGAACAGCCAGCGCCACACGGCGTACACCACCGCGAAGCAGCCCGCCCACCACAGCAGCGGTGTGCCGAGCGCGAGCACCTCGCGGGCGCAGCCGCTCGCGTGCTCGCAGCCGTCCTCGCCCTGCTCGCGCGAGGAGTAGAAGTACGTGACGGGGCGGGTGGCGGCCAGCCAGGTCCACGGGTTCGACTCGTAGTCGTGGGCCGAGGTCAGGTCCACGTGGAAGTCGTAGACCTGGAACGTGTAGTGCCACAGGCTGCGCAGCGGCCCCGGCACCCACGAGAAGGAGCTGTCGGCCCCGTTCTCCTCCGCCCAGTTCCGGTAGTACCCGCCCGAGGTGGCGAACCAGCCGGCCCAGGCCGCCACGTAGACGACCAGCGCCACCGGTACCGTCGACACGAACGCGGGCACCGCGTCCCGGCGCAGCATCGCCCGGTAGGGGCGGGGCGCGCCCGCGGTGCGGCGGGCGGCGGCGTCCCACAGCACGATCAGGATGCCGAACGCGGCCAGCACGTACAGCGCGTTCCACTTGGTCGCGGCGGCGAGGCCGAGGCAGATCCCGGCGGCGACGCGCCAGGGACGCGGGCCGAGCCGCAGCCGGGTGCCGATGTCCGCGTCCGGGCGCAGCAGTCCGTCGCCGCCGGTGGGCAGCGCGGCGGCGAGCCGGGCGCGGGCCGAGTCCCGGTCGGCCAGCAGGCAGCCGAACGCGGCCAGCAGCCAGAACATCAGCACCAGGTCGAGCAGCGCGGTCCTGCTCATCACGAAGTGCAGCCCGTCCACGGCCATCAGCAGCCCGGCGAGGCAGCCGAGCGCGGTGGAGCGGAAGAGGCGGCGGCCGATGCGGCACAGCATGAGCACCGAGAGCGTGCCGAGCACGGCCACCATGAACCGCCAGCCGAACGGCGTGAGGCCGAACATCCATTCGCCCAACGCGATGACCCACTTGCCGCCCGGCGGGTGCACGACGTACGAGGCCTCATCGGCCTCGGGCGTCCGGCCGGCGATGATCTCGTCGTCCGCGTTCTCGGGCCACTCGGTCTCGTAGCCGTGCTGGAGCAGCGACCAGGCGTCCTTCGCGTAGTACGTCTCGTCGAATATCACGGCGTCGGGGGAGCCGAGGTTGACGAAGCGCAGGACCCCGGCCAGCAGGGCGACCAGCAGCGGGCCGCCCCAGGCGGACCAGTGGGCGAGCCGTCGCGCGGCGGCGGGGGAGAGGCCGAAGTACTGCCACAGCTTCGCGCCCGGCAGCGGGTAGGGCGGAACGAGCCGTTCCCTGACGCCGGCCCCGGCGCGCGGCGTGTACCCGAAGCGGCGCAGGCGCTGCTCCCACGGGGGCGGGGACGGGGCCGCGTCGTCCCGGTCCTCGGTGACGGTCTGGCTGCTGTGGCTCATCACGGGCCATCTTGGCATCCGGGGCCCGGCCGCCCGGTCCGGATGGGCCAGGATGTGGGGTATGACAGGCACGTTGGTACTGGCCGGAACCCCCATCGGCGATCCGGCGGACGCCCCGCCCCGGCTGGGCGCGGAGCTGTCCGCCGCCGATGTCGTCGCCGCCGAGGACACCCGGCGGCTGCGCCGTCTCGCCCAGGAACTCGGGGTGCGCGTCGAGGGGCGCGTGGTGTCGTACTTCGAGGGGAACGAGACCGCGCGCACGCCGGAGCTAGCGGAGGAACTGGCGCGCGGGGCGCGCGTTCTCCTGGTCACGGACGCGGGGATGCCGTCGGTGTCCGACCCCGGGTACCGGCTCGTGGCAGCCGCGGTCGAGCGGGGGGTCCGGGTGACGGCCGTGCCGGGGCCGTCGGCGGTGCTGACGGCGCTCGCGCTCTCGGGCCTGCCGGTCGACCGGTTCTGCTTCGAGGGCTTCCTGCCGCGCAAGGCGGGGGAACGGGCCAAGCGGCTGGCCGCTGCGGCGGGAGAGCCGCGGACGATGGTGTTCTTCGAGGCGCCGCACCGGCTGGCGGCGACGCTCGCGGCGATGGCGGAGGCGTTCGGGCCCGCGCGGGCGGCGGCGGTCTGCCGCGAGCTGACCAAGACGTACGAGGAGGTGCGGCGCGGCCCGCTGAGCGAGCTCGCGACCTGGGCGGCCGACGGGGTGCGCGGCGAGATCACCGTGGTGGTGGCGGGCGCGGAACCGGACGCGGAGCGGCCGGGGCCCGAGGCCCTGGCCCGCCTGGTCGCCGAGCACGAGGCGGCGGGCCGCCACCGCAAGGAGGCCATCGCGGAGGTGGCGCGTTCCTCCGGGGTGCCCAAGCGCGAGGTGTTCGACGCGGTCGTCGCGGCCCGCGCGGCGGCGCGCGGCGACTGAGACCGACGCGGGGGCGCGGGGGCGCGTTCCGAGGGGCGGGCGGCCGTTGCGCGCGGGCGTGCGGGCCGCGCGTTCCGAGCGGGCGGGCGCCGGGCGTGGGGCGGCGGCGCGCTGCGTAGGATCGGGGCATGCCCAAGTCCGCGAAGGCGAAGGCCCAGGAAACCGTCCCGCCGCCCGTCCCCGAGCCGCTGGCCGTTCCTGTCGCCGACGCGCACACCCACCTCGACATGCAGGACACCACGGTCGAGGAGGCGCTCGCCAAGGCCGCGGCGGCCGGGGTCACCCGCGTCGTGCAGATCGGCTGCGACGTCGAACGCGCCCGCTGGGCGGTGCGCACGGCCGCCGAGCACGAAGACGCGATCTGGGCCGCCGTCGCCCTCCACCCGAACGAGGCGCCGCGCATCGAGGAGGCCGAAGGGCCCGCCGCCCTTGACGCCGCGCTCGACGAGATCGCCGAACTGGCGACCGCGCCGCAGGTCCGCGCCATCGGCGAGACCGGCCTCGACTACTTCCGCACCGGCGCCGAGGGCGTCGCGGCGCAGCAGCGTTCGTTCCGGCGGCACATCGCACTGGCCAAGGAACTGGACAAGGCGCTGGTCATCCACGACCGCGAGGCGCACGACGACGTGCTGCGCATCCTCCGTGAGGAGGGCGCGCCGCGCCGCACCGTCTTCCACTGCTACTCGGGCGACGCGGCCATGGCCAAGACCTGCGCGGCCGAGGGCTACTACATGTCCTTCGCGGGCAACGTCACGTTCGCGAGCGCCCAGCCCCTGCGGGACGCCCTCGCGGTCGCGCCCCCGGAGCTGCTGCTCGTGGAGACGGACGCGCCGTTCCTCACCCCGGCGCCGTTCCGCGGTCGGCCCAACGCGCCCTACCTGATCCCCGTCACGCTGCGCGCCATGGCAGCGGTCAAGGGCATGGCCGAGGACGAGCTGGCCCGGCACATCGCCGCCAACACCGAACGGGCCTTCGGGTGACGGCCGGACCGGGCGAGGACGCGCTGCTCGGGCCCGCCGACGTCCGCGAGCTGGCGGCGGCCCTGGGGCTGCGCCCCACGAAGCAGCGCGGGCAGAACTTCGTGATCGACGCCAACACGGTGCGCCGTATCGTCCGGGCCGCCCACGTCGGCCCGGACGACGCGGTGCTCGAAGTCGGCCCCGGGCTCGGCTCCCTCACGCTCGCGCTGCTCGCGCAGGCGCGGCACGTCACGGCCGTGGAGATCGACGACACGCTCGCCGCGGCGCTGCCCGCGACCGTCGCGGCGCGCCTGCCCGCGCGCGCCGACCGGTTCACGCTGGTGCACCAGGACGCGCTGCGCGTGACCGAACTGCCCGGGCCGCCCCCGGACGCGTTCGTCGCGAACCTGCCGTACAACGTGGCCGTCCCGGTCCTGCTGCACATGCTCGCCACGTTCCCCGGCATCAGGCACGGCCTGGTCATGGTGCAGGCCGAGGTGGCCGACCGGCTGGTCGCCGCGCCCGGCTCGAAGGTGTACGGCGTGCCGTCCGTGAAGACCGCCTGGTACGCGGAGGCGCGCCGGGCGGGCGCGGTGGGGCGCAGCGTGTTCTGGCCCGCGCCGAACGTCGACTCCGGGCTCGTCGCGCTGACGCGCCGCGAACCGCCGACCACCACCGCCACGCGCGCCGAGGTGTTCGCGGTCGTGGACGCGGCGTTCGCGCAGCGCCGCAAGATGCTGCGCTCGGCGCTCGCGCCGTGGGCCGGTTCGGCCGCCGCGGCCGAGGCGGCCTGCGCGGCGGCGGGCGTGCCGCCCGGCACGCGCGGCGAGGCCCTGTCGGTCGAGGACTTCGCCCGCCTCGCGGAACACAAGCCGCAGCCCGGCACCTGACCCCGCCGCCCGCCGGTGCCGCGCCCGCCCGATCAGCCGGTGCCCGGCGGACGGCCCGGCCAGAACGCGGCGACCGAGGGCAGGCGGGCTACGCGTCGTCGAGGTCTTCGCCGTAGGTGACGTCCAGCTCCGCGGCGATGGCCTCGGCCAGCTGAAGGGTCTGCGCTCTGTCGATGATCACCTGCGAGAGCGAGGCGACCCCTCGGAGTCGGCCGAGGTCGTTGCCGCGCAGGTCCAGGCCGCGATAGGTACCGCCGTCGAACTCGGTCTGCCGCAAGTCGCAGTCATCGAACAGCGCCCCACTCAGATCGGCTGCCGTCAGCGTCGTCTCCCGCAGGGAGCACCGGGAGAAGAGCACGGGCCCGGCGGCGCGGACGCGGGAGAGGGCGCTGTAGTCGAGCTTGCAGTTCTCGAACAGGACGTTGTCGAGGGCGACATCAGTGAGCATGGCCCCCATCAGCTTGCAGTCGCGGAAGACGGTGCGGGTGACCTTGCTGTCGGACCAGCGCAGAGAGCCCAGCTCGCAGCCCGTGAACTCCACCGAGTCGACGCGGACCCCGGCCAGCCTCACTCCCTGGGCTTTCAGGCCGAGAACGCGCCCGGCCATCAGGTGCGTGTCGGCCAGGTCGAGTGCGCGCAGGTCCGCGTCCCCGTAGTGGAACTCCGCGACCCGGCCGCGACCGCCTTCGAGTGACGTCACCCGGGACAGATACTGGCCGGGCTCGTCCAGCGTCGGCAGGGTGACGCTCGTGCGGCGGATCGTACGGGTTTCCATCAGGATGCCTCCCGGCGAGGTGGGTCGGTGCGGCGCCCCCGCCTCGACCGGCCGGACCTGTGGTCCGGCCGGGCGGAGCGCTCGGTTTCAGGCAGGCCGGGCGGCCCGAACGGTCAGGCGCGGCGGTCGTCGAGTGTGGCGACGAACGTCTGCCAGGCGGCGGCCGGGAAGGCCAGCACGGGCCCGGCGGGCACCTTGCTGTCCCGAACCGGCACCGCACCACCCCCCACGACCACCCCCGGCGCCCACTGGACGCATTGCCCACCCGCTGATCCGCTGTAGGAGGAAGCCTCCCAGCGAACGGCGGACAGGTCGAAGTCGGAGGCCATATCTACTCCCTCAACAACATCTCGATCATTTCAGCTGAATCATCGGGCGGGAGGGCGTTGGCACGCAAGCGATCAAAAGTGCGGGCGATCTGGGTCACGGCACTTGCAGTTCGCTGAAGCATTCCGTCGACGGGGGCATCCGACCAGACGACGGAGGGTCTTTGCTCGCAGTACAGAAGGGTTAAGGAGGTCACGTGCGCCGCCGCCGCTCCCGCGCTGCTCGGGATCATTTGCAGATCGACGTTCGGTCTCGACGCGTAGGACAGCAGGTGCTCCAGCTGGAGCGCCATCGTCCTGGCGCGCTTGACGCGTGCACCGGTGTGCTCGTCAGTGTGTTGCGGCATCCCGACTCCGTCCTCGGGTGACACCTGGACGCTACCCCCGTCGGCTCAGGGGGAACAGCACAACGGCCCGCCCCACGGCGGGCCGTTGTGCTGTCCCGGGCCCAGGTCGCGGGTTGGCTGGGGCAGGTCGAACGGTCGCCCTGCGGCTGATCGAAGCCCGTAAGCACGCCCGCGCGCGCGACGCACGCGTCGCGTCCCGGGCCCTGGCTGACTGAGGCGGTAGGTGGGCCTGAAGGCCCGCCGCGACCCGCCGCGTCGCGGGCCGAGGCGGCCTGCGCGGCCGTCCGGTCTGCCGGTGCTCGGCCGGCGCCCCAGCCAGAACGCGGCGCCCGGCCGGACCTGCGGTCCGGCCGGGCGGGTGTGCTCGGCATCGGGCAGGCCGGGTGGCCCGAACGGTCAGGCGCGGCGGTCGTCGAGTGTGGCGACGAACGTCTGCCAGGCGGCGGCCGGGAAGGCCAGCACGGGCCCGGCAGGCGCCTTGCTGTCCCGAACCGGCACCGCACCACCCCCCACGACCACCTCCGGCGCCCACTCGACGCATGTGCCGCCGTTCGAACCGCTGTAGGAGGAAGCCTTCCAGCGAACGGCGGACAGGTCGAAGTCGAGGGCCATGTCTACTCCTTCAGCGACATCTTGATCATTTCAACTGAATCATCGGGCGGGAGGGCGTTGGCGCGCAAGCGATCAAAGACCCGGGAGATCTCAGTCACCACGCTCGACGATCGCTGGAGAGTCCCGTCGGTAGTGCTGTCGGCCCAGACGACCGGAGGGTTCTGCTCGAAGTGCAGAAGCGTGAAGGAGGTGATGTGTGCTGCCGCCGCTCCAGCGCTGAACGGCATCACCTGAAGATCCACGTTCGGCCTCGCCGCGTAGGACAGCAGGTGTTCAAGCTGCCGAATCTTCGCTGCCTTGCCTCCGACCGGAGTGCGGAGGCAACACTCGTTCAGTACGACCCACAGCCTCGGCGCGTTCACCCTGTCCAGAATTTCGCTACGGCGGGCGCGGGCTCTGACTTTGCCCTCGATCACCTCGGGATCCGCATGGGGGGAACCTGCTCGGAACAGCGCCCTCATGTACTCCTCCGTCTGAAGCAGCCCACAGACACAGTACGAGGAGTAGTCGAGAATCGTGCGAGCGGACCTCTCAAGTTTCAGGTAGGGCTCGAACCAGCTTGGCGAATCGCTGTCCTGGAGTCGGGCTCGCAGCCTCTCGAACAGGCCATTGGTGCCGAATGCGGTGTCGCAGCCGCGTACGAACTTCAGGCTCGGGAAGATGTGGCCGCTCTCGACCTTGCTCACGTACCCCTCCGAGTACCCGGCGGCCGAGCCGAGCCCTTTCTGCGTCAGCTTGCGACCAACGCGTACCTCCTTCACCTCGATCCCGAAGGCGGTGGCGGCGTTCAAGTTCTCAGACGGATCGTCATCGTTCATGCGTCTGACCTCTAACTATGCGGCGGATTACGGGGAGCAGGCAGATTGAATCCCTTGAAAGGAGCGAATCAAGTAGCAACAAAGTCTACCCGCTGCGTGTTGGGGCGGTCACAGTACGAACAGGCAGCGAGCGCGATTCGGCAGGTGACGAGATGACCACCCCACAACCTGAGCCCTCCGGCGAGGCGGACCCCGAACAGGGCGCCGCTGAGCGGGAGTTGGTGAATCCGTCGGAGACGATTGCCGAGCGGACGGCGGCGTTGCTGCGGGAGGCGGAGCGTCTTGCGGCGGCGGTTCGTGACCATTTGGAAGGGCGATAAGAACATGAGTCGGAAACGAGATGAGCGGCACGTTCCCGGCGCCCGCCGGGCCGAGGTGGTCGCGCAGGCCGTCACGGGGTGCGCGCTCGTGCTGGCTGTGACGCTCGCGGTGGTGGCGCGATGAGGCCGCCGGGCGTTCAGGTCGCCGTGGAGGTCAACGCCGCCACCGTCCGCCGTGGCGACCAGCTCATGATCGGCGGCCAGGTCTTCGTGATCAGCGACCTCACGAGCATGCAACGCGGCGCCAAACGGCTGCACTTCACCTCGGGCGAGAGCATGACGCTGCACCCGTCCACGATCCTGTGGGCCGCCCGCCGCACCGACCCCCGCATCGCCCGCCGCCGACCGTTCTGACGAACAACGCGGCCCACCCCTCCCGCTGCGGTCACCGGCATGAGCGAACCAGCCGACCCACCCGACCGCGCGCCTCTCTTTCCTGCCACCGATCCGCCCCCGGCCCAGGCCGGGGGCGGATCGGTGTGCCGCGGCGCTACGCCGCTGGCGGGGTCGCGGGCGCCGGGGGTGCGCCACAGGTTTTCGTCGATGCCGTACCGGCCTGCCGGATGGCGTTCGTGGTGCGGGTGTTCGTGAACAGCGCCTCTCCCAACTCAGGGCGTAGGCGCGGGTGGCGGAGCCCCGTCGCCGCGCAGCCGTACGCACACGGCGAACGGGGCGTCGTCCTGCTCGCCTGCCGCCCCTTCGACCATGCCGCGGCTGCGGATCTCGCCCGCGTACCGCATGCCGATGCGCTCCATGACAGAGCGCGAACGCACGTTGTGTCGGACCGTGCAGGAAACCACGGCCCGCATCCCCAGGGTGTCGAACGCGAACGCCAGCCCCGCACGCCCGATTTCGGACGCGTAGCCGCGCCCCCAGAACTCGCGTCGCAGTGCCCAACCGATCTCAACCCAGTTGGCGTGCGCGGTGAAGGGCCGGTGCGCGCCATGGGCGGCACGCACCCATGGTTCGTCGGGGAGGAACGCGTAGATCTGGCCCCAGTCGTCGTCGACGGGCGTGCGGGACAGCCCGCCGCGACCGACGACCTCGCCGCTCCCACGGTCGTACGCGATCCACTTGTGGACGCCGTGGAGACGCCATGAGTCACCCATGAACGCGGCCGATGCCCTCACCTGTTCGAGGCTCGGCCTCGCGCCGCTGTACCAGGGCCATACCTTGTCGTCCTGATGCACACGCCAGAGGTCGAGCGCCTTGGCGGGGCGGACCGGTTCGAGTCGTAGGCGCTGTGTGAACCGGGGGGTGTCGAGGTCGGCAAGCGGTGGATCTCCCACGCGGTGCAGCGTCCCATGGGGGCGGTGGACACGCATCGGGTTTGCCGCGGGCCGCCACCCTCCGTGACCGATCCGCGGAAGCCGCTTCCGGCGGTTTCGACCGCGCGCGTGCGTTCACCGGAGCCCCGCTCCCGTGGCGTGGCCCACCACCGATCCGGCGGCGGGCGGCCGGCGTGTCGGTGCCTAGAATCGTGCGGTGTCACAGCCTCCCCGCCCGGCGCCCGGCCGGTCCGTCACCGTCCGCGTGCCCGCCAAGGTCAACGTGCAGCTCTCCGTCGGCCCCCGCCGCCCGGACGGCTTCCACGACCTGGCCAACGTCTTCCTCGCCGTCGGCATCCATGACCGCGTGACGGCGACGCCCGCGCCGGACGGGCGGGGGCCCGGCATCAGCTGCTCGGGACCGGGCAGCGAGCACGTTCCGCTCGACGGCCGGAACCTGGCGGTGCGGGCCGCGGAACTGCTCGCCGCCCACCACGGGTTCGCGCCCGACGTGCACCTGCACATCGACAAGGACATCCCCGTCGCCGGCGGCATGGCGGGCGGCAGCGCCGACGCGGCGGGCGCGCTGCTGGCCTGCGACACCCTGTGGGGCACGCGGACCCCGCGCGCCGACCTGCTTGAGCTGTGCGCGCGGCTCGGCTCCGACGTGCCGTTCAGCCTCGTGGGCGGCGCGGCGCTCGGCGAGGGCCGGGGCGAGCGGCTGACGGAGCTGCCGGTGGGCGGCACGTTCCACTGGGTGTTCGCGCCCGCCGACGGCGGCCTCGGCACCCCCGAGGTCTACCGCGAGTGCGACCGGCTGCGCGGCGCAGCCGCCGTGCCCGAGCCCGCCGCCGACCCGGCGCTGCTCGCCGCGCTGCGCGCGGGCGACACCGCCGGGCTCGCCGCCGCGCTCGCCAACGACCTCCAGCCCGCCGCGCTCTCGCTGCGCCCGGGCCTCGCGGCCACGCTCGCGGCGGGCCTGGCGGCGGGCGCGCCGGCCGGTCTGGTGTCCGGTTCCGGGCCGACGTGCGCGTTCCTCGCGCCGGACGCCGAGGCCGCCGCCGGGATCGCCGCGGCCCTCGTGGCGAACGGGGTCAGCCTCCGCGCCCGTGCGACGGCCGGGCCCGTTCCCGGGGCGACTACCATCGAGTCCCATGCCTGAGTCCGCCAAGCCCGCCAGGAACCTCGCGAACCTGGAATCCGTCCGCAAGGTGTACGGCACCCGCACGGTGCTCGACGGCGTCTCGCTCGGCGTCGGGGAGGGCGACCGCATCGGGGTCGTGGGCCGCAACGGCGACGGCAAGACCACACTCGTGCGCGTCCTCGCGCGCCAGGAGGAGCCGGACTCCGGCCGGGTCACGCACTCGGGCGGGCTGCGGCTCGGCGTGCTGACGCAGTCGGACACGCTCGACCCGGCCGCGACCATCAGGCAGGAGGTCATCGGGGACCTCGCGGACCACGAGTGGGCGGGGAACGCGGCGGTCAGGTCCGTGCTGACCGGGCTGTTCGGCGGCCTGGACCTGCCGGCGTTCCCCGACGGCCTCGACACGGTCATCGGCCCGCTCTCCGGCGGCGAACGGCGGCGCATCGCGCTCGCGAAGCTGCTGATCTCCGAGCAGGACCTGATCGTGCTCGACGAGCCGACGAACCACCTCGACGTCGAGGGCATCGCGTGGCTCGCCGCGCACCTGCGGGCCCGCCGTTCCGCGCTCGTGGTCGTGACCCACGACCGGTGGTTCCTCGACCAGGTCTGCACGCGGATGTGGGACGTGCAGCGCGGCGCGGTGCACTTCTACGACGGCGGGTACAGCGACTACGTGTTCGCGCGCGCCGAGCGGGCGCGCGTCGCGGCGGGCGAGGAGGCCAAGCGGCAGAACCTGATGCGCAAGGAGCTGGCCTGGCTGCGGCGCGGCGCCCCGGCGCGCACCAGCAAGCCCAGGTTCCGCATCGAGGCCGCGAACGCGCTCATCGCGGACGTGCCGCCGCCCCGGGACAACGCCGAGCTGATGCGGTTCGCGGGCGCGCGCCTCGGCCGGACGGTGTACGAGCTGGAGAACGTCACGGTGGCCGCCGGCGGCCGGGAGCTGCTGACCGGCGTCACGTGGCAGCTCGGCCCCGGCGACCGGGTCGGCCTGGTCGGGGTGAACGGCGCGGGCAAGACCTCGCTGCTGCGCGCGCTGCGCGACGGGCGCGCCGCCGGTGGCCGCGTGGTGGTCGGCAAGACGGTGCGGCTGGCGTACCTGTCGCAGGAGGTCGGGGAACTCGACCCGACCTGGCGGGTGCTGGAAGCGGTGGAACGGGTGCGGGCCCGCGTCGACCTGGGCAAGGGCCGCGAGATGACGGCCTCGCAGCTGTGCGAGCGTTTCGGCTTCGGCAAGGAGCGGCAGTGGACGCCCGTCGGCGACCTCTCCGGCGGCGAGCGGCGCCGGCTCCAGATCCTGCGGCTGCTGATGGACGAGCCGAACGTGCTGTTCCTCGACGAGCCGACGAACGACCTCGACATCGAGACGCTGACGCAGCTTGAGGACCTGCTGGACGGCTGGCCCGGCTCGCTCGTCGTCATCAGCCACGACCGCTTCTTCCTTGAGCGGACCACCGACCGCGTCTACGCGCTGCTGGGCGACGGGGCGTTGCGGATGCTGCCGCGCGGCGTCGACGAGTACCTGGAACGCCGCAGCGCGCGGCTGGCCGACGCCGCTCCGGCCGCCGACCGCGCGGGGGCGCCTGCGGACGGCGGTGCCGCCGCCGGCACCGGAACCGTTTCCGGTGGCGCGGCCGGGGCGAAGCCGGCGCAGCTGTCGCGCGCCGCGCAGAAGGAGATCCAGCGCATCGAGCGGCAGCTCGACCGCATCGGGGAGAAGGAGAGCGCGGTGCACGCCGAAATGGCACAGCACGCGACGGACTTCGCGCGCATGGCGGACCTCGACGCGCGCCTGAGGGAACTGGCGGGCCAGCGGGACGAGTTGGAGACGCGCTGGCTGGAGCTGGCCGAGGAGGGCTGAGCCGCGCGCCCGCGGCGGGCGGGAAGGCGGCGGGGAACGGGGCGGAACCGCGCGGGCCGTACCGGTGTCCGATGGTAGAAAGAGCTTCGCTCGGACGGAGCAACGTGCCGTCGTGCCGGTCCGCCGGGCGCCGACCACGCAGAACGACCATCCGCCGTCCGCCACGGAGCGCCGCCTTCCGTGACCGGCCGGGCCAGGGGGAACTCCATGTCACAGCCGCCGCCACCGCCGCAGAACCCGCCGGGACCGCCGCAGCCTGAACCCGGCGGCGGCCCCGCGCCCGCCCCGGGCAGCCCCGCGCCCGCTCCCGCCCCGGGCAGCCCCGCGCCCGCTCCCGGCACGCCGGCGTCCGCGCCGGGCGGTCCCGCGCCCGCTCCCGGCACGCCGGCGTCCGCGCCGGGCGGTCCCGCGCCCGCTCCCGGCACGCCGGCGTCCGCGCCGCCCGCCGTGCCGGGCGGCCTGCCGGGCCAGCCCGGTTACGGCTACCCGCAGCAGGCGTACGGCTCTCCGCAGCAGGGCTACGGCTTCCCGCAGTCCCCGGGCGCCGCGCCCTACCCGTCGCCGTACCAGCAGCCGGGCCTGCCGGGGCAGCCGGGCCCGGCCGCGCCGGGGGGCGCGTTCGGCGCGCCCACCGCGCCGGGGCCCTACGGCCCCGCCACCGGAGGCTTCGCGACGCCGCCGCCCGGCCCCGCGGGGCCCAGGGGCCGAGGACGGCGCGGTGTCGTGCTCGCCGCGGTGGCCGCGTTCGCGGTGCTCGTGGGGGGCGGGGGCGCCGTGTGGCTGCTCACCGGCGGGAACGGGGACAGCCCGGCCCAGGCCGCGGGCGACGGCGCGGACGACGGCGCCGAGGGCGGGGCCCGCGGCGAGGCGGGGAACGGGACGGGGCTGCCGCTGCCCACCGAGGCGATCGACGCGTCCCTGGCCTGGGAGGTGCCCGCGCCCGAGGTCAGCGAGGAGGAGAACATCATCGACGCCAAGGGCACCTGGCTGACCGAGGACGCGTTCGTCCGGGTCACGCCCGACTCGCTGGTGTCCTACGACCTCGCGACGGGCCAGGAGAACTGGAGCCTGCCGTTCGAGTTCTCCGGCGGCGGCTGCCTGCCGTCGAGCAACGTGTCGGACCACCGCGTCGCGCTCCTCCAGGGGCGGGACTGCGAGGTGCTGACCGTGGTCGACATAGCGGCGGGCACGGAGGTCATGAGCATGCAGATCGAGTCGGAGTGGCCGACCTCGGCCGGCTCCGTGCCCGCCATCCTGGGCGACACGGTCGCGGTGGGCACCGGCGTCGCGGGCCTGGGCTTCAGCATCAGCCGGCAGGAGATGATCTGGCAGCCGCCGGCGAACTCCGACTGCCGCGAGTCGGCCTACACGGTCGTGGACGACATGTTCGTCTCGCAGCTGAGCTGCGGTTTCGCCGGGGACGAGGGCGGTTCCATCCGCGCCACCGACGAGAGCGGCGACACCGAGCTGTGGGAGTGGGCCTACGGGCCGACCTACGAGGGCGAGCCGTTCGAGGTCCAGTCGGTCGTCTCCGTCGACCCGCTGGTGGTGACCGCGACGGTGGGCGAGGACTACACGGCGGCCGACCACGCGCGCGTCCTCGTGATCGACGAGAACCACGAGGAGGTCGCGGGCGAACTCGACTACGACCAGGACCGGTACCTGCGACCGTGCGAGACGAACTCGTTCGACAACTGCTGGCTCGGCGTCGAGCACGAGGGGTTCCTCTACCTGCCGAGCAACGTGCCCTACGGCGACAACGCGGTGGAGGCGTTCGACCTGAGCACGGGGCAGCCGCTGTGGGAGGTTCCGGCCATCAACGGCGGTCAGATCCTGCCGTTCGGCGTGCAGGACGGCCAGATTCTGGCCTATCAGGTGGCGAGCGCCGAGCTTGAGGGCATGGTGGTGGCGATCGACCCGGCAACGGAGGAGGTGCGGCCGATCATGGCACTCGACCGGGCGGCCCGCCCCCAGGAGCACGCCCTGATGTCGGGCATCTTCGTGCACGATCAGCACATCATCTGGCGGGACAACACACTGGTGCTGGCCAACCGGTCGTTCTACAGCAGTGATGGGGCGGACGTCCGGTCCGTCCTCGTCTACCGGTAGCGACCCGGGCGGCGACTGCGGTGGCGGGAGACGTGATGAGCGTACGGGTCGTGGTCGTCGACGACAGGAGGCTGGTGGCCGAGGCGCTGGCCTCCGCCCTGCGGGTGCGCGGGCACCGGGTGCTCGGCGCCGGCGCGCCCGCGGGGCGGGGGGCCGACCTGGTCGTCGGCAAGCAGCCGGACGTGTGCCTGCTCGGCTCGCGCGAGCCGGAGGCGCCGGGCGCCCTCGACCCCGTGCGGCGCATCAGGCGCGAGTGCCCGCGGGTCGCGGTCGTCGTGCTCGGTCCCGTGCCGAGCCCGCGGGGCGTGGCGGCGGCGTTCGCGGCGGGCGCGCGCGGCTACGTGCGGCACGACGAGCGGATCGAGGGCGTGGAACGCGCCATGGTGAAGGCCAAGGCGGGGGAGGCGGCGGTGGCGCCGCAACTGCTGCGGGACGCGTTCGCCGAACTGCTGCACCCGCGTTCCGGCGTGGAGGCCGAGGGGGCCAGGCTCGCGGCGCTGCTCACCGAACGCGAGGCCGACGTGCTGGTGCGCATCGTCGAGGGCGAGGACACCCGGCGCATCGCTGCGGGCCTCGGCGTCGCGCCGAGCACGGCGCGCACCCACGTGCAGCGGCTGCTGACCAAGCTCGGAACGGCCTCGCGCCTCGAAGCCGCGGCCCTCGCGGTCCGCACGGGCCTGGCCGACCACCTCGCGGCGCGGGACGGCGCCCGCGGCGCCTGAGCGGCCCGCTTCCCGTCCGTTGACGCGCGGGGCCCCGGTATGCTTCCTTATGTTGGTTTCTGTTGAAGTGCGCTGGATCTGGATTGGGTGATGAAGAGAACCGCAACCCGACTCGCCGACGGCCGCGACCTGATCTACTACGACCTCGCCGACGACGCCGTGCGCGACGCCCCCGACCGCCGCCCGCTGCCGCCCGTCCAGGCGTCCTCGGAGATCAGGCACGACCCGCTGCTCGACGAGCGCGTCGGCTACGCGGCCCACCGCCAGACCCGCACCTACCACCCCCCGGCCGACCAGTGCCCGCTGTGCCCCACGCGGGGCGAGCGGCTGAGCGAGATACCCGCGGACAGCTACGAGGTCGCCGTCTTCGAGAACCGCTTCCCCTCCTTCAGCGGCGCGGCCGGCCGCTGCGAGGTCGTCTGCTTCACGCCCGAGCACGACGCGTCGTTCGCCTCGCTCACCGAGCAGCAGGCCGCGCTGGTGCTGTGGGCCTGGACCGACCGCACCGCCGAACTGTCGCTGCTGCCCGGCGTCGAACAGGTCTACTGCTTCGAGAACCGCGGCGCCGAGATCGGGGTGACCCTGGCCCACCCGCACGGGCAGATCTACGGCTACCCGTTCGTCACCCCGCACACCCGCCGCGCGCTGCGCTCCGTCGCCGCGCACAAGGCCCGCACCGGGCAGAACCTCTACGACGAACGGCTCGCCGCCGAACGCGCCGACGGCCGGCGCGTCGTGCTGGAGACGGCGCACTGGACGGCGTTCGTGCCGCACGCCGCGCGCTGGCCCTACGAGGTGCACCTGTACCCGCGGCGCCGGGTGCCCGACCTGACGGCGCTCGACGACGCGGAACGGGCCGAATTCCCGGGCGTCTACCTGGAGTTGCTGCGGCGCTTCGACCGCGTCTTCGGCCCGGAAGCGCCGCCGACGCCCTACATATCCGGCTGGCACCAGGCGCCGTTCGGCATCGAGGACCGGGAGGACTTCGCGCTGCACCTGGAGCTTTTCACCATCAGGCGCAGCCCGGGCAAACTGAAGTACCTGGCCGGCTCCGAGTCGGGCATGGGCGCTTTCGTGAACGACGTTCTGCCGGAGGCCGCGGCCGACCGGCTCCGAGAGGTGGCGAGCTGATGGGCAAGTACCTGGTGACGGGCGGCGCGGGGTACGTGGGCGGCGTCGTGGCCGCCCACCTGCTGCGCGCCGGGCACGCCGTGACCGTGCTCGACGACCTGTCCACCGGCTTCCGCGACGGCGTGCCGGCCGGCGCGGAGTTCGTCGAGGGCCGGGTCCAGGAGGCGGACAAGCACCTCGACCCGTCGTTCGACGCCGTGCTGCACTTCGCGGCCTGCTCGCAGGTGGGCGAGTCCGTGGCCGACCCCGAGAAGTACTGGCGCAACAACGTCGGCGGCTCGCTCGACCTGCTGCGCGCCATGCGCGACGCGGACGTGCGGACGTTGATCTTCTCCTCGACCGCCGCCGTCTACGGCGAGCCCGAGAGCGTGCCCATCACCGAGGACGCGCCGACCGCGCCCGGCAACCCGTACGGCGCCTCCAAGCTCGCCGTCGACCACATGATCACCGGCGAGTGCGCCGCCCACGGCCTCGCCGCCGTGTCGCTGCGCTACTTCAACGTCGCGGGCGCCCACCTCTCCGACGCCGGCCACCAGGGCGAGCGCCACGACCCCGAGAGCCACCTGATCCCCCTGGTGCTCCAAGTCGCGCAGGGCCGCCGCGCCTCGGTCTCGGTGTTCGGCGACGACTACCCCACGCCGGACGGCACGTGCGTGCGCGACTACATCCACGTCGACGACCTCGCCGACGCCCACCTGCTCGCGCTGGCCGCAGCCCGCCCGGGCGAGCACCTGATCTGCAACCTCGGCAACGGCAACGGCTTCTCCGTCCGCGAGGTCGTCGAGACCGTGCGCCGGGTGACCGGGCACCCGGTGCCCGAGACCCCGGCGCCGCGCCGCGCGGGCGACCCCGCGGTGCTCGTGGCCTCGGCCGACCGCGCGCGCGAACGCCTCGGCTGGCGCCCCACCAGGACCGACCTGGCCGCCATCGTCGCGGACGCGTGGGACTTCGCCCGGCGCGGGGCCGCGGAGCAGGACCGGGAGCAGGACCGAGGAGAGAGCGCGTGACCACGTTCGACGAGCTGTTCGGCCGCGACCCCGAGGGCCTGTGGGCCGCCCCGGGACGCGTCAACCTGATCGGTGAGCACACCGACTACAACGAGGGCTACGTGATGCCCTTCGCGCTGCCGCACACCGTCCGCGCGACGGCGGCCGGGCGCGCGGACGGCCGCCTGCGCCTGCACTCGCTCGGCGTGGAGGGCGGCACCGTCGAGGTGGCGCTCGACGGGCTCGCGCCGGGCGATGTTCCCGGCTGGGCGGCCTACCCGGCCGGCGTCGCCTGGGCGCTGCGCGAGGCGGGGCACGGCATCGGCGGCGCGGACATCCTCTTCGACTCGGACGTGCCCACCGGCGCCGGCCTCTCCTCCTCCGCGGCCATCGAGGTGGCGACGGCGCTCGCGCTCAGCGATCTGAACGGCCTCGGCCTGCCCCCGGACGAGCTGGCGCGCCTCTCGCAGCGGGCGGAGAACGACTTCGTCGGCATGCCCTGCGGCATCCTCGACCAGATGGCGTCCGCCAGTTGCTCGGCCGGGCACGTGCTGCACCTCGACACCCGCGACCTCGGCCGGCGCCAGGTGCCGTTCGCGATGGCCCTCGAAGGGCTGCGCCTGCTGGTCGTCGACACCCAGGTCAAGCACAGCCACGCGGACGGCGCCTACGCCACGCGCCGCGCGGAGTGCGAGGCGGGCGCGGCGGCGCTCGGTGTGCCGTACCTGCGCGACGTGGCGCACGAGAAGTTGGCGGACGCGCTGGGGCGCCTGGAGGACGAGAGCGTGCGCCGGCGCGTGCGGCACGTGGTCACCGAGAACCGGCGCGTGGAGCGCGTCATCGAACTGCTCGACGCCGGCCGGGCCCGCGACATCGGCGCGGTGCTCACCGAGGGGCACGCCTCGCTGCGGGACGACTTCGAGGTGTCCTGCCCGGAACTCGACCTGGTCGTCGAGGTGGCGAACGCCGCGGGGGCGCTCGGGGCCCGGATGACGGGCGGCGGATTCGGCGGCTCGGCCATCGTGCTGGTGGACGAGGACGCGGCGGGCGCGATCGGCACGGCGGTCACCGACGCGTTCGGCGCCGCGGGGTACCGCGCCCCGCGCGTGTTCGAGGCGATCCCCTCGCCGGGCGCCCGGCGGCTCCCGCTGTGATCGCTTCGATATCGCCTCTTCCGCCAAACCGCTTCCCCCGCCGCCCCTCGCCCGTAGTCTGATGCACAGCACCGGTGGGGGCCGGTGCCGATCAGGGGGCAAGAGCGGTGGGTGCGGCGAACCCGGCCACCCGGCCGCGCGGCGGCGGCCGCGCGGTCCGGCGCGGCCGGGGTCATCGGACGTCGCGCCCGCCCGCCCGTTGTCCGAGGCGAGGGGCTGTTGTGGATCGTATTCGGGTGCTGGTCGTCGACGGGCACCGGATTTTCGCCGAGTCGCTCGCCACCGCGCTCACCGCGGAGCAGGACGTCGAGGCGACCGCGGTCGGCAGTGTGCCCGCGGCCCTTCACCTGCTGGAGCGGAGCAAGGGCGGCGGCGACCCGGCGTTCGACGTGCTGCTGCTCGACGCCGACCTGGACGGCGCGGGGCCGGGCGCGCAGTCCCTGCTCGCCGCCGCGCAGGACCGTTTCCCCGGCCTTCACGCTGTCATGCTCGCGGCAGAAGACGACGCGGTCAGGGCCGCGCGCACCCTGGCCGCCGGCGCCTGCGGCTGGGTCGCCAAGGACAGCTCGCTGGCCCGGCTGCTCCAGGTGGTCAGGGGCGTGCTGCGGGAGGAGACCCACGTGCCGCCCGCGCTGCTCACCGGCGTGCTGCGGGAGCTGCGCCGGGACCGGCACCACCGCAGCGAGCAGCAGCGCCTGGTGGAGTCGCTGACCCCGCGCGAACTCGAAGTGCTGCGCTGCATGCTGGCCGGGCTGGGGCGCAAGGCCGTGGCCGAGCGCCTGTTCCTCTCCCCGCACACCGTCCGCACCCACATGCAGAACGTGCTCGGCAAGCTGGGCGTGCACTCCACGCTCGCCGCCGTCGCGCTGGCCCGCCGCGCCGGGGTGCCGCCCGCCGAATGACCGCGCCGGACAAACGCGCCGAATGACCGTGCCGAACGAACGCGCGCCCCGCCGGTGCGGGCCGCGCGGTCAGGTCGGGGTGTTGTCGAAGGGCGCGGTGAGCGCCCGCAGCAGCGCGGCCAGCTCCCGGCGCTGGGCCGTGGTGAGGCCGCCGAGCAGGGCCCGTTCCTGCGTGAGCAGTCCGGCCAGCGCCTCGTCCGCGTGCCGCCTGCCGGTCGCGGTCAGGCTCACCAGGACGCCCCGCCGGTCGCTCGGGTCCGGCTGCCGCTCGACCAGCCCGCGCTTGGCCAGCCGGTCGATGCGGTTGGTCATGGTGCCCGAGGTGACGAGGGTCTGGGTGAGCAGCTGGCCGGGGGACAGCTGGTAAGGGCTGCCGGCCCGGCGCAGGGCGGTGAGCACGTCGAACTCCCACGGTTCGAGGTCGAGCTCGGCGAACGCCAGCCTGCGGGCCCGGTCCAGGTGCCGGGCCAGCCGGCTCACCCGGCTCAGCACTTCGAGCGGCTCCACGTCGAGATCGGGGCGCTCGCGCCGCCAGGCAGCCACCAGCCGGTCAACCTCGTCCTC
This sequence comes from Streptomyces marincola, assembly GCF_020410765.1. NCBI lineage: Bacteria > Bacillati > Actinomycetota > Actinomycetes > Kitasatosporales > Streptomycetaceae > Streptomyces > Streptomyces marincola. The sequence continues at coordinate 2,729,214 of NZ_CP084541.1, read as the reverse complement.
CATGCCGACAGTCTAGTAGTTCTGTCGACATGAAGTCTCACGACATAAAGTCTCACGAGACCGAGAAACTTGACGCCGAGATAAGATGGCGGCGATCATCCTCCCCATGCCCCCTCCACCCGACCCGGCACCTCCCACCCGGTGGGACCCCGCCCAGTACGAGCGGCACCGCGCCTACCGCGCCAGACCGCTGCGCGACCTGCTCGCCCGCGTGCCCCCGCTGCCCGCCGCGCCGCGCGTCGCCGACCTCGGCTGCGGCCCCGGCCGGCCCAGCCTGCTCCTCACCGAGCGCTGGCCCGACGCCCGCGTCACCGGCTACGACAACTCCCCGGCCATGCTCGCCGAGGCCGCCCGCCACGCCGGCCCGGTGCCGGGCGGCAGCGGCTCGCTCGCCTTCGAGGCGGCCGACCTCGCCGACTGGCGGCCGACCGAGCCGTTCGACCTCATCGCGTCCAACGCCGCGCTCCAGTGGGTGCCGGGACACGTCGGCAGGTTCCCCGACTGGCTCGCGGGACTGGCGCCCGGCGGCGCGCTCGCCTTCCAGGTCCCTGGCAACGCCTCCGCGCCCAGCCACGTCCTGCTGCGCGAGCTGGCCGAGGGCCCGCGCTGGCGCGGGCGGCTGCGCGGCGTCCTGCACGCGAACCCGGTGCTCTCCCCGGCCGGGTACTTCGAGGCGCTGGCCGCGCTCGGCGCCGAGCCGGAAGTCTGGGAGACCGCCTACCTCCAGGTGCTGGCGGGCGAGGACGCCGTGCTCGACTGGGTCAAAGGCACGAGTCTGCGCCCGGTGCTCACCGCGCTCGACGACGACCCCGAGGCGAGCGAGGCGTTCGTCGGGGAGTACCGGGCGGCGCTCGCCGCCGCCTACCCGCGGGGGCCGCACGGCACGCTGTTCCCGTTCCGCCGCGTCTTCGTCGTCGCGCGCGTCCCGGGAGGCGCGCGCTGACCTGCCGCGGGCCCGGCGCGAGCGCGTTCGCGCGGCGCCCGCGTCAACGATGGCCTGAGATGCCACGAGATTGGGCGAATCGGGTGAACGGTGGCAACCGAATCCGGCCGTACGCGTTGTTCAGGGCGCTCCAGTGAACAGGGCACCCCAAGAACCCGGAAGGACAAGCCAGCAATGAAGAAGACGCTTGCCACGGTCGCCGTCGCCGCCTCGGTGATCGGCGCCACGGGCCTCGCCGCCTCCCCCGCCTTCGCCGTCGGCGGCGACGACGAACACGGCACCGCCAACTCCGCGAACGGCAACGGGTCGGTGCAGGCGTACGGCAACACCACCACCGGCGGCTACATGAGCCCGCAGATCGGCCTGATCAACGGCTCGTTCAACAAGTTCTGCGTCCCGATCCAGCAGATCGACGTCCAGGTGCCGATCATCGGCGTCGCCGTGCAGGACCTGCTCAACAGCGAGCCCTCGCAGAACTGCTCGGACTACTCGACGCAGGTCGACGGCGACGACCCGCTGTCGCACGTCCTGTCGGACATCCCGATCCTCTCGGAGAACGGCGTCAGCAGCCACTGAGCGACCGGGCCCGGTCTGCGGACACCGGGTTCTTCGGCCTTCTGACCGGTGTTCCGCACCCGTCGACCCCCTTCCGGGCCCCGCCCGGGAGGGGGTCGCCTCATGTCCTGCGCCGGCCGACCAGCGTCGGCCGGTGCTCCAGGCCCTGAAGGCCGTGCCAGGCCAGGTTCACCAGGTGCGCGGCCACCTCGGCCTTCTTCGGCTTGCGCACGTTCAGCCACCACTGGCCCGTCAGTGCGACCATTCCGACCAGCGCCTGCGCGTATATCGGCGCGAGCTTCGGGTCGTAGCCGCGCCCCTTGAACTCAAGCCCGAGGATGTCCTCGACCTGCGTCGCGATGTCCCCGATCAGGGACGCGAACGTGCCCGTGGACTGGGCCACCGGCGAGTCGCGCACCAGGATGTGGAAGCCGTCGGTGTACTGCTCGATGTAGTCCAGCAGCGCGAACGCCGCCTGTTCGAGCAGCTCACGCGGGTGGCCCGCGGTCAGCGCCCCCGTCACCATCGACAGCAGCCGGCTCATCTCGCGGTCGACCACGACCGCGTACAGCCCTTCCTTGCCCCCGAAGTGCTCGTAGACGACCGGTTTGGAGACCCCGGCCTTCGCCGCGATCTCCTCCACCGACGTGCCTTCGAAACCGCGCTCGGCGAACAGCGTGCGCCCGATGTCCAGCAGCTGTTCCCGGCGTTCTGTGCCGGTCATCCGCCGGCGGGTCCGCCGTACCGCCCGCGCCTGGCGGTCGCTGCCACTGTCCTTGGATGCCTTGTCGGTCGCCACACCCCCATCATGCCGCGTGGACGCCGGTCGGTTCTTTCCGGTTTTCCCGCCGCCCCGCGCCCGCGTCGTTCCGCCGGGCGTCGAGCCGCGCCTGCTTGGGCCACCGCACGTCCCAGGCCCAGCCTGCCTTCTCGAACCAGCGGATCAGGCGCGCGCTTGAGTCCACCTGCCCGCGCTGGACCCCGTGCCGCGCGCAGGTCGGGTCGGCGTGGTGCAGGTTGTGCCAGGACTCGCCGCAGGAGAGCACCGCGAGCCACCACACGTTCCCCGAGCGGTCCCGCGACCTGAACGGCTGCTTGCCCGTCGCGTGGCAGATGGAGTTGATCGACCACGTCACGTGGTGCAGCAGCGCCACGCGCACCAGCGAACCCCAGAAGAACGCGCTCAGCGCCCCCTGCCACGACCACGTCACCAGCCCGCCGATCAGCGCGGGCGCCGAGAGCGACACGAGGGCCCACAGCAGGAACTGCCGGGAGATCCGCCGCAGGTCGGGGTCCTTGATCAGGTCGGGCGCCCAACGGTGCTGCGGCGTCTGCTCCTTGTCGAACATCCACCCCATGTGCGCCCACCACAGGCCCTTGAGCAGGGCGGGCACGGTCTCCCCGTAGCGCCACGGCGAGTGCGGGTCGCCCTCGGCGTCCGAGTGCTTGTGGTGCTTGCGGTGGTCGGCGACCCACCGCACCAGCGGGCCCTCGACGGCCATCGAGCCCGCGATGGCCAGCGCGATCTTGAGCGGGCGCTTCGCCTTGAACGAGCCGTGCGTGAAGTAGCGGTGGAAGCCCACGGTGATGCCGTGGCAGCCGATGAAGTAGAAGGCGACGAGCAGGCCCAGGTCCAGCCAGCTCACCCCGCGGCCCCAGGCCAGCGGGACGGCCGCGACCAGCGCGACGAACGGGACCACGATGAACAGCAGCAGCGTGACCTGCTCGATGGAACGGCGCTGCTCGCCCCCCAGCGTTCCCGACGGCATCGGCTCCCCGGCCGTTACGGGGCGCGGGGCGGGCACCACGCCGGCGGGCGAGCCGGGGGAGCGGGCGGCGCCGGACGAAGAGGCGGGGGCACCGGCGGGGACACCGGCGGGCGCGGACGTGCGGGGAGATCCGGGAGATCCGGAAGACCCGGAAGATGTCGACATGAGCGGTTCCTCGGGAGGTGCATGCTGTGGTGGGTTCCGGCCACCTACGGGACCGTAACCTACGGCATCGTAAGTATCGCAGTTCCTCTTCCGGCCACGAGCTCCTCGCTGCCGGTCGGCGGCGATGTGACCCTGCCGTAGCCCGCCCTCACTACGATGGGGCGTGTCGGACAGTGCGGTCCGCTACGTGCCAACGACCAGCCACCCGAGCCCGCCACGAGGAGCCGCCGTGAGCAGTCCCGACAGCCTGAGCCACCCCAAGCCACCGAGCACGGCCGAGGTACCGGACGCCAAGGGAGCACCGGAGAGCAGCAGCGCGCTGCGCGCGGACATCCGGCGCCTTGGCGACCTGCTCGGCGAGACCCTGGTACGGCAGGACGGCCCCGAGCTCCTCGACCTCGTCGAACGGGTGCGGGCGCTGACCCGCAGCGACGGCGAGGCCGCGGCGGCCCTGCTCGGCGAGACCGACCTGGCCACCGCGGCCAAGCTGGTGCGGGCCTTCTCCACCTACTTCCACCTCGCGAACGTCACCGAGCAGGTGCACCGCGGCCGGGAGCTGCGCGAACGCAGGGCGGCCCAGGGCGGGGAGCTGTCGCGCACCGCCGACATGCTGAAGGACGCGGACCCGGGGCACCTGCGGCAGACCGTCGCCAAGCTGGGCGTGCGGCCGGTGTTCACCGCCCACCCCACCGAGGCCGCGCGCCGTTCCGTGCTGACCAAGCTGCGCAAGATCGCCGAGCTGCTCGACCACCCGGAGTCCGAGCACGGCGGCGACCGCAGGCGCACCGACCTGCGGCTGGCCGAGAACATCGACCTCATCTGGCAGACCGACGAACTGCGCGTGGCCCGGCCCGAGCCCGCCGACGAGGCGCGCAACGCCGTCTACTACCTCGACGAGTTGCACGCGGGCGCCGTCGGGGACGTGCTTGAGGACCTGGCCGCCGAGCTGGAACGGGCGGGCGCCGCGCTGCCCGCCGGCAGCAGGCCGCTCACGTTCGGCACGTGGATCGGCGGCGACCGCGACGGCAACCCGAACGTCACCCCGAACGTGACGTGGGACGTGCTGCTGCTCCAGCACGAGCACGGCATCGAGAGCGCGCTGCGGCACGTCGACGAGCTGCGCGGCGCGCTGTCCAACTCCATCCGCAACTCCGGCGCCTCGCGGGAACTGCTCGACTCGCTCGAACGCGACCTCGCGGCCCTGCCCGAGATCACGCCGCGCTACAAGCGGCTGAACGCGGAGGAGCCCTACCGGCTGAAGGTCACCTGCGTCCGGCAGAAGCTGGTCAACACCAGGGCCAGGCTCGCGGACGACGCGCCGCACGTGCCCGGCCGCGACTACCTGGGCACCGGCGAGCTGCTCGACGACCTGCGGCTGGTGCAGACCTCGCTGCGCGAGCACCGCGGCGGCCTGGTGGCCGACGGCCGCCTTGAGCGGGTGATGCGGACGCTGGCCGCGTTCGGGCTCCAGCTGTCCACGATGGACGTGCGCGAGCACGCCGACGCGCACCACCACGCGCTCGGCCAGCTGTTCGACCGGCTGGGCGAGGAGTCGTGGCGGTACGCGGACATGCCGCGCGAGTACCGCACCAAGCTGCTGGCGAGGGAGCTGCGTTCGCGGCGCCCGCTGGCCCCGACCCCGGCGCCGCTGGACGCGGCGGGCGCCAAGACGCTCGGGGTGTTCTCGACCGTGCGGCGCGCGCTCGACACGTTCGGGCCCGAGGTCATCGAGTCCTACATCATCTCGATGTGCCAGGGCGCGGACGACGTGTTCGCGGCGGCCGTTCTGGCCCGCGAGGCCGGCCTGGTCGACCTGCACGCCGGCTGGGCCCGCATCGGCATCGTTCCGCTGCTTGAGACCACGGACGAGCTGCGCATCGCCGACGAGCTGCTGGACGCGATGCTCTCCGACCCCTCCTACCGGCGCCTGGTGTCGCTGCGCGACGACGTGCAGGAGGTCATGCTCGGGTACAGCGACTCCTCCAAGTTCGGCGGCATCACCACCTCGCAGTGGGAGATCCACCGCGCGCAGCGCCGCCTGCGCGACGTCGCGCACCGGCACGGGGTGCGGCTGCGGCTGTTCCACGGCCGCGGCGGCACCGTCGGCCGCGGCGGCGGGCCGACCCACGACGCGATCCTCGCCCAGCCCTGGGGCACGCTTGAGGGCGAGATCAAGGTCACCGAGCAGGGCGAGGTCATCTCCGACAAGTACCTGGTGCCCTCGCTCGCCCGCGAGAACCTGGAGCTGACGGTGGCCGCGACGCTCCAGGCGTCCGCGCTGCACACCGCGCCCCGCCAGTCCACGGAGGCCCTGGCCCGCTGGGACGCCGCCATGGACACGGTCTCGGAGGCGGCGCACACCGCCTACCGGAAGCTGGTGGAGGACCCGGACCTGCCGGCGTACTTCTTCGCCGCCACGCCCGTGGACCAGCTCGCGGACCTGCACCTCGGCTCCCGGCCCTCGCGCCGCCCGGACAGCGGCGCGGGCCTGGACGGGCTGCGCGCCATCCCGTGGGTGTTCGGCTGGACGCAGTCCCGGCAGATCGTGCCCGGCTGGTTCGGCGTGGGCTCGGGGCTGCGGGCGGCCCGCGAGGCCGGTCTCGACGACGTGCTCGGGGAGGCGTTCGAGCACTGGCACTTCTTCCGCAACTTCCTGTCGAACGTCGAGATGACGCTCGCCAAGACGGACCTGCGCATCGCCAGGCACTACGTGGAGACGCTGGTGCCCGAGGACCTGCGGCACGTCTTCGCCACCATCGAGGCGGAGCACGCGCTGACGGTCTCGGAGGTGCTGCGCATCACCGGCGAGCACGAACTGCTCGACGCGAACCCGGCGCTCCAGCGCACGCTGCGCATCCGGGACGCCTATCTCGACCCGATCTCCTACCTCCAGGTGACGCTCCTGCACCGGCAGCGGGAGGCCGCGGCGCGCGGCGAGGAGCCCGACCCGCTGCTGTCGCGCGCGCTGCTGCTGACGGTCAACGGCGTCGCCGCCGGCCTGCGCAACACCGGCTGACCCACCCCCACCGCCCGCCCCCCGGCCCTCGGGCCGGGGGGCGGGCGGTGCCGGGGGTGCCGGAGGGAGGTCCGGTCAACCCGACCGTGCGCCCGGGAACCACACGCCGAACCACTGCGCGGCGCCGTCCCTTCCCGCCATGAGGAGGCAGCGTGTTCGCCATGCGCCCGGCGACAGCCGATGACGTCCCCGCTGTCGAGAAGGTGATTCTCGCCCGCTCCGGTTGGCTGGAGGAGCACGGGCTCCCGAGTTGGCGGGGGAACGCGGCCCAACTCGCGCGCCAGGCGGAGAACGCCGAGGGTGACGTGTGGGACCTTGCCGAGGATGACGGGCGCGTCATCGGGTGCACCACCGTTCAGGAACAGACTCCCCCGTGGGGCTGGACGGAGGAGGAGCTGAACGAGTCGGCTCACTACCTGTACTCGACCGTCACGGACCCCGCCTACCGCGAGATGAAGCCGGGAACCGTGATGGCGCTCTGGGCTGTGAACCGGGCAGCGGGTCAGGGGCGCACATGGGTTCGCCGTGGCTGCCACTTTCCCGGGCTGGTGAGGTACTACGAGACCCAAGGGTTCGAGCTGGTGCACGAAGTGCAGCGCACGCGCACCAAGGTCTACCTCATGGGCCGCCGAGCCGAGCGCATCACGGATCTGGAAGAACGATGCGAGGCGCTGTCGGGACCCCGCTCGAATCCCCGCACGAGCGTTTGGCCCCTCATGCTCCAGCTGTGAATCGTGATCTTCATGGTCCTCGAAGACCTCGGTGTCGCAGAGGAACCTTGGCCGTGACGATGCGGATGCCCCTTGTTACTCGTGGTGAGAGCCGGAAGAATCGGACGCGGCACGGGCCCAGGAGGGGGATCCCCGTCGAGACCATCCGGAAGGCAGGACGTGGCGACATCGACCAAGACGCTGGGGGACTGGTTCAAGGACTTCGACCGGGAGGCGTTCCGGCTGGAGACCTGGGACGACTACAGCAAGTCCGGTGGCGTTGCCGCCTATCAGGCGTTCCTCGCCGGCGAGCCGCAGCCGGAGGAGTACAGGACGGCCGGGTGGGTGACCACCGTCGGGAACGCGGTCGCATCGGGCAAGCGCGTCTACCGCGTCCACATCCTCGCCCGCCCGCTCACCGACTACCTGCGGTTCGAACTCTCCTGGGGCTACCGGCGCAATCAGCAGGCCGGGGAGGAGTTCTTCATCCTGGACACCACGGGCCAGGGGAACCCGATCCCTGACGCCCCGGACTTCTGGCTGTTCGACGAGCGGGTCGTCGGTGCCATGAACTACGACGCCGAGGGCGCCTACCTGGGCGTCGACTTCCTCGAAGGCGATCAGGTGTCCCGGTTCCTGGCGTACCGGGACACGGCGCTGGCGCGGGCCGTGCCGTTCTCCGCGTGGTGGGACGAGCACGGCGAGTGAACGCCCCGGCCCGCGCCGGGGCCGGGGGCTGGGGGGCCGGGGCTTGAGGCGGCGGGTCAGGGGAGGCGCTGGGCGCGGAGCACCGTGTCGTGGGTGTGGTGGGTGCCCGGCGGAGCGGGGCGGTTGCGGGGGCGGGTCTCGTCGACCAGGACGGTCCAGCCCTCGCCGAGGAGCCCGGCGATCTCGGCCGGCTGGTAGAAGGCGTGCGGGTCGAGGTCGCCCTCGGCGCGCGGGGGCAGGTCGGCGAGGTCGTGGCCGGTGAACAGCAGGGTGCCGCCGGGCGCGACGGCGTCGAGCAGGCCGCGCAGACCGGAGTGGTCCGCTCGGCGCGGCAGCGGGAGGTAGTGGACGGACACCAGGTCGAACGCGTTCGCCGGGGGCCGCGTGACGGTCAGGTCGGCCCGCGCCCACGCCATGCCCTCCGCGAGGCCCGCGGCCTCGGCGGCGCGGGCGGCGCGCCGCAGGGCGACCTCGGAGATGTCGACCGCGGTGACCCGCCAGCCCTGCCGGGCCAGCCAGAGCGCGTCGCCGCCCTCGCCGCACCCGACGTCGAGCGCCTGCCCAGGCGGCAGGCCGGTGATCTCGGTGACGAGCACTTCGTTGGGCTCGCCGCTGAACATCTGCTCGCGGCTGCGGTACCGCTCGTCCCAGAACTGGGCGTCCATGGTTGCCTCCTCGCCAGTGACCGGCTGTGCCCCCAACGTGCCCGAGCGCGGGGCGAGTCGGCAAACTTCGTTGCGGAACCGGCAATACGCGGGGCGCGCGGCCTCAGATCCACAGGGCGAACGTGGCCGCGAGCAGCGCGAGCGCGGCGGCGGCGACCGACAGCGCGGTCCTGGCCATGCGCAGCGCGCCGCCGATCACGACGGAGGCCAGCAGCAGCGCCCCGAACAGCGGCAGGCAGCCGTACAGCGCGCCCGCCCACCCGGTGCGCACCACCTCGCCCTCGCCGTCGGGCACGAGCGCGACGGCGAGGCGTTCGCCCTCCTGCCTGGCCACCGGCTGCGGGAGGACGACCGTCCGCCCGGTCGCGTCGAACGGCCCTTCGCACGCCGTGCGGTCGCAGTCGGCGAGCAGCATGGTGCCGCGTTCGCGCCCGTCGGTGAGCACCGAGTGCCGCGCGCTGTCCCACGCGGCCAGCGCGCCGGCGCCCACGAGCAGCAGGACCAGCAGCCACACGGCGATCACGCGGGCCAGCAGCAACGCGCCGTAGGCGCTCTCCCCGGCCCTGCGGGCCCGGCTGCGCTTCACGGTGGGGGACGCGGACGGCATGCCGCAGATCCTTGGCCACGGCCTTGCGCGCGGTCAACCCTGGCGGCGGTGCCCGTCAGCCGTTGTAGGCGCTCTGCGCGCGTTCCAACCCCTGGGTGACCAGGGCCTCCGCGGCGTCGGCCGCGCGGTCGACGAAGTAGTCGAGTTCCTTGCGCTCGGTGCTGGAGAAGTCCCGCAGCACGAACGTGGCCACGTCCATGCGGCCGGGCGGGCGGCCGACGCCGAAGCGCACCCGGAAGTAGTCGCGGCCGAGCGAGGCGGTGATCGACTTCAGGCCGTTGTGCCCGTTGTCGCCGCCGCCGCGCTTGAGCCGCAGCACGCCGTACCCGATGTCCAGTTCGTCGTGGACGACGACGAGGCGTTCGGGCGGCACCCGGTAGAACGTGGACAGGGCGGTCACCGGCCCGCCCGAGACGTTCATGAACGACATCGGCTTGGCGATGACCACCCTCGGCCCGCCCCCGCCGGGCGGGCCGAGGCGCCCTTCGAGCACCATGGCCCGGGACTTGTGGGTCTTGAACGTGCCGCCGACGCGGTCGGCGAGGAGGTCGGCCGTCATGAAGCCGACGTTGTGCCGGTTGCCCGCGTACTGCGGCCCCGGGTTGCCGAGGCCGACGATCAGCCAGGGTTCGTCCACGTTCCCGCCCTCCACGTCAGCGTTCCCGCCAGCCGGCCTTCCGGCGTCAGGCGGTGGCCTCTTCCGACTCCGCGGCGCCGGCCTCGGGCTCCTCGGCCTGCGGCTGGAGCACCTGGACGACGACGTCCTCGGGGTCGACGGCGAGCGAGACGCCCGACGGCAGGGTGACGTCCTTGGCGAGCACCGAGGCGCCCGGCTCAAGGCCCTGGACGGACACCGAGACGGACTCGGGGATGTGCGTGGCCTCGGCCTCGACCGGCAGGGCGTTCAGGACGTGCTCCAGAACGCCGCCGCCCGGGGCGAGTTCGCCCTCGACCTGGACCGGGATCTCGACGGTGACCTTCTCGCCGCGCTTGACGGTCAGCAGGTCGATGTGGACGAGGAAGCCGCGGATCGCCTCGCGCTGCACGGCCTTGGGGATCACCAGCTCCTGGCGGCCCTCGACGTCCAGGGTGATCAGGACGTTGGGGGTCTTGAGGGCCATCATCAGCTCGTGGCCCGGCAGGGTCACGTGCACCGGCTCGGCGCCGTGGCCGTAGATGACGGCCGGGACCCGGCCGGCGGCGCGGACGCGGCGCGCGGCGCCCTTGCCGAACTCGGACCTGGGCTCGGCGCTGATCTTCACATCGGACATGGTGCTGCACTCCTTCACGGGCACTTCTCGGAAAGCTCTCCCGGACGCCGTGCGCGGGCCCGGAGGAGCGGTGGACCGGATGATGCGGTCTCGGCGTCACCCGGCCCGGAGAGGACCTGCCACAAGGAGCGCGTCGATAACGGATGAGCCCCGTGGGCCCTCCCTCGCCGAGCAACCCCGCGAGTGTACCCGGCGGCCGGCCCGCCGGCCCAAACGGGCGCCCGCCGGCCGGTCCGCCGCGCCCGCGCGCGTTACGCGTCGCCCTCGAAGAGGCTGGTCACCGAGCCGTCCTCGAACACCTCGCGGACCGCGCGCGCGATCGTCGGGGCCATCGAGAGGACCGTGACCTTGTCCAGGGCGACCTGCCCGGGAGTGGGCAGCGAGTTGGTGAAGATGAACTCGCTGACCTGCGAGTTCTTCAAACGGTCGGCGGCCGGGCCCGAGAGCACGCCGTGCGTGGCCGCGACGATCACGTCCTCGGCGCCGTTCGCGAACAGCGCGTCCGCCGCCGCGCAGATCGTGCCGCCGGTGTCGATCATGTCGTCCACCAGCACGCACACCCGGCCGCGGACGTCGCCGACGACCTCGTGCACCGTGACCTGGTTGGCCACGTCGGGGTCGCGCCGCTTGTGCACGATGGCCAGCGGCGCGGCGAGCCGGTCGGCCCACCGGTCGGCCACGCGGACCCGGCCCGCGTCCGGGGAGACCACGGTCAGCTTCTCCCGGTCGACCCGGCCCGCGATGTAGTCGGTCAGCACCGGCAGCGCGAACAGGTGGTCGACGGGCCCGTCGAAGTAGCCCTGCACCTGGTCGGCGTGCAGGTCCATGGTGATGATGCGGTCGGCGCCCGCCGTCTTGAGCAGGTCGGCCATCAGCCGCGCCGAGATCGGCTCCCGGCCGCGGTGCTTCTTGTCCTGCCTGGCGTACCCGTAGAAGGGGATGATCACGGAGATGCTGCGCGCGGAAGCCCGCTTCAGCGCGTCGATCATGATCAGCTGTTCCATGATCCACTTATTGATCGGCGCGGTGTGACTCTGCATCAGGAAACAGTCGGCACCGCGCACCGACTCCTGGAAGCGCACATAGATCTCGCCGTTCGCGAAGTCCCTCGCCTTGGTGGGGACCAGGCCGACACCCAATTCGGCGGCGACCTCCTCCGCCAGCTCCGGGTGCGCGCGGCCGGTGAAAAGCATCAGTTTCTTCTCGCCGGTCGTCTTGATCCCGGTCACAGTCCGTCTCCTTGCCATCCGCGTCGGCGCTCGTTCACCCCACCGGGGCACCTCTACGGTACGCGCTTATCACTCTTCCTCGGACGTGTGCTTCGTCGCAGCTAGAGCAGCATCGGCCGCCTGCGCCGCCGCCGAGCCCGGGCGCTTGCGCGCGACCCAGCCCTCGATGTTCCGCTGCTGGCCCCTGGCTACGGCGAGTGATCCCGGAGGCACGTCGCGCGTGATGACCGAGCCTGCCGCGGTGTAGGAGCCGTCTCCCACGGTGACCGGTGCCACAAACATATTGTCCGAACCCGTCTTGCAGTACGAACCAATCGTCGTGTGGTGCTTCGACTCTCCGTCGTAGTTGACGAACACGCTTGCCGCACCGATGTTCGTGTGATCGCCGATGGTGGCGTCCCCGACATACGACAGGTGCGGGACCTTCGTTCCCTCACCGATCGTCGAGTTCTTCATCTCCACGAAAGTCCCGGCCTTCGCGTCCGCCCCGAGAACCGTGCCCGGGCGCAGATACGCGTACGGCCCGACGTTCGCGCCGGGGCCGATCCGCGCGCCGTCGGCCACCGTGTTGCCCACCACGGCGCCCGCGCCGACCACCGTGTCCTTCAGCCGGCAGCCGGGGCCGACCTCGGCACCCGCCGCCACGTGCGTGGCGCCGAGCAGCTGCGTGCCCGGGTGCACCAGCGCGTCCGGCTCGAACGTCACCTGCGCGTCGATCCACGTCGTCGCCGGGTCGACCACCGTCACCCCGGCCAGCATGGCGCGTTCCAGCAGCCGGTCGTTGAGCATCCGCCGGGCCTGCGCAAGCTGCACCCGGTTGTTGATGCCGACCAGCTCCCGGTGGTCGGCGGCCCGCTCCGCGCCCACCCGGTGCCCCGCGTCCCGCAGGATGCGCAGCACGTCGGGCAGGTACTCCTCGCCCTGGCTGTTGTCCGTGCCCACCTGCCCGAGCGCCTGCGCGAGCAGACGGCCGTCGAACGCGAACACCCCCGAGCTGACCTCGCGCACCGCCAGCTGCGCCTCCGACGCGTCCCGGTGCTCGACGATCTCGGCCACCGCGCCGTCCGGGCCGCGCAGCACCCGGCCGTAGCCCGTCGCGTCGGGCAGCTCCATCGTCAGCACGGTCACCGCGTTGCCCTGCTCCTGGTGCGCGGCGGCCAGCGCCCGCAGCGTCCCGGGCGTCTGCATCGGAATGTCGCCGCACGTCACCAGCACCGTGCCCGCCAGGCCCTGCCCGCCGTCCAGTGCCTGGAGCCCGGCCCGCACGGCGTGCGCGGTCCCGCGCTGCTCGTGCTGCACCGCGGTGCGCGCCGCCGGGTCGGCCTCGGCCAGGTGCGCGGCGACCCGCTCGCGGCCGTGGCCCACCACCACGACCAGTTCCTCCGGCTCCAGTTCACGGCACGCGGTCACGACGTGCCCGAGCAGCGAACGGCCGCAGATGTCGTGCAGCACCTTGGGCGTCGCGGACTTCATGCGGGTCCCCTCACCCGCTGCGAGAACGATGACGGCTGCCGGGCGGATGAAGCTCACGAGTTTCGCGTCCTTCGGTCCAGGGATCGGGACTCCCGAGGATACCGACGCCGCCGTGCGCGCCCCTGTCCGCCGCCGTGCGCGCCCCTGTCCGCCGCCGCGCCGCCCGGCCGCCCCGCCCGCCGTCACTCCTCGCGCCCGCCGTCCCGGCTCCCGCCGTCACTCCTCGCGCCGGGGCGCGGAGTGCGGCCCGTGAGCGCGGCCAGGGTGGTGCGGATGTGCGCCAGGTGCGCGCGCACCTGCTCGGACTGCTCCGCCAGCTCCCGCGCCGCCCGTTCGCTCTCGCGCTCCGCGCGCAGGCGCCGCACGCGCGCGTCCGCGAGCAGCTCATCGCGCCGCGCCTCGGCCGCGTCCTCCCGCTCCCGCGCGTGCGTCTGCGCCTCCTCGTACGCGCGGCGCGCCTCCGCGAGCGTCCGGTCCGCCAGCTCGGACAACTCGGAGACGCGCGCGTCGGCCGCCGCCTCGTCCGCCGCGAGCCGTTCACTCAACGCCCGCTCCGCCGCCGCCTGTTCGTTCCGCTGCTGCTCGCGAAGGCGCGCGCACCGCCGTTCCACCTCGGTGAACACCGCCGCCGCCTCGGCCCGCACCGCCTCCGCCCCGCGCCGCGCCTCCCCGACGACGCGGTCCGCCTCGGCCCGCGCCCGGTCGAGCAGCTCGTCCGCCGCCGCGTCGCCCGCGGCGCGCCGGGCGGCGGCCTCGGCCGCGGCCCGTTCCCGCAGCTCGTTCGCCGCCGCGACCGCGCTGTCGAGCAGCCGCGACGCGTCCGCTTCCGCGTCCGCGCGCACCTGCGCGGCCTCGGCCTCCACCTCGCCGAGCAGTTCAGCGGCGCGCGCGCCCAGCGTGTCGAACGCGGGTGGTGGCAGCGCCGCCACCACGGCCGCGAGCCGGGCCGCCTCCTGGGTCATCTCCTCGACCCGCGCGTTCAGTTCGGCCACGCGGCGCCACGCCAGCTCCTGGTCCTCCGTCAACCGCGCGAGCGCCCGGTCCACTTGATCGGGCCGGTAACCGCGGCCCCGCGCCGTGCCGAAACCTGTCCTGGGGAACGTCATGGGGACATCGTCCCCGCCGGGGCGCGGTTTGAAAGGAACACCGTCCGCCCGAGGGGCGCGCCCCGCCGAGCGGGCGGGACGGCCGCCCCCAGTCCCCTTACAGCAGCCCGTCCCACATCTGTTCCAGCAGGACCGACCACCAGCTCTCCGGATCGGCCACCGCCGTCGGGTCGAGCGAGCCGAGCTGCACCTGGAAGTCCGTCGTCCAGCGCCCGGCCTGCTCCGAGTTCAGCCCGAGCCGCAGCCGCCACATCCGCCCGAGCAGCGCCATGCAGCGCGCGAACTGGGGCAGCGACGCGTTGACGAACTGCGGGGGCGTCGGCTGCCCGCCGGGCCCGGCCTCAAGCGGCACCGCGACGATCGCGGCCGTTCCGTACTGCACGCACAGCTGCCGCCCGAAGTCCGTGCCTATCACCAAGTAGGAGCCCGCGTCGGGGGCGGGCTGCACGCCGCGCTCCATCGCCAGCTCGCCCAGCGTCGGCACCGGGCGGCCCGGCTGCGCCTGCGCCCAGAAGAACGGGCCGATCTCCAGCGGCAGCCCCGACCACACCAGGGTCTGCGCCACGATCTCGGGAACGCCCTGCCGCGACACCGTCTGCGGCGTGTGGCGGAACACCCCCTGCGGCCCGAACGCCTGCACCAGCTCCTGGCCGATCACGTCGAGGCCCACGGCGGGCGCGGCGTGCTGCTGCGGCAGCGGCGCGCGCACCGGCGCGGAACGCGGCGGCCCGTCGGCGAACTGCTGCAACTCGTCCTGGTGCTCCACCAGATGCCGAACGCCCGCCTGCCGCGAGGCCAGGTCGCGGCCGTAGGCGGCGGTGTGCGTGATCCGCACCTGCGGCCACGTCTCACGGATCATGCGGGCGCAGTAGCCGCCGGGCAGCTCGCACGACTGGAGCTCCGTGTGCAGCTCGATGACCTGCTGCGGCGGCACGTTCATGCTGCGCAGCTCGTGCAGTATCTGCCACTCCGGGTGCGGCATGCCGGGCGCCGAACGCCTGATCAGCTGCTGCTCCGAGCCGTCGGGCGCGCGGTAGCGCAGCACCGCCATGTACCCGGAGCCCACCGCGGGCTGCCCGGGCGGCGGGTAGCCGTACCCCGCGCCCGGCGGGGGCGGCGGCGGGGGGCCGTGCCCGGCGGCGGGGCCTGGCGGCGGCGGCAGGCTGCCGGGCGGCGGCGAGGACGAGTGCCCGGGCGGCGGGCCCGGCGGGCCCGGCGGGCCCGGCGCGGCCGGCGGGGTCGGCGGGGTCGGCGTCCCGGCGTCGCGCAGCGCGGCGACCACGTCGGGGTCGACCATCCGCGTCGGCACGTACGCGGGGTCCGTGTTCTCCTCGGTGCCCGCCGTGGCCGCGCCGGGCGCCGGCGGCGGCCCGGGGGGCGGCGGCACGCCGGGCCCGCGCCCGCCCCGGGCGGGCGGCGGCGCCGGGGGGCCGGACAGGGACGCGTCCGACTCCTCCGTCGCCGCGTCCCCGGCGCCGGGCGCGCCGGGGAACGGCGGCGGGGACGGCGGGGGCGGCGTGCCGCCGGCCGGCGGCGGCGTCGCCTGGTGCGTCCTGGTCCTCGGCAGCGCGCTGCCCTGCGGCATGATCGCGGTCCGCGCCTCGGACGAGGGCGGGGTGGGCGTCGAGGGCGGGGCGTCGTCGGCGGCGCTCACGGGCGCGGAGAACACCGTGGCGGGCGGCGCGACCGACTCCGCCTCGGTGTCGCTGCCCGAGGTGTCGGTGCCCGCCCAGGGGGAGGAGTCGTCCGCCGGCTCCCGCACGTCCTTGCCCGCCCACGGGCTGCTCGCGGGCGGCGGCGTGGTGTCCTTGCCCGCCCACGGCGACGCTTCCGGCGCGTTCGCGGGCGGTTCCGGCGCGGTGCCGAGCGGTTCAGGGCCGTTCGCGGGCGGTTCGGGCGCGTTCTCCGGCAGTTCTGGACCGTTGCCGGGCGATTCGGGCGCGTTGCCGGGTAGTTCGGGTGCGTTCTCCGGCGGTTCGGGTGCGCTCCCGGGCGCTTCCGGGGCGTTCCCCAGCGGCTCAGGACCGTCCCCGGGCGGCGCGGCCGGCGCGTCCCCGCCGCCGGGCAGGCCCGCCCGGTCGGCCGCGTCCTGGAGCCACTGCGGCGGCGTCAGCAGGAACGAGGTCGCGTGCAGGTCGGCCGAGGGCTCGGGCGCGGGGGCCGCGCCGCCCGCGCGGCCGTACTCCTCCTCGTAGCAGCGGATCACGTCGCCCACCGGAAGCGCGGGCCACAGCGTCGTGTCGCCGCTGTCCCTGGCGATCACCAGCTTCGTCCCGCCGACGGCACCGCCGTCCGGGTCCTCGGCCCAGGCGACGAACCCCAGGTCGAACTCCCGCACCCGCACCTCCCGGCGCGGCCCGGGCGCGCCAGGGGCGTTCACCCACCGCTCGGCGCGGTCCTGCGCCTGTGCGAACGTGACCACGTGCTCACCCCTCCACCGGAACGGCGTGCGCGAACCCGCCGTCCACCATCAGATCGGCCACGGTCGTCAACTCCGGCGGATTGCCCGCGAGCCGCAGCAGGAAGTCGTCGAAGTCGGCGCCGCACGGCAGCAGCAGCTCGTCGACGCGCTGCGCCACGGTCAGCCCGTCCCGGTCCCTGAAGTCGTCGGACGGGCACAGCCAGACCGAGCCGGCGCCCTCGCCCTTCACCCGCACCGCGAGGATGCCGCCCTGCACGAACGCGACGGCGAGGAAGTCCTTCGTCAGGTGGTCGCGCAGGCACTTGTTGATGTAGACGAGGTCGTTGACCGCGGCCTCCTCGCGCAGCGTGAAGAACGGCTGGTCGACCAGCAGGCCGAGGTCCGCGTCCAGCGCGACGCCCACCGGGGCGCAGCCGCCGCCCGCCTTGAGGAACGACCGGTACGCCTCGGGCAGCCGGTAGCCGAGCCGGTCCTCCGCCGCGCCGAGGCGTTCCTCCGGCACCGCGTCGGTGTGCGGCACCGCGAAGTGCACCGGCCTGGTCTCGGCCAGCGGCCGGGTGCCGCGCTTGGTCCGGTCGGCCCGCGTCGTGGACAGGCCGCCGTGGTGCCGCAGCAGCGCCTTGACCTCGGCGGGCACCAGTTCGAGACGCCTCGTCCCGGCCACGTGGTGCCACGTCCAGCCGTGCGGCGTCGCCACCGGGGACAGCGCGGCCCACAGCTCGTGCCCCGCCGCGTGCAGTGCGGCGTTCGCGGACACGTAGTCCGTCAGCCGCAGCTCGTCCACGCCGAAGCCCTCGGGGGGTTCCGCGATCTCGGCCGCCGCTCTCGCGTACGGCGAGAAGTCGGGGTAGCCGTTCGCGTCGACCCGGACGCCCTGCGGATAACGAGCCGCCCGCACCGGGTCGGGGAACTGCACGGTCTGCCCGGCATAGGCCCTGTTCGGTGGCGCGGCCTGCTGTCCGAGCCGACCTGTCGTCATGGCGGTACGCCCCCTGCTGTCACGTCACGCTGTTGGCGCACAGCCTATGGGCTGACGATGACGGTGGCACGATCGTCCACGTGATATCGGATACCCACGGCCCGCCGCCTGGCGATCCCGGCCCGCGACGCGGCCCCGGAGCGGCGCCTCCCGTGCTCCTGCACCGCCGCGACGGCATCCTGCCGACCACAGCGGCTGCCCTGTCCCTGCCTGCCCGCTCCCAGGCACTGACCGGTACGGCGAGCCGCAATCCCGCCGTTCCCGACCTGCACCCGCTGGTCGCGGAGATCCTCGGCGGCCTCGGCGCCGCACAGCGCGAGCGCCACCTCGGGCGCTGCCCCGAGCCCGCCCTGCTGTCGCGCTGCCTGGTCGAGGCGGGCGCGCACACGCTGGAGGAGGCGCGTGCCGCCCTGCACGACGCGGGCATCACCACGCGGCACATCCGCGAGGACGGCGACCCGCAGCACGGCGAGTACGCGCCGCACTGCCGGTCCTGCACCGCGCTGCTCGCGCGGTTCGGCGTGCGCAGCATCAGCTCGGGCGCCCCGCAGAACGGGCCCGGCGATCCCAGGGTCCCCGACGCCGCGCCGCCCGGCGCCCGTTCGCCGGGGTCGGTCGACGAGGCGCTGGCCGCGGCCGGCTGGGAGCCGGGCCGAAGACACGCGGTGCGGGCGGAGGGCTGGGCGGACGTGCTCAGCGCCCACCGCTCTCCGCAGGGCCACCCGCACAGCCTGTTCCCGGCGGCGTTCGAGGCCTGGGCGGAACTGGGCGCGCTGCGGCTGCACCCGGTGGGCCCCGGGCGGGAGTTCGCGGCCACGACGGTGGTCGTCGACCCGCTGCGCGGCCTGCACTGGGCCCGCACACTCGGCGACCTCGGCCGCGCGCTCGACACGCGGCTGAGCCCGCTGGGCGAGGAGGGCGGCGGCACCGCGCTCCTCGCGATCGACATGGAGGGCCGGACGTACGCGGTGGACCACACCGGCGACTGGTACCTGGGTCCCGACGTGCTCAGCGGCCTGACCACCCTGCTCACCGGCGCGGCCCCGCACCGCCTGCTGCCGCCCGAGGGCTACTGACCCGGCCCGCCCCGTGCCGTTCCCGCCTCCGGCCGGGGCGGAACGGCACGGGCGGAACGGCGCGGGGCGGAACGGCCGGGGCAACGCGGGCACATGCCGCGCCCCCGCCGATCGCCTGTCCGGTCGCGGCCGTTCCGCCGGGCGTCCCGGGGCCGGTGGGAGGATGACAACATGGCATTCCTCCCCCCGCCCCGGTCGGTGGCCTGGGCGCATCAGGACGCGCGGTCAGGGTTCGAGGTGGCGTTCTTCCTCCCGCGCCGCGACGGAGGCTACGACATCGAGGGCTCGACCGCCGCCGCGGAGGACGGCCGGCACTGGATCGTCGATTACGCGATCACCCTCGACGCCGCCTGGAGGACGCGACGGGCGCGCGTCACGTCGCGGTCGGAGGCGAACGCGGCGCGTTCGACGGTGGTCGAGGCCGACGGCACGGGTCGCTGGCACGTGGACGGCGCGGTCGCACCGCACCTGGACGGATGCCTGGACATCGATCTGGAGTCCTCGGCGTTGACCAACGCGCTGCCGGTGCACCGCCTCGGCCTGCCCGTCGGCGCGCGGGCGGAGGCCCCGGCGGCGTACGTCCGCGTCCTCGACCCGGCCGTCGAGCGGCTGGCGCAGTCGTACGCCCGGGTGCAGGACGAGGGTTCCCACCAGCGGTTCGACTACACGGCTCCGGCCTTCGACTTCGCCTGCCGCCTGGTCTACGACGCGTCAGGTCTGGTACTGGCCTACCCCGGTATCGCCGTCCGCGCCGCCGATTGAGGCGGCGGTCGCGGAGCCGTTCGCGCTGTCGTTCGCGGTGCGCGGGCGATCACCGGCCCGGCGCCGCGCCTCAGCCGCCCGCCGGACCCGCCGCGCCTCAGCCGCCCGCCGGGCCCCCCGCCCGCTCCGCCGCGCGGATCGCCTCGCGGTAGGCGCGGGCCGCGGCGCGCAGCGCCGCCTCCGGGTCGACGCCTGCCGCCTCGGCCTCGACGGCGAGCGCGAGCAGCCGCGTGCCGAAGTCACCGGCCGGCCCCGGCGCGTCCGCCCCGCCGGGCAGCGGCGCGTCGAGCCCGGCCGTGCGGGCCCGCGCGGCCAGCTTCGCGGCCAGCGCGAGGCCCGGCTGCCCCAGCGGAACGCCCTCGGTCACGGACGCGCGCCGCTTTTCCGCGGCCTTCTCGCGCAGCCACAGCGCCTTGACGTCCTCCGCCGTCTCGGCGTGCTCGTCGCCGAAGACGTGCGGGTGGCGGCGGATCAGCTTGGCGACGATGGTGTCCGCCACGTCGTCGATGTCGAACGGCTGCTCCGGGTCGTCCCGCGCGATGACGGCGTGGAAGACGACCTGGAGCAGCACATCGCCCAGTTCCTCGCGCAGCTCCGCGCGGTCGCCGGTCTCGATCGCCTCGACCAGCTCGTAGACCTCCTCAAGCCCGTACCTGGCGAGATCGGCCGCGGTGCGCGTCGAGGCCCACGGGCACACGGCGCGGATGCGGTCCATCACGCCGACGAGGTCGAGCAGCCGCGCGCCCGGCAGGTCGTAGGAGCCGGGCAGCAGCTCCAGTTCCGGCATGCCGTTCGCGCGCCCCGAACCGGCGAGCAGCGCGAGGCCGCGGGTCAGGTCCGGCTCGCCGTCGGCCGCCGCGAGCACCACCACGGTGCGGCCCCCGGCGCACGCGCCGATCAGCGCGGGCGCGTCCGCCAGTTCGGGCGCCCCCGTCTCCACCGTCACGCCGGCCTCGGCGAGGTAGGGCAGCTGCGGGTGGGCGGATGCGCGGCACAGGACGCGGTCGGCGCCGTGCAGCGCCTGCCAGGCGGCGTAGGACAGCAGTCCCGGCGCCACCCGGGCGGTCGTGGTGAGGAGAACGATGCGGCCGTCGGTCACCCGTCGAGCGTAACGGGCTGCTCCTGCTCGTCCGCGCCGCCCGCGTTCAGCCAGGGCGCGGGCGCGTCGGCCAGCACGACGCCCTCGGCGTCCCACTCGCCGTAGCGCGGGTTCACCTCGACGCCGACCTCGTCCGCGGTCTCCGCGAGGTACGCGGCGAGCTGCTGCACGCCACCGGCGTCCGGCGCGACGCCCAGCTCCTGCCCGAGGCCCTGGAACAGCAGCTGGATGCGCAGCATGCGGTCGATCTGCTCGTCGCCCGCCATGGGCGTGCCGCCCTGCGGCATCAACGCGGCCTGGGCGAGCGCGTCGGGCCCGCCGATGCTCTGCTCGGTCTGGGCCCTGGCCGTCTGCACGTCGCGGCGGGTGACCTCGACGCCGGCCTCGCGCGCCGCGTGTTCGAGCACCTGGGCGTACACGAGGAACTCGACCGTGTCGCGGGTGAGTCCTGGCGTCGACGACACCAGCTGGTCGCCCTGCGGCTGGGCGCGCTGGGCGTCGCGAACGGTCTCCACCTCGGCCTGGACGGTGGCGACGGAGATCCGCTCGCCGCCGACGACGGCCGCGGCACCGGGGTGGGCGTCGGTGGAGCAGCCGGTCAGCAGGGGGGCCGCGACGACGGCGAGGGCGGCGGCGGAGACGGACAGTGCGGACGTGCGGCGGCGCTTCACTGGGCCACTCCCGTGGGCGTTCCGGTAGGTCGGTCGATCTTATGCAGCCGCACCGGGCGCTGTCAGCACTGCGCGTGCGCCTTGTCAGCCCTGCGCGAGGCGGCGGATGACCGGCGCGACCCGCTTGCGCCCCACCCGGTACAGGCCGCCGGCGCCGCGCTGGATCAGCTTGCGCATCGCGGTCGGGTTCGCGGCGGAACCGCTGGGCAGCGGCCGTCCGCTCAGGCCGATGCCGTGCCGGCCGAGCAGCGTCTCCAGGTAGTCGGACGCGTTGCCCGGCGTGTAGTAGGGGCGCATGCGCGGCAGCGGCGTCACGCGGTCCCGCAGCTGGTCGAACCGGTCGCGCGCGGCGGCGAACGGGTCGCGCCTGCCGATGCCGTGCTCGGCGGCCCACGCGTGGTCGGCGCGCGGCACCAGGCCCTCGTCCAGTTGCGCGAACGAGGCGAGCGCGCCCGAGGCGACGAAGAAGTGGTTGCCGTGCGCCTCGCGCACGCCGTAGTCGGTGAGGATGGCGGTGGGTATGCCGCGGTGGATGGCCTCCATGGCCGCGGTCGAGCTGATGGTGACCAGCAGGTCGGTGCGGTCGAGGACTTCCGCCATGTCGCCGTGCACGGCCTTCAGGTTCTCCGGCGGGTCGGGCAGCTCCTCGAACAGCGCCTGGTACGGGTGCCGTTCCAGGCGCGTCGCGGTCTCGCCCGCGCGGGCGCGCAGCTTCAGCAGTACCTCGCGGTCGGGGTGCCGCCTGGCGTGCCGCTGGAGCTTGTCGAGCAGGCCGAGGCGCGCGGCCCGCCCGGCGGGCACGGTCGGCTGCACGGCGAAGCACACGGTGAACGGCCGGTCGCGGCCTGCGGCGGCCGGGTCGTGGCGCTGCCCGCCGAGGAACGGCAGCCCGGCCTCGACCACGCTGTAGGGGTCGGCGCCGACGCCGCGGTAGACCTCGCGGAAACGTTTCGCGTCGTGCGGGCTGTTGGCCAGGACGATGTCGGAGCCGACCCGGAGCAGCAGCCCGTCGACGACGTTCTCGTACACGACGCCGACGTATCCGGTCACGACCACGGGCCTGCGGCTCGCGGCCTCCCACGCCATCCCCAGGCTGTGGATGAGGGCGAGCGCGGTGCCGCCGGTCGTGCCGAGCACCAGCAGCTCGGCCTCCGCGAGGGACGGGTCGTCGATCAGCTCCGCGTGGGTGACGACCCGGCTGGTGTCGGGCACGATCCCGACCTCCGCGATCTGCCGTTCCGACGGGGTGGTGGCCGAGGCGAGGAACCGGGCGTCGAGCGCGTGCTTGGGGGCGAGCTGCCGGGCGACGAGCGCGGCCCACCGCCACCGGCTGTCGGAGTCCGCGAGTACGACGGCACGTGGCACAGCGCTTCCCATCGCCTGCATCCCTTCGGCGGAACGTGGACGTCCCTGAGCGTGCTGGGGGGTGGATCGGGGCACGGTGGTCCCACGCGGAGAGGCAAGAGTACCGTCTGCCTGCGGATTGACGAGCCGGTCGGCGGCCCCCGCCGGCCAGGACCGGAAACCCGTTTGCCCCTACCCCTACGGCATGGCTCATCCTCGTGTCGCGTCCCCTAGGGGGCGCGTGCGACTTTCCGCCGAGGAGCGGCTCGTCCCCTGGGGCGACGAGGTCGCGCCAGGCTGTCTCTAGTCTGCTGACACCAGGATGTTTCCGAACGTGATGCCGAGACCTGTTCTCGATAGGAGTGCAACGTGACAACCGCTGTAGAGGTTCCGACGACCGGGGGAAGCGGAGGCCACTCAGCGGTTGCCGCGCGGGCCGAGGGCGTCGTGAAGGCGTACGGCTCGGGCGAGACCCAGGTGCTCGCCCTCGACAACGTCAGCGTCGACATCGAGAAGGGCGTCTTCACCGCGATCATGGGCCCCTCCGGGTCCGGCAAGTCGACGCTGATGCACTGCCTGGCCGGTCTCGACACCGTCTCCTCCGGCCGCATCTGGGTGGGTGACACGGAGATCACCGGCCTGAAGGACAAGAAGCTGACGCAGCTGCGGCGCGACCACATCGGCTTCATCTTCCAGGCGTTCAACCTGCTGCCGACGCTCAGCGCGATCGAGAACATCACGCTGCCGATGGACATCGCCGGCCGCAAGGCCGACAAGGAGTGGCTGGAGCGCGTCGTGGCCACCGTCGGCCTGGGCGAACGCCTCAAGCACCGGCCGAACGAGCTCTCCGGCGGGCAGCAGCAGCGCGTGGCGGTCGCCCGCGCGCTGGCCGCCAGGCCCGACATCATCTTCGGCGACGAGCCCACGGGGAACCTCGACTCCCGCGCGGGCGCCGAAGTGCTCGGCTTCCTGCGCCGTTCCGTCGACGACCTCGGCCAGACCATCGTCATGGTCACCCACGACCCGGTCGCCGCCGCCTACGCCGACCGCATCGTCTTCCTCGCGGACGGCCGCATCGTCGACGAGATGCGCGAGCCCACCGCCGACCGCGTCCTCGACCGCATGCGGGGCTTCGACGCCCAGGGGCGCACGTCGTGACCGTCCTGAAGACCTCCCTGCGCAGCTTCTTCGCGCACAAGTGGCGCATGGTGCTGTCCGCGATGGCCGTCGTGCTGTCGGTGGCGTTCGTGTGCGGCACGCTGGTGTTCACCGCCACCATGAACACGACGTTCGACAAGCTGTTCAGCGACGCCGCGTCCAACGTCATGATCGCCCCGGCCGAGGAGGAGGGCGAGAGCACCTTCGACGCCGCGCCCGCCAACGGCGTCCCCGAGACCGTGCCGGGCAGCGTCGCCGACGAGGTGGCCGCCGTCGAGGGCGTCGAAAGCGCCACCGGCACCCTGTACTCCACCGGCGCCACCGCCATCGGCGCGGACAACGAGAACCTCGGCCCGGCCACCGGCGCCCCCACCCTCGTCGCCAACTGGTCCGAGATCGAAGAGCGGACCATGGAACTGGTCGAGGGCGACGCGCCGCAGGGCTCGGGCCAGGCCCTCGTCGACTCCGACACCGCCGACAACAACGACCTGGCGGTCGGGGACACGATCCGGCTGCTGACCGTGTTCGGCGACTACGAGATGACCATCACCGGCATCGCCGAGTTCACGGTCACCAACCCGGGCGCCGCCCTCTTCCACACCGACCTGCCCACCGCGCGGGAGATGCTGCTCGGCGGCGCGGACGGGTTCACCGAGATCTACGTCGACTCCGACGGCAGCCTGAGCGACGAGGCGCTGCGCGACGCCGTCGCCCAGGCCGTCGGCGCGGACGCGTACAAGTTGCAGACGGCGGACGAGTACATCGAGGAGAACCAGGACGAGATCGGCCAGGTGCTGTCGATCCTCCAGTACGTGCTGCTCGGCTTCGCCGGCATCGCGCTGCTGGTCGGTATCTTCCTCATCGTCAACACCTTCTCGATGCTCGTCGCGCAGCGCACCCGCGAGATCGGCCTCATGCGGGCCATCGGGTCCAGCCGCCGCCAGGTGAACCGCTCCGTGCTGATCGAGGCGCTGCTGCTCGGCGTGGTCGGCTCGGTCGTGGGCTTCGGCGTCGGCGTCGGCCTCGCGGTCGGCCTGATGGCGCTGATGAGCGCGTTCGGCATGAACCTGAGCACCGAGGACCTGACCATCGCCTGGTCGGTGCCCGTCATCGGCATCGTCCTGGGCGTCGCGGTGACGCTGCTCGCGGCCTACATCCCCGCCCGCAGGGCCGGGAAGATCAGCCCCATGGCCGCGCTGCGCGACGCGGGCATGCCGGGCGACGTCAGGGCGGGCCGGGTGCGCGCGGTGCTCGGCGCCGTGCTCACGCTGGCCGGCCTCGGCCTGCTGGCCGCGACGGCCTCGGTGGACGAGGCGGCGGACGGCGCCGGGTTCCTGGCGCTGGGCGTGCTGTTCAGCCTGCTCGGCCTGATCCTGGTCGGCCCCGCGCTCGTGGGCCTCGTCGTGCGCGGGCTCAGCGCGGTGCTGCTGCGCGGCTTCGGCCCGGTCGGCCGCCTGGCCGAACGCAACGCGCTGCGCAACCCGCGCCGCACCGGCGCGACCGCGTCGGCGCTGATGATCGGCCTCGCGCTGGTCGCGGGTCTTTCCGTGGTCGGCTCCTCGATGGTGGCCTCGGCCACCGACGAGATAGACGAGTCGCTCGGCTCCGACTACATCATCCAGACGAGCAACTTCACCCAGCTCCCGCCGCAGATCGTGGAGGCGGCCGAGGGCGTCGACGGCCTGGCCAGCGTCACCCCGGCCCTGTCGGTCATGGCGGACGTCACCGCCCCCGACGGCACCACGGAGGAGCGGAACCTGGCCGCCTCGCCCGCGAGCTTCGTCAACGAGATGGCGCTCGACGTCGCCGAGGGCGACGTGGCCGCCGCGTTCGAGCAGGGCGGCATGACGATCGCCTCCGACTGGGCCGAGGAGAACGGCGTCGGCGTCGGGGACCGGCTCACCGTCGCGTTCGAGGACGGCGAGAGCGGCGAGCTCGAAGTCCGCGCGATCATCAACACCGGCAGCGCGATCGCCGGCACGTGGTTCGTGGGCACCGACACGGTGGAGACCTACCTCCCGGCGGAGGCCATGCCGCTGCCGTGGACGCTGTTCGCCTCCGCCGAGGAGGGCACGGAGGAGGAGACCCGCGCGGCCCTCGAAGCCGCCATGGAGCCCTACCCGCAGGTCGACGTCCGCGACCAGGCCGAGTTCAAGGAACTCGTGCAGAGCCAGGTCGGCCAGCTCCTCAACATGGTGTACGGCCTGCTGGCGCTCGCGATCATCGTGGCGATCCTCGGCGTGGTGAACACCCTGGCGCTCGCCGTGGTCGAACGCACCCGCGAGATCGGCCTCATGCGCGCCATCGGCCTCTCCCGGCGGCAGCTGCGGCGCATGATCCGGCTGGAGTCGGTCGTCATCGCCCTGTTCGGCGCGCTGCTCGGGCTCGGGATCGGCATGGCCTGGGGCGCGGCGGGCCAGCAGCTGCTCGCGCTTGAGGGCATGCCGGTGCTCGAAATCCCGTGGGGCACGATCATCGGCGTCTTCATCGGCTCCGCCGTGGTCGGCCTGCTGGCCGCGCTGGTCCCCGCCTTCCGGGCGGGCCGGATGAACATCCTCAACGCCATCGCCACCGACTGACATCTGAAGGAGCGTCCCCGCCTCGCACGAGGTACGGTGCCCCCGCCCACGCCCCGCGTGGCCGGGGGCACCGCCACGTCAGCCCCCGCGCCCCGGCCCCGTTCCGCACCGGCTCACCCGGGCGAGCCCCGGGGGCCGGGCACGAACCCGGCCCCCGGGGGGCGTTCCGTCCGGGCTACCGCCCGGTCACTCGTAGACGCGGACCCAGTCGACCTGGAACTCGGCGGGGCGCAGGCCGCCGTCGCCGGTGAAGTTGTCGAGCTGGATGTTCAGGTGCCCCGAGGGCATGTCCTGGATGTCGCCGCGCTCGTCGTTCGCGCCGTCCGCGACCCGGAACCACTCCTCGCCGTCGACGTAGCCGACCAGCGCGTCCGGCGTCCACTCGAACGCGAAGTTGTGCCACTCCGTCATGTCCAACGGGCACAGGTCCCGGCGTTCCTTCTCGTCCGTCGGGCTCTGCGGGTAGTGCAGGAACGCGGTGAGGCACTGCGCGTCCGGGTTCGAGTACTCGACCCAGTCGTACTCGCCGTTCTCCAGCCGGTTGCCCTCGGTGGGCCAGATCAGGTGCAGCGGGTGGTAGAGCCCGCCGCTCGACCCGGTGTTCTGCGAGCGCGACCGGATCTCCCACCGCCCGTACTGCGTGTCGAGGCGCTGCCTGAGCCACCCGGAGTCGCCGTTGGCCTCGCCGGTCATCGTCATGATGCCGTCCTCGACGACGCTGTTCTTGGCGCACCTGCGGCCGTTGCCGTCGTGGCCCTCCCAGCAGCCCTGGGTGCCGCCCACGGTGCCCGAGGGCACCGCCCACTTCTCCGGGTCGACCGGGCCGGTGTAGTCGAACTCGTCCGAGATCGCCAACGGCGTGCCCCAGCCGTGCCGAACGGCCGCCTGCGTGCTGTCGGAGCCGTCACCGCCGCCGTTGTCGCCGTCGTCACCGCCGCCATCGCCGCTGCCGTGGGTCACGGCGACGTCGTAGATCTCGACCTCGCCGTAGTTGTCGTCGCTGCACGGCGAGGAGTTGCCGCAGTTGGCCTGCGTGTAGGCCCCGGCCTTGAAGTAGTTGCTCGAATCGCGGTGCTCGATGGTCGTTTCGAGATCACCGTTGTAGTAGATGTCGATCTCGCCGTCGCTGACGACGTACCGCACCTCGAAGACCGTGCCGAGTTCGTAGTCGTCGGTGATCAGGTGGTGGTTGCTCTCGTCGCCCTCGGTGATCCACAGTTCCGAGCCTTCGAGGCGGATCACGGTCACGTCGTCGTCGCCGCCGTGGATCTGCGCGCCCACGACGTGCGGCTTGTCCTCGGGCAGGTGGGTGAACGCCTCCCGCACCGTCATGGTGTGCGTGCCGGACGTCGAGGACCACTCGGTCTCGTCGCCGCCGCCCGGCTCCATCTCCCGCAGCTCCGAACGCGGGTAGCTGGAACCGCCGGTCGTGACGCCGTTCACGGGCGCGCGGAAGCGGACCGCGTCCCCGGAGTCGCTGACCCGGAAGAACTCGTCGTGCACGTACTCGTCGAGGTCGGGCTGGAAGATCTCCGTGGGGTCCCCGTCGTCCCCGATGGGCAGGGTGACCTTCCAGTCGCTCAGGTCGAGCACGTCGGACGGGAACTCCGCGTCGCCGCCGTCGTCCCCACCGTCGTCCCCGCCGTCGTCGCCGCCCGGGGTGCCCCAGACCTCGACCTCGGTCAGGCTGTTCCAGTCGCCCTCGCCGTCGCCCTCGTAACCGTGCCCCAGGTAGCGGACCTTGGACGTCTGCACGGGGTCGAACCTGAACGTCTCAAGTCCCGTCGTCTCCCCGCTGGTCTCGCCGTCGTGCACGGTCACCCAGCGCGAGCCGGTCCAGTACTGGAGCTCGAACACGTTGCGGCGCTCGGTGCCGTTGTGCACGGCGAGCTTCATGTGGGTGACGGTCATGGACGCGCCGAGGTCGAGTTCGAGCCAGGCGCCGTCGCCCTCGCCCGACCAGCGGGTGCGGTAGTTGTCGTCGACGGCGTTCGCGGGCACGTTCTCGTCGCTGGTGCTCGCCGTGACCGCGTCGCCGTCCGGAGTGATCTGCACGGGCGCGGCGTGCGCGGGCGTCGGCGCGAGCAGCGCCGCGACGACCGCCGCCAGCGCGGCGCCCGCCCACGGCAGCCGGGCGCGCCGGCGCGGTGCGGAACGAACCGGGGGTGTTCCCCTCACCGAGTCCTCCTTGTTCGCCTCGTCGGCCCCGTCGTCCGGGACCGTTCGCGAAACCGGCCGGGACCCGGGCGCGCGGTGCGGACCGGGTCACGGAACCGGGATCGGCCGCGACCCTAGGCCGCGCGTCCGGGAGGGGTCCCGGGCGCGGCAGGCAGGAACGCCCGGCCGCCGCGCCCGGGCACGCGCCGGCCCCGGCCGGCATGCGCCGACCGGGGCCAACAGGTGCTGATCAGAGGGTGGTTCAGGCCGCGTCGACCCGCGCGGAACCGGCGAACGACGACCGCCGGCCCGAGCCCGAGCCGGAACGGCGTGCCGCACCGGAACGGCTCCCGCCGCGCCGACCGCGGGGCGCCGCACCGCGCGGCCGGGGCGGCGCCTCCGCGGGCACCGTGATCGTGACGGGAACCCCGGAGGGCGCCTGCGCCCCGGTGATGCGGCGCAGCTCGGCGTCACCGGCGCGCACCCGCGTGGTCTGCGGGGCGATGCCCGCCGCGGACATCAGCCGCGCCATGTCGCGGCGCTGGTCCGGCGTGACCAGGGTGACCACGCGCCCCGACTCGCCGGCCCGAGCCGTGCGCCCGCCCCGGTGCAGGTAGTCCTTGTGGTCGGTGGGCGGGTCGACGTTCACGACGAGGTCGAGGTTGTCGATGTGGATGCCGCGCGCCGCCACGTTCGTCGCCACCAGCACCGTGACCTGCCCGTCCTTGAACCGGGCCAGCGTCTTGGTGCGCTGCGGCTGCGACTTCCCGCCGTGCAGCGCCGCGGCGCGCACCCCGTTGCTCAGCAGGTGCTTGGCGAGCCGGTCGGCCGCGTGCTTGCGGTCGATGAACATGATCACGCGGCCCTCGCGCGCCGCGATCTCGGTGGTCGTGGCCTGCTTGTCCGCCGCGTCCACGTGCAGCACGTGGTGCTCCATCGTGGTGACCGCGTGCGCCGAGGGGTCCACGGAGTGCACGACGGGGTCGGTCAGGTAGCGGCGCACGAGCATGTCGACGTTCCGGTCGAGCGTCGCGGAGAACAGCAGCCGCTGGCCCTCGGGCCGCACCTGGTCGAGCAGCACGGTGACCTGCCGCGTGAAGCCCATGTCGGCCATCTGGTCGGCCTCGTCCAGCACGCTGATGGCCACCTGGTTGAGCCGGCAGTCGCCGCGGTCGATGAGGTCCTTCAGCCGGCCAGGCGTCGCGACGACGATCTCGGCGCCGTTGCGCAGCGCGGCGGCCTGCCGGCCGATCGGCATCCCGCCGACGACCGTGGCCAGCCGCAGCCGCACGGAGCGCGCGTACGGGGTGAGCGCGTCCGTGACCTGCTGCGCGAGCTCACGGGTGGGCACGAGCACCATCCCGAGCGGCTGCCTCGGCTCGGCGCGCTGCCCGGCGGTGCGCGCGAGCAGCGCGAGGCCGAAGGCCAGCGTCTTGCCGGAACCCGTCCGGCCCCGGCCGAGCGCGTCCCGGCCCGCGAGGGTGTTGGGCAGCGTCGCCGCCTGGATCGGGAACGGCACGCTCACCCCCTCGGCGGCCAGCGCGGCGAGCAGCGGCTTCGGCAGGTCGAGCTCGGAGAACGCCTCGACGGCGGGCAGCGCCGGAGTGATGGTCTTCGGCAGCGCGAACTCGCCCTGGAGCGGCGCCTGCCGCCGCGCCGGACCACTGGAACGGCCGGCGGCGGGGGAACGGAAACGGCTGTTCCCGCCCGCACCCTCGGCGCGGCCGGAACGCGAGCGGGAGTATCGGTCGTTCGTGCGTGTGCGGTTCCTCATGCAGAACCTTCCTCGATGCGGCGCGTATCAAGGCATTCCCGCGGCAGGAGAGCCGCGTGGGACATCGCGAGAACGAGCCGAAATGAAAACAGAAGAGAAAACGGGCCGAGCGGCGTTTCGCGACCGCGGTCGGCGGGCTCATACGGAGTCGGTCTCCGGAGCCGGAAGATGTGCCGGGCGGCGGCGGAGGGCGGCGCGGGACGCCGCGGCCGAGAGCGCCCGGGAAGCGGGGCGGCACCGTGCCGCCCCATGCAACGAGCTGGGGCCCGTACCCCGAGGTGCGGGCCCCAGCTCGTGCTGTGCGCTGTGTCAGGCGGCAACGATGTTCTCGGCCGTCGGGCCCTTCTGGCCCTGCGCGATGTCGAAGGTCACCTTCTGGCCTTCGAGCAGCTCACGGAAGCCCTGGCCGGCGATGTTCGAGTAGTGGGCGAACACGTCGGGGCCGCCACCGTCCTGCTCGATGAAGCCGAAGCCCTTTTCCGAATTGAACCACTTGACGGTACCGGAAGCCATGTCATTACTCCTTGGGGCATGCTCCGGGCCCACACCGTGCGAGCCCGTGTCGCCGTGATGATTGCCCTGCCCGGAAAATGACCGGAAAAGAAAAAGTGCCCCCAGCGGCAGAAGCGCCGGCGGGTGCACTTGAAGCTCTGGGAACCACAACTGCAACTGAGATCGACAGTAGCACGGGGAAGCGGGAGGCGCGCGGGCAAAAATTGCCCGCGCCCACCCGCACCAGATATCGTCATCGCGCCCGGGCCCTCAATCTCACGTCGCGATCGCAGAAAAAGCGGCTCTCTCACGTGAGCATCGGTGCCGGGCCCGGCACCGCCGGACGCCGCCCAGCGGCTCAGGCATCGGCCCCCGGCCGGTCCCGCGCGGCCGAGCGGCGCAGCTCCTCGTTGATCCGCTGGGCCTCTTCGAGCTGGTCCTCAAGGATGATGATGCGGCAGGCGGCCTCGACGGGCGTGCCCTGGTCCACCAGCTCGCGGGCGCGCGCGGCGATCCGCAGCTGGTAGCGCGAGTAGCGCCGGTGGCCGCCCTCGGAACGCAGCGGCGTGATCAGGCGCGCCGCGCCCAGGGCCCGCAGAAAACCAGGGGTGGTACCGACTATCTCGGCGGCGCGGCCCATGGTGTAGGCGGGGTAGTCGTCGTCGTCGAGGCGGTCGTAGGGGTTCTCCGCGGTCATTCACACCTCAGGTCGGTCACGCGTCCGGGGCCCTGGTGCCGTACGGCACCAGGGCCCCGAGGAGTTCGCACACCGCCCGCCGCTCCGCGCGGAGGACAGTGACTCCGGCAAGCCTACCTCTCTACCTCCGCCGGCACAGGTTTTCTCCGGCGGGTGCCCCCCGCCCCGACCGGCCGGACCTGCGGCCCGGCCGATCGGGTGTGCTCGGCATCACGCCAGCTTGAAGGCCCGGCGGCCCGAACGGTCAGGCGCGGCGGTCGTCGAGCGCGGCGACGAATGTCTGCCAGGCGGCGGGCGCGAAGGTCAGCACGGGCCCGGCGGGCACCTTGCTGTCCCGAACCGGCACCGCACCACCCCCCACGACCACCCCCGGCGCCCACTCGACGCACGCCCCGCCGTTGATGCTGTGGGAGCTGCTGACCCACTTGGTGTCCGGTGCGGTGTAGTGCGCAGTCATCGGTGTTCCTCTGAGATCTTTCGCATAAGGTCCAGTGATTCTTCAGGAGAGACGGCGTGGGCGCGCAACCTCTCGTGCATTTCGGCCACAGTTCTCGCGGTCGCACCATGTTGGTAGAGCCGACCGCCCACCGGCCCGTCCGTCCACAACGCGGTGGGTGTGTCATCTGTAAAGGTCATGAGGGAGAACGCGGAAGCGTGGGATGCGGCCGCACCACCGGCGAACGGCATGATTTGGAGGTCGATTTCCGGTTTTTGCGCCAGGGTGATCAAGTGATCGAGTTGGCCGGCCATCACCCCGTCTCCGCCGACGCGAGATCTGATGCATGCCTCATAAATGACAGCCCACAGCCTTGCCTTGGGGGCGGACTCGAAAGCATCCGGGTATCTGCGCATCCTGTTCGTCACCATGGCGTCGATCGTGGCGGCATCCTGATGCGGATTACCCGCTCGCAAGATGGCGCGAGCATAATCTTCCGTCTGCAAAAGGCCGTTGAGGCAGTGCACCGACCAATCCAGGACGCGCTCGGCCTTCGCTTCGAGCTTCAGGTAGGTGACGGCCCAGGACGGCGCTTCTGTCTCGCTGATTCTCTGCCGCAGTCGTGTGAACAGTCCTCCGGTGCCGAAGACGAGGTCGCAACGCTCGGCGAAGCGTGCTGATGGCATCAGGACGCCGTTCTCCACTTTGCTGACGTACGCGACCGAGTAGCCCGTCCCGCTGGCCAAGTGCCGCTGCGTCTGCTTCCGGCTGTCCCGAGCGGCCTTCACTTCGACGCCGAAGTGAGTATTGGCGCTCAACTGCTGCTCGGGTGTCACCTGATCCATGCTGTCACCTGCCAAGTTACCGATTCGGGCAGTCATTCGAGTTGAGAGGTCTTCAGTCAACCATTCTCGATCGTAGCCCAGCGGTGTTGTCTGATCACGGGCGGTGCGGGGGGTGCGGCCCGCCAAGGGAAGGCAAGCAACTGATCGGCAGGTGACGAGATGACCACCCCACAACCTGAGCCCTCCGGCGAGGCGGACCTCGAACAGGGCGCCGCTGAGCGGGAGTTGGTGGACCCTTCGGAGACGATTGCTGAGCGGACGGCGGCGTTGCTGCGGGAGGCGGAGCGTCTTGCGGCGGCGGTTCGTGACCATTTGGAAGGGCGATAAGAACATGAGTCGGAAACGAGATGAGCGGCACGTTCCCGGCGCTCGCCGGGTCGAGGTGGTCGCGCAGGCCGTCACGGGGTGTGCGCTCGTGCTGGCTGTGACGCTCGCGGTGGTGGCGCGATGAGGCCGCCCGGTGTTCAGGTGGCCGTGGAGGTCAACGCCGCCACCGTTCGCCGTGGCGACCAGCTCATGATCGGCGGCCAGGTCTTCGTGATCAGCGACCTCACGAGCATGCATCGCGGTGCCAAACGCCTGCACTTCACTTCGGGCGAGAGCATGACGCTGCACCCGTCCACGATCCTGTGGGCCGCCCGCCGCACCGACCCCCGCATCGCCCGCCGCCGACCGTTCTGACGAACAACGCGGCCCACCCCTCCCGCTACGGTGACCGGCATGAGCGAACCAGGCGATCTGCCCGACCGCGTCGACGAATCCGAACTCCCCGCCGCTCTCGGCCCTGTGCTGACGCGCTCGGCCGAGGGCGGCGTCACGGTGATCACCCGGAACGGGGAACCCATCGCAGCGGTGGTGTCCATGCGGGACCTCGAAGCGGCGGAGGAGGAAGTCGACCGGCGCCTCGCCGCACGCGAGCCCCCCACCGACGACGGAACGCGCACCTCTCTCTCCGACCTGCTCGCCGAACACACCAAGGGCGATGAGTGAGCGGCTACGAGGTCGAATTCACCTCAGCCGCCGAGAGGGAGCTCAAAAAGCTGGACCGGGCGACTCAGGCCAAGATTCTTTCCGCCGTGGCGGCATTGGGGCGCGATCCGTTCGTTCCGGTCTTCCGCCTGACGATCTCGTAGGTCACCCGATAGCTGCCTGCCAACCGAGGAACTGAGCCGTGCACCATCTCCCGGTCCCCGAACTGCGGAGACTTGTATACCCATTCACGGGTGACGTGAGCGCGGTCGAGCCTGTGGCGCGTGCGTCCGGCTCGGACGTGGCGGCCGTCGTGGACGGGGAGCAGGGCCGCTTCTTCGTCAAGGCGATGCGCAACGAGCCGGGAGGGCGCCGGGACTCCATCAGGCGTGAGCAGGTCATCAATCCGTTCGTGCTACCGGTCTCTCCGGCCATGCTGTGGTCCGCGGAGGGCGACGACTGGATCGCACTCGGTTTTGAGTACGTGGAAGGTCGCCCTGCGGACTTCTCTCCTGGCTCGGCGGATGTAGCTCGGGTGGTGGATGCTCTCAGCCGTATCGGCGCGCTCGATCTGCCCGAGGTCGCGCGAGGATGGACAGAGGATCGGTGGGACTGGTTCACTGCGAGTGACGAGGAGGTGGCACTTCTCCGTGGAGAATCTTTGATTCACGGGGACATTCATCCCGCCAATTTCCTCCTCGGGGACCGCCGGTCGTGGGTGGTGGACTGGTCCTGGCCCACCCGGGGGGCGGCGTTCATCGATCCAGCGACGCTTGTCTCTCAGCTCGTGAGCGCCGGGCACAGGCCGGCAGACGCCGAAGAACTGGTCAGTGGGTGCCCGGCTTGGCGGCATGCTGACCCTCGGGGGATCGACGTGT
This sequence comes from Streptomyces marincola, assembly GCF_020410765.1. Lineage (NCBI taxonomy): Bacteria > Bacillati > Actinomycetota > Actinomycetes > Kitasatosporales > Streptomycetaceae > Streptomyces > Streptomyces marincola. Next base: position 2,694,659 of record NZ_CP084541.1, on the reverse strand, counting down.
TCGCCGCTGCGACGCTGCGGATGTGGCGAGAGATCGCTGAACGTCAGGGGAACCCGGGGTGGGCCCAGGAGATGGTGGGATCGGTGGCGAGCTGGGCCGAATACCGGAGGGCACACGCGGGATGAAGCCGCCCCGCTGGTGCTGGATGCCTTGACATCACTGCCCGGCAGGACGACGGACGAGGGGCTGGCCTCCGACGTTGGGGCCGGCCCGGTCCGTCGCTGAGAAAGGGGGAAGTCATGGGCAAGGGGCCTTATGAACTGACCGGAGAATTGCGGAGCTTGCTGCGTCCGCGTTCGAGCCGCTTGGTAATGAACCGGCGTGGCTCCTCCGTCTGGCGTGTCACCGATGAGCAGGGGAAGCGTCACGCTGTGAAGCTGGGGTACGTCTCCTCCCCGACACACACATTCACGGCGCTCGCTCCGGCAAGGGAAGCCATAATCCTCCGGCAGCTCGGACGTGACGGTATCCACTGGGGCCATTGGGAGCACGGGACCTGGGGCGTGCAGCCTTGGCGGGCGGGCGAAAGCCTTTGGGAGTTGTGGGAGGGGTATCGGAACGGTACTCGCCACACGGGCACGCGCATGGCTGAGGCGCTGTCGTGTGCGGAGGAACTTGCCCGTCTCCATGACGCCGGTTTAGTTCACGGTGATGTGCAGCCGCATCACTTCATCATCGACGATCAGCGCACGCACCTGATCGACCTCGGCCTGGCGCACGGGGGCCGCATTCCTGAAGCCTACGACTTCCCGTTCCGCGGTTGCCTTGTCATGTACGAAAGCCCCGAGATCTCTCGAAGTGTTGTCGAGCAAGGTTCCGCCGTGCCGACACGGGAGAGCGACGTCTTCGGGTTGGGAGCGAGTCTCTTCATCAGTGTGACAGGGCTCAGGGCCGTGGAGTTCCCACCGGAAGCGGAACGGGAGGAGCAGCGCCGTGTGATCGCGAAGGGGCACCACCGGGAGGTCACCATCCCCGGGCCGTTGGGTGCGATCGTCGAAGCGATGCTGAGTCCCGTTCCGGCCGAGCGGCCGACTGCCGCCGAGGTGTGCGACGCGCTGGCTTAGCCTCGCGCCTTCGTCCAGCGACGCGAAGTTCTCGCCCTGTTGGAGAGGAGAGGCGCATGACTGATGCGGAGTTGGTCGCCGGGCGGCTGCGGAGGCAGCTTGCGGACCGGTTGGACGAGGGCGGTCACGTGAAGGCCCCGGAGTGGCGGGCCGCCGTCGAAGCGGTTCCCCGACACGGGACGTGAATGTCCCGGCTGTCTTCGAGGGCCAGGCTGTGGCGGACCCACATGCGTCGGTCGTCGTTTTCGATGGAATCGATCAGCACCCCGACGTCGTACGAGTAGAGGATGTTCCCGCGGCCGAGGCTCCCAAGCCGCCGAGGTGCTCGGCGTCGGCTGCGGCCATCTCCGCGCGGGCAGCGGCAAGTTCTTCCGGGATGAAAGCGCCGTGTTCGGCCTGCCACTGCTGGACGACGGCCCGCCCGGCCCGCAGGCGAAGTTCGCGTTCGGCTGCTCCGGCGACGAGTCGGGAGAGCGGGATGCCTTCTTCCTCGGCGGCACCGGCCAGGACTTCGACCAATGATCCGTCGAGAGCGATAGTCACCTTCTTGGTGGCCATACAACAACCATAGCGCCATATGGCACCCCTTGCCGCTGGCGTGGCTCCGCAGGGACGAGTCCGAGAACCGCCGTTGCATCGCGGACGTGTACATGGAACTGTCGTGAAAACTCGGCTCCTTCGGTCCGCGTCGTTCGTGGATGCGGCCCGGTGGGAGCGTGATCGGTCAGTCCAGTTGCCATGGCAGGGGGCTCGTGGACGGGAACGATCCGCACATCCACGTGCAGGCGAAGGTGGTCCACGACGACGCGGCCGTCCGCAACGTGGTGGCGTCCACGTTCGGCCTGGCCGGTGACCTGCCGAGCCTCGTCACCACCGGGTGCGGGCTGCGGGTGCCGTACGCGATGACCTCTGCTCGCCCGGATCGTGTCACCTGCCTGGCCTGCCGCGAGCACGCTCGGCGCGAGCACCTGCGTTTCTCGCAGGAGATCGAACGCCTGAGCCGCATGGCCGGGTCGACCATCAGCCCGGCCCAGGGGAGGCTGGCCGCGGACCGGTATCGCGACCTCGCGCGAAGGTTCTCCGACGCGGGGGACTGACTCCGCGGCCGGGCAGCCGACCCGCCGGGCGGGGCAGCCGCACGAAGGCCGGCCAGTGGAATCCCGTAGAGGGGCTTTTTAGCAAAATGCGCTGCCCGGATGTGTGTGCTATCACTGGGTAATAGGCTGTGTGGCATGAGTGAATGGGAGGCGTGCTATGGCGAATGCGGCTTTCGCCAAGTTGTTGTATCTGGAGGCGCAGAGAACCCAGGACCCGGATGGTGCGGACGAAATCGTCATCAGCAGAGGTGACGGCGGCGTCTTCGAGAAGGTGCGGTTGCGGAAAGGGGAGTTCTACGAGTTCGACGAGCGGTTCGTTCCGTTCGTCAATCAGGCGCCGATCGACATCCTTCTGCACGAGATGGACGAGGCGAGCGGCCGGGTCTCCTTCATCGGGGGAGCGAAGATCATTGCCTCCGAGGTGGGACTCGGGGAACGGAAGCAGGCGATCGGCGCGCTGTCTCTCTCCCTGTACGAGCTGACCTACAAAGTCCTCTGACCCACCCGCCGCCGTCGCCGAAGAGCGCAGGGGCGGGGGAACCGGGCGGCAGGAGTTGATGTCGTAACTCACGTACCTACCCGCAACGTTGAGGAACGACACCACCATGACCACCATGCGTTTCAGTGACCGCCTGCTCGAACTCGCCCGGCCCCACATGGCGTGGGTCGCCGAACAGCTCGAACTCTTCGACCAACTGGTCCCGCACGGCGACGCGCGCTACGACCTTGAGCGGGCGACCGTGACGCGTTCGGGGATCACGCTCGACGGGCAGGTCGTCGGCTCGTTCGCGGCGGACGGGACGTGGATGTGGGGCTGGGCGAACTCGTTCGCCCACACGCCGGGGGCCGCCTATGTGCACCGGCTGCGGGAACTCGGCCGGCGCGAGGGCGTTCCCGAGCTGACCCGGCGCATGCCCGACCTCAGCGACTTCCCCGATCCGCGCCTGGCCGCCGACCACCTGCTGCTGATCTGCATGGGGCTGCTGGAGGCGCACGGGGCGGTGACCGTCGTGGTCGGCGGCGGTTCGCGGCTATTCCTGGTCACCGACGACCCCGTGGTGCCGCGCGCCGCGCCGAGCGCCGGGCGCCTCACCCGCGCGCTGCGCGCCGGGGCGGCCGTGCTGCCGGGCGACCCCGAGCCGGCGGTGCGCGGGTGGTTCGCCCGGCACGGCGCCGAGCCGGAACGGGACGGCGACGGGCGGCTCACCGGCGTGCTGGCCGACGGCGCCAGGGTCGTGGTCGAGCTGGGCGCCGACAGCGTCACCGACGTGGCCGTCACCGGCGGGCGGCAGCAGCAACAGGGCCTGGCCAGCCCCAGGCCGCAGCCGCGCCCCCGCCCGGAGCCGGCGCCGAGGCCGGACCCGAGCACGCAGCGCTGGTTCCCGGCGGCGCTGCTGCCGACGGCCGCACGTTCGATCGCGTACTCGGAGTGCGCCACGCGGGAGGCGCTGGCGTACGCGCGCGAACACCTGGGTTTCGAGGGCGCGGTGCCCGAGTGGGACGAGGCCGCGGGCGAGATACGGTTCCCCGGCGGCGGGTTGGCGGCGCGCCCGCTGTCGAGCTACGACGCGAACGAGGACAGGTTCGCGTGGGCTCCGGGCACCGAGGACATCCGGGCCGCGTTCCGTGCGGCGGCCGAGCTGCCGCCTGGCGTCGCGGTGCCGGAACTCGACGAGGAGCAGTTGGACTTGGAGCCCTACGTGGCGCCCGGGCCCGTGGCCATGGCACTGTCCCGCACCGCGGCGACGGTGGCGGGCCACACGTTCCTCTGGATCGGCGGACGGTTCTTCGCGGTGGCCGACGACCGGCTGCCGGAACCCGGAACCGATCCCGACCTGGCCGCGAGGGACATCAAGGAGGGCGCGGCCTGGCTGCACTGGGGCACGCCGGAGGAGGCGCGGCCCGAGACGATGCGGACGGTGGCCGAGGCGTATTTCCAGCGGCTGGGGCTGCCCGTGAACCACTACGGCATGCCCGACTTCCTCAGCGGCACGCTCGGCCTGTACGAAGTGCGGGCGCACTTCTCGCGGGACGGCGCGCTCGTGCGCACCACGAGCGGGATGTTCATGGCGCCCCAGTGACCGCGTTCCCGAGCCCCGACCGTGCGGCCGGCCGGGGTGTCGGTGCGGGCCGTTCAGGCGAGCCAGGCGCGGAGGCGTTCGCCGAGAACGACGTCGTGGGGCAGCTCGGCCAGTCGGTCCCCGGTCACGTCCACGCCCCGGTGCCTGAGGAGGCCGGCCAGGTGCCCCCAGTGGTCGTTCTCCATCTGCTCCCACGTTCTGCCGCCGAACGGCTCGTCCGGCCCGACCACCGTCCGGGCCGTGGCCTCGACCTCTTCGGCCGAGATGTAGGAGTGTGTGCCGGGCGGTCCCGACTGGGACCAGCCGCGATCGTCGAGCAGCACGACGCTCCGGCCATCCGCGAGCACGGCCTCAAGCCGAGCCGAGACCGACAACTGCCGGTCGTTCGTGGTGGCTTCCTCCAGCTCGGCATGGGTCACCAAACGGGTCACATCGGGCATAGCGCTCCCTCCGTAGTCCATGCCCCCGGCCCGGCGATCAACTGGGCGCGGAACGGGCGCCGGGCTCACTCCTTCGTGTGCATTCTCCTCCGGAGTCGGGCGTTTGAGGTCCGTTTTTCCTCTGCCGGACCGCGTGCCGTGCGTCCCACATGCAAGGGTGGGGCGGGATCGGGCGACGAGGCAGGGAGGCGTCGTGCTCCTCGGCTTCCGGGTGGCCAACCACCGTTCGCTTCGGCACGAGCAGCGGCTCGATCTGGCCGCCGTCCATGGCGTCGACCGCCCGGAGGGCAGTCGTTGGAAGGCCGTTCCAGTCGTCGGGCTGCTCGGGGCCAACGCCTCGGGCAAGTCGAATCTGGTGCGGGCCCTTCAGTACATGGCCCGGATGGTGACCTCATCGCACCGGGACGCCGAGCCGGAGGGCGGCGTCGAACGAGAGCCGTTCCTGCTGGACGAAGAGGCCAGGAAAGGGCCCTCGTGGTTTGTCGTCGATCTCCTGCTCAGCGGGGTCCGGCACACGTACGGGTTCGGTGTGGACGACCGGCAGGTGGTCGAGGAGTGGCTGTACAGCTTCCCGCGCGGCAGGGCACGCGAGTTGTTTTCGCGTGAGGGGCAGCAGATCCGGCCCGGGGACTCCCAGCACGCCGGGCGGCTTCGGCTCGTGCAGAGCCTTACCGAGCCCAACGTCCTCTTCCTGTCGGTGGCCGCGCGATCGAAGCAGACCGATGTCCGTCCCGTGTACGACTGGTTCACGCGGCGGCTTTGGTTCCGTGGCCAGTACGGTGCCCGACTTTCGCCGGACAGCATGCGGGCGTTGGAGGAAGCCGACAGGTATCCGGAGACGGTGGATCTGCTGCGGGCTGCCGATCTCGGCATCGAGGAGTACGGCACGCGGCGCCTCCCCGTGGACGAGGGGGAGGGCTCGCGGGAGGCGTTCAGGCGGTGGGTCGGGCACCGGGGTCGCGCTGGGATCGTGCGGATGGACCTGCGGGACGAGTGCTCGGGCACGTGGGCACTGCTCGACCTGGCCCCACGCCTTTTCGGGGTGCTGCGTACCGGGGGGACCTTTGTCGTCGACGAGATCGACGCCGGCCTGCACCCCCTGCTCACGGCCCGCTTGATCGATCTCTTCCACAGCCCGGGAACCAATTCGCACGGCGCGCAGTTGATCTTCACTACGCATGACGTGAGCCTGGTCGGCCGGCGTGAGGGCGGGGACATCCTCGAACGCGATCGCGTCTGGTTCGTGGAGAAGGACGGGCGCGGCGAGACAACGCTGCGGGCGCCGGCCGAGTACGAGCCGTGCGAGGAGGAGAACCGCGAGCGTCGTTGGCCGGGCGGCAGTTGCGGCGGTGTCCCGTTCATCGCTGACGCCGTCGCGCGTGCCGTGTCGGGGAAGCGTGAGGGAGGCGGGCAGGGCACCGGAGCCGAGTGGCAGGGCCGGGCGGAGCCGGAGGCGGCGGAGCCGCGCTGAGCGCGCGGCTCCGGCCGTGCGGGGTCAGGTGCGCGGTGGCGCGGCGTCGTCCGTCGCGGGGACGGCCGGCTCGGACTGCCGGGCGGTGGCCTTGCGGGAACCGACGGCGGGGGCGAGGAAGATCGCCACGGCCACGAAGGCGAGGACGGCGGTCATGGCCGCGCGCAGGCCGTAGTGGTCGCCGAGGAAGCCGAGTCCCGGCGGCCCGACGAGGAAGGCGACGTACCCGATCATCGCCACGAAGCTGACCCGGGCGGCCGAGTCCTCGCCCGAGTCGCCCGCCGCGGAGAGGGCGAGGGGGAAGCCGAGCGCGGCGCCGAGGCCCCACAGGAGCACGGCCGCGCCGGCGAACACCGCGTGGTCCACGAAGATCACCATCGTGAGCCCGAACGCGGCCGACACCGCGCTGCCCCGCACGACGGCCACGCGCCCGAAGCGGTCGATGAGGAAGCCGCCGGTGAACCGGCCCGCGGCCATCGCCGCGGCGAAGCCCGCGTAGACGGCGGAGCCCATGGTCGCGTCGAGGCCGTGGCCGTCGACCATCAGCAGGGGCAGCCAGTCGTTCGCTGCGCCCTCGGCCAGGGCCATCGCCAGGATGATGCCGCCGATCAGCAGCAGGCGCGAGTCGCGCCAAACGGGCGCGGGCGCGTTCGTTCCCGCTCCGGCGCCCTTGCCCTCGCGCGCGCGGATTCCGATGCCGGAGGGAATGTGGCGGTGGGCGTACAGCAGGATCGCCGTCGAGACGACCGCGATGGCCGCGAGGTGCCACTGCACCGGGAACTCCGTCGCCGTGAACACGATGCCGAGGCTCGCGCCGACCACCGTGCCGAGGCTGAAGAAGCCGTGCAGGGTCGGCAGAACGGTGCGGGCGGTGATGCGTTCGACCTCGGCGCCGTCGATGTTCATCGCCACCTCGCCGGAGCCCATGCCCGCGCCGAAGAGGAACAGGCCGGCCGTCACCAGGGGCGCGGAGGACAGCAGCGTGCCGCAGCCGATGGCCGCCATGCTGGCGATCACGAGTATGGTGCCGGTACCGATGACCGGCCGGGTGCCGAACCGGGCCACCAGCGCGCCGGAGCTGAGGATGCCGAGCATGGAGCCGACCGACAGGCCGAACAGGACGAGGCCCATCTGCGCGGTGGACGCGTCCAGCGCGTCGCGGATGTCGGGGGTTCGGGTCACCCACGAGGAGATCGAGAGTCCCGGCACCATGAAGAACAGGAACAGCGCGAGCCGGCGGCGGCGCGTGGCGAGATCCATGGGGCAGCGACTCTTCCAGTGAGGTGGGGTGGGGTGGCGGAGCAGGCGGTGGTGCGACGACCCCCACCCGAGTATGTACAAATGTACGGGGCCGGGTGGAGTGGCGGAAGGGGTGGAGGAACGTGACGGGTGCCTCACGTGGTCCGAACGATCCCGGGCGGCGCGACCGCATCATCGACGCGGCGCTCGACGTGATCGCCGAGCACGGCGTGGCCGGTACCACGCACCGGCGCGTCGCCGAGGCCGCGGGCGTCTCGCTCGGCTCGACGACGTACTACTTCGACAGCCTGCACCAGCTGCTCACCGAGGCGTTCAACCGCCTCGCCGAGTCGATGTCGGCGCGGTACCGGGAACTGCTCGACGAGGCGCGCGACGTGGCGCAGGCGCGCGCCGCCGTGGTGGAGATCATCTGCGGTCCGCGCTGGGGCAGCCCGCGCGAACTGATGCTGATCTACGAGCTGTACGCGTTCTCGTCGCGGAACCCGGACGTGCTCGACGTGACGCGGTCCTGGATGCGGGCCAGCCGCGCGACGCTCGGCAAGCACTTCGACGCCAGGACCGCCCGCGCGCTGGACGCGCTGATCGAGGGGCTGACCATCCACAACTCCATGGACACCGAGCCGATGAGCCGCGCCGACGTGGCCGCCGTCGTCGAGGCGGTCTCGCGCGGCGCCTGACCGGGGCGAGCGCCGTCGTTGTCGCTTTTCTTGTCTTTGGGATTCTTTAGTTGCGCGCTGTCGCGTCGCAACATGGCGGGATAGCGACCGTTCTTTCTGGTGAATTGCCCGATGGTGTGCGAATGGCCGTGTGCCGCGTGTGCTGTTCCGCGCTGTTCCGCGCCACGGCGCGTGCGGGGCCTTCCGCGCGCGGAAGGATATTGCTTGACAGGGCGCAGGACCCCCGGACAGCATGAACACGTGGGGGATTACGCGTCGTATATCGGCCGGGGTGGGCAAGGGCGGCAGGAGTCGCACGGTATTCCTTTTCGTACAGCCGAGACAGTGTCCCGGCGGCCGTCGCCCCCGGATCCCGGGTTCCGCTTTCTCCGGGGCGCCCGGCCGTGACCACCCGGCAGGAGGCCGGGGAACGCCCCCCGGCCGCGCCCGCGCCCGGCCGCCGGGAACGGCACGCGGATCGGAACGCGCCGGCCGTTGTGCTGATGGTGGCCGTGACGGCGGTGTGGGGTTCGACGTTCGTGGTGGTCCAGGATTCGGTCGAGCGGATGCCGGTGACGGGGTTCAACGCGGCGCGTTTCACGGTGGCGGCTCTGGTTTTGATCGCGTTACGGCCGCGTGCGGTGTTCGCGCTGGACCGGGGTGGTGTGGTGCGGGGTGTTCTGCTCGGTGTCGCGCTGGCGGCCACGTATGTGTTGCAGTCGGTGGGATTGCAGCACACGTCGTCGACGATTTCGGCGTTCGTGACGGGGATGTTCGTTGTTTTCACGCCGCTGATCACGGCGGTGTTCCTGCGGCGGAGGCTGACGCGGTGGGCGTGGGCGGGAACGGCGCTGGCCGTGGTGGGGCTCGGGCTGCTGACGCTGCGGGGGTTCGCGGTGGGGTTCGGCGAGGCGGTGACGCTGGTCTGCGCGTTGTGCCTGGCCCTCCAGATCGTGGGGACGGGGGAGTGGGTGGTGGGCCGCGACCCCTACGCGCTCGTGGTGGTGCAGTTGCTGACGGTGTCGGTACTGTGCGCTGCGGCGTCGGTGCCGGGTGGGTTCGAGGTGGTGCCGCCGGACGGCGCGGCGTGGTCGGGGGTGTTGCTCACGGGGGTGCTGGCGACGGCGGTGGCGTTCGTGGTGCAGACGTGGGCGCAGATCAGGATCAACGCGACGCGGATCGCGGTGGTGATGACGCTTGAGCCGGTGTTCGCGGCGCTGGTGGGGCGGCTGGCCGGGGACCGCCTGACGTGGATGCAGCTCGTCGGCGTGGCCGTGGTGCTCGCGGCCATGTACCTGGTCGAACTCGGCCCGTCCGACCGCGCCGAACAGGACGCATCCGCCGTGCCGTCCGGCGCCGGTCCGCCCCGCCCGGCCTGAGGCGGATGAGCCGGGGAGCGCCCGTTCGAACCTGCCCGCCCCGGCTGCCCCGCATGTCATGAAGTGATCAACGCACCTGTGAGTGACGAGGAGTTGTGTGATGTCCGCGGAACAACCCGACGCAGCCGAACGACCCGCCCCGACCGAACGACCCGCCGCGACCGTCCTCGGGCTCGGCGCGATGGGCACCGCCCTGGCCGCCGCGCTGCTCGACCAGGGGTACCGGGTCACCGTGTGGAACCGCACGGCGGCCAAGGCCGCGCCGCTGGTCGAACGGGGCGCCCACGCGGCGGCGACACCCGAGGAAGCGGTCGCGGCGAGCCCGCTCGTGGTCGCGTGCGTGCTCGACTACGACGCGCTGTACTCCGTGCTCGACCCGGGCGCCGCTGGACTCGCGGGCAAGACCCTGGTCAACCTCACCTCGGGCTCGCCCGAGCAGGCCGTCGAGGCCGTCGCGTGGGCCGAGGGCCACGGGCTCGACTACCTCGACGGCGCGATCATGACCACCCCCGAGGGCGTGGGCAGCGCCGAGCGGATGGTCCTGTTCAGCGGCGCGCGGGCCGTGTTCGACGCGCACCGCCCGGCGCTCGCGGCGTTCGGCGACCCGCTGTACCTGGGAGCCGACCCCGGCCTGGCCTCGTTGCACGACGCCGGTCTGCTCGGTCTCATGTGGGCCACCATGGCCGGCTGGCTGCACGGCGCCGCGCTGGTCGGGTCGGAGAAGATACCCGCGGAGTCGTTCACGCCCATAGCGATCCGCTGGCTGGCGACCGTCACCGAGATCATGACCGGGTACGCGTCCCAGGTCGACGCCGGTCGCTACCCCGGCGACGACGCCACCGTCGACGTGCAGATCGCGGCGATCGACCACCTCCTGCACGCCGCGGCGGCCAGGGGCGTGGACAACTCCCTGCCCGAGCTGCTGAAGGCGACCATGCGCCGGGCCGCGGCGGCAGGCCACGGCCCCGACAGCCTCGCGAGCCTGGTCGAGATCATGCGCAAGCCGCAACCCCCGGCCTGACCGGCAGCCGCCGGCCTGACCGGCAGCCGCCGGCCTGACCGGCAGCCGCCGGGCGCCGGGGCCCACCTGCCCCGGCGCCCGGCGCCGAGCGCGAGTGCGCCGCGCCGGGGCGGCGGGGCGTGGCCTGCGAACCCATTTGGGGTGATGAGGACCTACGGGCCCGGCGGGCGCTGTCTCTACGGGCCGCCGTTGCGAACCCACTTGGGGTGATGAGGGCCTTGGGCTTGGCACACCTACGACCGGGTGTCGGACACGTTGCGAACCCACTTGGGGTGATGAGGGCGCGCCACCTACCTCGTGTGGGGGACCGCATGACCGCGTTGCGAACCCACTCGGGGTGATGAGGGCTCGTCGGCGTCGGGTTGCGCGAGGGGTATGCCCCGTTGCGAACCCACTTGGGGTGATGAGGGCCGTGGAAGACGACGCGGGAGACGACGTGGGTCCCGCACACGTTGCGAACCCACCTGGGGTGATGAGGGCACCTCCGGCCGCCTGCTCATCGGACTCGTCCAGGGCGGTTGCGAACCCACTTGGGGTGATGAGGGCGCCAATTCATTTATCCAGGCGCATGGGGCTGATGCCCTGGTTGCGAACCCACCTGGGGTGATGAGGACGTGGATCAGTACCCAACCACGAAGAATGCGCGCGTGTTGCGAACCCACCTGGGGTGATGAGGACGGCCGCGGGCGCCGGGGTTGCGGCGGCGGAGTTGGGGTTGCGATCCCACCTGGGGTGATGAGGACCTGGACCCCCGGCATGCCCCCGTCGCACGCCGTGTCGCCGTTGCGAACCCACCTGGGGTGATGAGGGCCCGGAAGTCGTGCCGATGTGCAACGCCATGTCGCAGGGCAAGTTGCGAACCCACTTGCGGTGATGAGGGCCCCGCACACATCGACGACTGGCCGCACATCGCCCCCGGCATGTTGCGAACCCACTTGGGGGGATGAGGGCCTCGCCCTCGGCGCCCTGCTCCAGACCCTCGCCGTCCAGTTGCGAACCCACTTGGGGCGATGAGGGCCCAAGTCCGGATCCCTTCAAGCGCGGCGAGGGCGATAGGTTGCGAACCCACCTGGGGTGATGAGGGGACGTGAACGAACTCATCGGAATCATCAATGCGCGTTTGGCGTTGCGAACCCACTTGGGGTGATGAGGGGGCGCGCGATCGAGCAGACCCCGCTCGGCCGCTGGCTGCTGTTGCGAACCCACTTGGGGTGATGAGGGGGCGTCAAGGACCCCGGCGGGTTCCTCGGCATGGTCGCGTTGCGAACCCACTTGGGGTGATGAGGGGGCCCGAGGGTAAAGGGCCAGGTCGGTGGGGCTGTTGGGTGGTGGCTGGGGCTGGGTTTTGCAGTGACTCGTCGGTAGTGCATCAGTGCAGGTCACAGGCTCGGGTGGGGTGGAGGGGGGCGTTGCCGTGATCGCGGGTGCTTCGGGTCAGCTTAGGCGCATCCGGCGCTGCGGGTGGCCGAGTTCGAACAGCTCATGTCGGGCCGCGCCCTGATCGGTCCCGAGACGCCTGAGCGCCACGGCGAGTGGGTTCTCGCCGTGCCCCGGTCGGCCCACCGGGCGCCGACGGCCGACCGGTGCGTTCGATGGTGGAGGAGGCTTCGGCCGCCGGCCAGGTATTCGACCGTCGTCGCGCGCCTTGGCGACGAGGGCGCGACGAGGGGCGCGCGTTCCCGCGGGCGGCTCAACGGATGTGCAACGCGGACACGCCTAAACGGGCGCGGGGCCGGTGGATTCGCGGGGGATGAGGCGGGGCGGGCGGACCGGGACGGGGCCGGTCGCGTGCGGGACGGACAGCAGGCCGAACATGGCCGCCGCCGCCGCCCGGCCCAGCTGGACCAGGTCCTGCCCGATCGTGGTGAGGCTCGGGAACACCAACTCGCCCAGCGGCAGGTCGTCGTACCCGATGACCGAGAGGTCGCGGGGGACGTCGAAGCCGAGGCGGCGGGCGGCGTTCATACCGGCCACGGCCATCGTGTCGTTGGCGAACAGCACGGCCGTCGGGCGTTCCCCCGCGTCGGCCGCCAGCAGTTCGCGCATCGCGGCGACGGCGCCCTGCGCGGTGAAGTCGGAGATGAGCGTCCGGCCGGGCCGCAGCCCGTGTTCTGCCATGGCCTCCGCGAACACCCGGCGCCTGAACACGGTGTGCACCCGGTCCTGGGGCCCCGAGACGTACGAGATCCGCCGGTGCCCGAGGCCGTGCAGGTGCGCGACGGCCGCCCGCACGCCCGCGTCCTGGTCCGCGGCCCGCACGGCGACGACCGGGTCGTCCCGCCAGGGGGCCCCGACCAGGACCGCGGGCAGCCGCAGGCGGCGCAGGAGGTCGAAACGGAGGTCACCGACGCGGCTCTCGGTGAGGATGACGCCGTCGACGCGGCGTTCCTCCGCGAGCCGCCGGTAGGCGCGTTCCTCAGCGCCCGGCTCCTCGCCGACGATGTGCAGCAGCAGGCCGTGGTCGGCGGGGGCGAGTTCGCGTTCGATGCCGGAGATCAGCAGCGTGAAGTGCGGGTCGGTGGCCAGCACGTCGGGGGAGCGCCCCGCGACCATGCCGATGGCGCGCGTGCGCGCCCCGCGCAGCGCGACCGCCGTGGCCGACGGCGCCCAGCCGAGCTTCGCGGCGGCGTCGAGCACGCGCTGCCGGGTGGGCGGCGAGATGCCGTCGCGGCCGTTGACGACCTTCGAGACGGCGGACACCGAGACGCCGGCCAGCGCGGCCACGTCGGCGATGGTGGGCTTGGCCGGCCCGCTCCGGCGCGCGCTCCGGCGCGCCCGGTCGGGCTGCCCTTCGGTCGGCCCGGTCATCTCCACACCCCCTGGGAACCACCGCCCGCGCGGCGGGCGGTGGGACAGCGGCCCGCGCCCGGGGCCCGGCGGCGTCGCGGGGCGCCGGGGGACAGCACGCGCGGCGCGGGCGGAAACCGCCTCACCGTACCAGCGGCCGGGCCCGCACGCTCCCGTGGTGGAACGGTGCACCGCGCGGCCCGGCGGACCCCCGGCACGCGGTGATCTCGTCGCATGAATGGGTCGACACCGTTCAAGTAAAACGATATACCTGTCCGGGGCGGTCGGCCCGGCGCCGCCGGGCGCGGACCGGGCTCCCCGGGAAGGAAACGGACGCAGGCGATGAAGCGCAACGCGGCGAAGCTCGGCGACGGCACCCCCTGGGTGGGGGTGAACTACTGGTCCCGCACGGGCGGTCCGCTGATGTGGCGCGACTACCGCACCGACGTCATCGACGAGGAACTGCGGACCATGCGCGACCACGGGATCACGCTCACCCGCTCGTTCTTCTACTGGCCCGACTTCATGCCGGCCGAGAACACCCTCGACGATCAACTGGTCGCCCACTACGACGACTTCCTCGACCGGCACCACGCGCTCGGCATGACCACCATCCCCACGTTCATCGTCGGCCACATGTCCGGCCAGAACTGGGACCCGGCCTGGCGCGACGGGCGGGACATCTTCTCCGACCCGTCGTTCGTCGCCCAGCAGGAGTGGTACGTCCGCACCCTCGGCGCCCGCTGGAAGGACCACCCCGCCGTCGCGGGCTGGCTGCTCACCAACGAGATCCCCATCTACGGGCACTGGCAGTCGCGCGGCATCGGCACCATCGACGCGGACGCCGTCACCGCCTGGGCGAAGACCCTGATCGACGCGCTCCGCGACGCCGGCGCCCACCAGCCGGTGTCCGTCGGCGACGGCGCCTGGGGCGTGGAGATCACCGGCGCGGACAACGGCTTCCGCATCCGCGACCTTGAGCCGCTGATCGACTTCCACGGGCCGCACGTCTACCGCATGGAGACCGACGAGGTCCGCCAGCACCTCGGCGCCGCGTTCATCTGCGAACTGCTCGGGCCCATCGGCGGCAAGCCGGTGATCATGGAGGAGTTCGGCCTGACCTCGGACTACGTCTCCGAGGAGAACGCCGCCCACTACTACCGGCAGATCCTGCACAACACGCTGCTGGCCGGCGCGACCGGCTGGATTCCGTGGAACAACACGGACTACGACGAGCTGTGGCACCAGGAGCCCTACAGCCACCACCCGTTCGAGATGCACTTCGGGCTGACCGACGACCAGGGCCGGCCCAAGGAGCAGCTGCGCGAGGTCAAGCGGTTCACCGAGGTGCTGCGCGCGGTGGACGCGCCCCGGCTGCGCCGGGCGGACACGCGGATCGCGCTCGTGGTGTCCTCGTTCCTTGAGAAGCCGTACCCGTTCACCCAGCCCGAGGACCACACCAGCGTCTTCGCGCACACCAGGCAGGCGTACGTCGCGGCCCGCGAGGCCGACCTGCCGGTCGGCGTGGCGCGCGAGGCCGACGGGCTGCCCGACGACTGCGCGCTGTACCTGCTGCCGTCCGCGAAGCAGCTCACGGCGCCCGGCTGGCGGCACCTGCTGGCGCGCGCCGAGGCCGGGGCGACGGTCTACGCCTCCTACTACGTCGGCGAGCACCACGTGCAGCGCGGCTCGTGGTGGCCGAAGCTGGACGAGACGTTCGGCGTCGTGAAGCAGCTGCGCTACGGGCTCACCGACCCGATCGAGGACGACGAGGTGCGCGTCACGTTCACGCGCGACTTCGGCGGCATCAGGGCCGGCGAGGAGCTGGTGTTCCCGGTCGCCGGCACGGAGAACTCCCGCACCTACCTGCCCGTCGAGCCCAACGGCGCCGAGGTGCTCGCCACCGACGCGCACGGCCGGCCGTTCCTGCTGTCCCACGCGCGCGGCGCGGGCCGCGTGGTGCTGTGCACCTACCCCGTCGAGCACATGGCGGCGCTCACCCCCCGGGTCAACCCCGAGCCGACGTGGCGCCTGTACGCGGCGCTCGCGGCCGAGGCGGGTGTCGCGCCGGACGTCACGGTGGACGACCCGCGCGTGCTGGTGGGGCGGATGGAGCACGAGGACGGGCGCTCGTTCGTCTGGTTCGTCAGCCAGCACGCGGAGCCGCTGACCGTCAAGCCGCGCGTCGCCGACGGCACCCTGCGGGACCTGACCGGGCAGCACTTCCCGGCCGTCGAGCTGTTCCCCTACGGCGTCGTCGTCACCGAACTCACCCGAGACTGAGGAACGAGGAACATGCAGGCCGAGGCCATGAGGATCGAATCAGCCGAGGTGATCGTCACCAGCCCGGGGCGCAACTTCGTGACCCTGCGGATCACCACGTCCGACGGCAGGACCGGGCTCGGGGACGCCACGCTCAACGGCCGCGAGCTGTCCGTCGCGGCCTACCTGACCGAGCACGTCGTTCCGCTGCTCAAGGGGCGCGACGCCGCGCGGATCGAGGACACCTGGCAGTACCTGTACCGGGGCGCCTACTGGCGGCGCGGGCCGGTCACGATGGCCGCGATAGCCGCCGTCGACATGGCGCTGTGGGACATCAAGGCGAAGGCCGCGGGCATGCCGCTGTACCAGCTGCTCGGCGGCGCCTCGCGCACCGGCGCCCTCGCCTACGGGCACGCCTCGGGCCGCGACGTGCCCGAGCTGCTCGACTCGATCCGCGCGCACATCGAGGACGGCTACCGCGCCATCCGCGTCCAGACCGGCGTGCCGGGCCTCGACTCGGTGTACGGCGTGGCGGCCTCGGCCGCCGGCGGCGGGGAGCGCTACGACTACGAGCCGGCGCGGCGCACGGCGCTGCCCGTCGAGGAGAGCTGGGACACGCGCGCGTACCTGCGGCACATCCCGGGCGTGTTCGAGGCGGTGCGGGCCGAGTTCGGGCCGGAACTGCCGCTGCTGCACGACGGCCACCACCGGATGACGCCCATTCAGGCCGCGAAGCTCGGCAAGGCGCTCGAACCGTACGACCTGTTCTGGCTTGAGGACGCCACCCCGGGCGAGGACCAGGCGGCGCTGCGCCTGATCCGGCAGCACACGACGACGCCGCTGGCGATCGGCGAGGTGTTCAACTCGGCGCACGACTACACGGTGCTGCTGCGCGAACGCCTGATCGACTACGTGCGGTCGGCCGTGACGCACACCGGCGGTGTGAGCGCGATGAAGAAGCTGCTCGACATGGCCGCGCACTACGGCGTGAAGTCCGGGATGCACGGGCCCACCGACATCTCGCCGGTCGGCATGGCCGCCGCGCTGCACCTCGACCTGGCCATCCACAACTTCGGCATCCAGGAATACATGCGGCACTCGCCGCGCACGCTTGAGGTGTTCCGCACCAGCTACACGTTCGAGGACGGGCTGCTGCACCCCTCGGACACCCCCGGGCTCGGCGTCGAGCTGGACGACGAGGCGGCGGCGGCCCACCCGTACGAGCCGGCCTACCTGCCCGTCAACCGCCTGACGGACGGCACGGTCCACGACTGGTGACCGCGCGGGGCGGCGGCCGGGGTCGCGTCGGCCGCCGCCCAGGACCGGCGGCGGGTCTCGCGCCCGCCGCCGCGCGCGGCCCCGAGCGCGTCACCCGGGCCCGGCGCCGGGACCCGCGATGAGGCACCGCCAGCCGCCCACCGGCCACCGGCCGCGCGCCCGGGGAAGCGGTCTTTGGCCACACGTGCACCTGGATGACGGGCCAGTTCGCGACGGAGACGGGCGGGTGCGGCGCGTCGAGCGCGAGGGTGTCGCAGGACCGCCCGCCGGGGGCCGCCGCGCTCGCGGCGCTCACCGCGCGCCTGCCCGGGCTCCGGCCGGCCGGCGCGCCGGAGCGGCGCGGCGAGTTCGTCATCCGCGGGCTGCGCACCCTGCCGGTGACGGCCTGACAATGTCCCTCGGCGTCCCTCGGCGTCCCTCGGCGTCCCTCGGCCGGGCCCGCCGCCGTTTCCCGTGCGGCCCGGCACTGTTCTCCCATGGGCCCGCCGCCGTTCCCCGTCGGACCGGGGCGCGCGGGCGCGCGCTCGCCTACGCTGGGCCGATGTCCCAGCTGCTGACGCTGAACTACCCCGCGCCGCTGCCGGTCGGCCACCTGATCGAGGTCACCGAGTACGCCGACACCAGGCCGGAGAAGAAACGCAGGCGTTCCGGGCTGGGGGAGGCGTTCCAATATCCGATGGTCGTCGATCTCGACACCGGCATCCGCTACATGAACCACGTGCACGCGAGCACGGGCAGCAACGGCGGCACCGCCTACACGTCGAACGCCTACCCCCTCACCCCGCGTCCCGACCTGGTGGTCGACCGCGTGTACCGGGCGCGCGTGCGGGCGTGCACGCTGGTGTTCGTCGAGATCCTGTACACCCAGCACACCACGCTGGCCCTGGACCTGGAGGACTGAGGGGGCGCGGGCGCGCGAAGTGGCCCTCCCCCGCCGCCGGCCGGGTTGTGAGCACGACACGGGCGGCGGGGGAGGGTGCATGGTCCCCCGTGGAGCGGCTGGGGTCAGCAGCCGTTCAGCACGCGGGTCAGTGCGCTCTTCTCCGCGGAGTCGACCGAAAGGCCCCAGTGGTGCTTCACGTGCACCCAGGCCCGCGCGTACACGCAGTGGTAGGCGCTGCGCGGGGGCAGCCACTGGGCCGGGTCCTGGTCGCCCTTGGCCTGGTTGACGTTGTCGGTGACCGCGAGCAGCTGCGGCCGGGTCAGGTCGTTGGCGAACGCCTGGCGCCGCGAGGTCGTCCAGGAGTCGGCGCCCGAGTCCCACGCCTCGGCGAGCGGGACGAGGTGGTCGATGTCGACGTCGGAGGCGGCCGTCCAGGTCGCGCCGTCGTATACGGAGTACCAGCTGCCGCGGACGGCGGCGCAGGAGGCGTCGGTCTCGACGCCGGTGCCGTCGCGCCGCAGCACGACCTCGCGGGTGTTGCAGTTCCCGCCCTGGCTGCTCCAGTGCGGGAAGAGGTCGCGGTCGTAGCCGGTGCGGTCCTCGGTGGCGACCGGCAGGGCCGCGAGGTAGGCGCGGGCGGTGGCCGCGCTGACGGGTGTGGGCAGTGCGGCCTGGGCCGCGGGGCCGGTGAACAGCGCGGCCAGGGATATGAGACCGGTGAGGGCGGCGAGCGCGGCGAGGCGTCGACGCGCGTAGAAACCGCGCCGCGCAGGGGCGCTGTGGGGGCGGAACACGCGGAACTCCCTTGAGGTGGGGGTGGATTCGGCTCGGCAGAGTTGCGTGGTCGTGCGCACGCCATCATGGAGGTGAAACGTTTCTTCGCGGCATGCGCCAGGTAACGGATTGGCGGCATGCCCACGTCACCGCGCGGCCCCGAAGCCCTCGCGGGCGCGTGCGCGGGGCCGCCCGGCGCGGCGTCCGGGGCGCTCGCGCGCGGTCCGGGCGCCGGGGCGTGCGCGCGATCCCGGGTACCGTGGCTGCGTCGGCCCGGTCGGCCCGGAGGGAGCGCCACCATGTCGAGGACCCGCGAGCACACGTACGACGTCACCGTCACATGGACGGGCAACACCGGTGCCGGGACGGCCGGTTACCGCGACTACGCGCGCGACATCGACACGAGCGCGCCGGGGAAGGCCACGCGGCTGCCCGCCAGCGCGGACCCCTTCTTCCTCGGCGACGCGGAGCGGTGGAACCCGGAGGACCTGCTCGTGGCCGCGCTCGCGCAGTGCCACATGCTGTCGTACCTGGCCGCCTGCTCGCTCAAGAAGGTCGTGGTCACGGCCTACGAGGACACCGCGCGCGGCACGATGGCCGAGGCGGCGGGCGTGGGCGGCGGTTTCACCGGGGTCGTGCTGCGCCCGGTGGTGACGGTCGCCGACGCGTCGATGGTGGAGGCGGCGACGGCGCTGCACGAGGACGCCCACCGCAAGTGCTTCATCGCGAACTCGGTGAACTTCCCCGTGCGGCACGAGCCCGAGATCCGGGTCGCGGGCGACTGAACGGGACCCGGGGCGCAGGCGACCGGGCAGGCGACTGAACGGCCGCCCCCGGCGCCCCGGCCCGGGCGGCGCGGTGGCCCCGCGCGCCCCGTGCGCGCGACGGACCCGGCGCGTCACGCACGGTGACCGCCCGGTCGCCGGGCGCGCGCGCCCCGGGGGCGCGTACCCTGGGATGACCCCGGCCCGCGACGCGTGCCGGGTGTTTCGGGTTGCCCGCCGCGCCCCGGCGGAACGCCCGGCCCGCCCGGGCGGCGCTGCCGCCCGCCGACCGACAGATGCCCGACGACCCGGCCGTTGCCGAGCATCCGAGACGCCACCGGATGGAATGACCCATGAGCCTCACCGGCCTGCTCGACGCCGTAACCGAAGAGTCCGCCCTGGCCGAGGCGGTCCGCGTGGCCGCCGAAGGCGCCAGGCGCCACGTGGACCTCGTCGGCCCGCCGGCCGCGCGCCCGTTCGCGGTGGCCGCGCTGGCCCGTTCCGCCGGGCGGCCGGTCCTCGCGGTGACGGCGACCGGCCGGGAGGCCGAGGACCTGGCGGCGGCGCTGCGCTCGCTGCTGCCGCCGGACGGCGTCGTGGAGTACCCGGCGTGGGAGACGCTGCCGCACGAACGGCTCTCGCCGCGCGCCGACACCGTCGGCCGGCGGCTCGCCGTGCTGCGGCGGCTGGCGCACCCGAGCGCGGACGACCCGGCGGCCGGGCCGGTGTCCGTGGTGGTCGCGCCGGTGCGCTCGGTGCTCCAGCCGCAGGTGGCCGGGCTCGGCGACCTGGAGCCCGTCGCGCTGCGCGGCGGCGAGAGCGCCGACCTGGCCGACGTGACCGAGCGGCTGGCCGCCGCGGCCTACTCGCGGGTCGAACTGGTCGAGAAACGCGGTGAGTTCGCGGTCCGCGGCGGCATCCTGGACGTGTTCCCGCCGACGGAGGAGCACCCGCTGCGCGTGGAGTTCTGGGGCGACGACGTCGAGGAGATCCGGTACTTCAAGGTCGCGGACCAGCGGTCGCTCGAAGTCGCGGAGCACGGCCTGTGGGCGCCGCCGTGCCGCGAGCTGCTGCTGACCGACGAGGTGCGGGCGCGGGCCGCCGAGCTGGCCAGGAGCCACCCGGAGCTGGACGAGCTGCTCGGCAAGATCGCCGAGGGCATCGCGGTGGACGGCATGGAGTCCCTGGCCCCCGTGCTCGTGGACGACATGGAGCTGCTGCTCGACGTGCTGCCGGCCGGCAGTATGGCGGTCGTCTGCGACCCGGAGCGCGTGCGCGGCCGGGCCGCCGACCTGGTGGCCACCAGCCAGGAGTTCCTCCAGGCGTCGTGGGTGGCCGCCGCCATGTCGGACACCGGCGAGGCGCCGATCGACGTGGGCGCGGCCTCGTTGCGCGGCCTGGCCGAGATCCGCGAGCACGCGGCCGAGCTGGGCATGCTGTGGTGGTCGGTCTCGCCGTTCTCGCCCGACCTCGCGGAGGACGCGGAGGACGATACGCTGCGGCTCGGGTTGCGCGCCCCCGAGACGTACCGGGGCGACACGGCGCGGGCGCTGGCCGACACCAAGGGGTGGCTGGCCGACGGCTGGCGCGTGGTGTACGTCACGGAGGCGCACGGCCCGGCCGCGCGCACCGCCGAGGTGCTGGCCGGCGAGGGCATCGCCGCGCGCCTGACCACGCCGCTGACCGGGCAGGTCGCGCCCTCCGTGGTGCACGTGGCCTGCGGCGCCGTTGAGCACGGCTTCGTCGCGCCGGGGCTGCGGCTCGCGGTGCTCACCGAGACCGACCTGACCGGGCAGAAGGCGGCGGGCCGCGAGGGCGCGCGGATGCCGGCCAGGCGCCGCAAGACGCTCGACCCGCTCACCCTGGAGCCCGGCGACTACATCGTGCACGAGCAGCACGGCGTGGGCCGTTACGTCGAGATGGTGCAGCGCACGGTGCAGGGTGCCACCCGCGAGTACCTGCTCGTGGAGTACGCGCCCGCGAAGCGGGGGCAGCCGGGCGACCGGCTGTTCGTGCCCACCGACCAGCTCGACCAGGTGACCAAGTACGTCGGCGGGGAGGCGCCCTCGCTGCACCGCCTCGGCGGGGCGGACTGGACGAAGACGAAGGCCAGGGCGAAGAAGGCGGTCAAGGAGATCGCCGCCGACCTGATCAAGCTGTACTCGGCGCGGATGGCCGCGCCGGGGCACGCGTTCGGCGCGGACACGCCGTGGCAGCGGGAGCTTGAGGACGCGTTCCCCTACATCGAGACGCCCGACCAGATGACGACCATCGCCGAGGTCAAGGAGGACATGGAGAAGTCGGTCCCGATGGACCGGCTGATCTGCGGCGACGTCGGCTACGGCAAGACCGAGATCGCGGTGCGCGCGGCGTTCAAGGCGGTGCAGGACGGCAAGCAGGTCGCGGTGCTCGTGCCGACGACGCTGCTGGTGCAGCAGCACTTCGGGACGTTCTCGGAGCGGTACGCGCAGTTCCCCGTGAACGTGCGCCCGCTCTCGCGCTTCCAGACGGAGGCCGACGCGCGGGCGGTGACCGAGGGGCTGCGGGACGGGTCGGTCGACATCGTGATCGGCACGCACCGGCTGTTCTCGTCCGAGGTGAAGTTCAAGGACCTCGGCCTGGTGATCGTCGACGAGGAGCAGCGGTTCGGCGTCGAGCACAAGGAGCAGCTGAAGAAGCTGCGGGCCAACGTGGACGTGCTGACCATGTCGGCCACGCCGATCCCGCGCACGCTGGAGATGGCCGTGACCGGCATCAGGGAGATGTCGACGATCACGACGCCGCCCGAGGAGCGGCACCCGGTGCTGACGTTCGTCGGGCCCTACGAGGAGCGGCAGATCGGGGCGGCGATCCGCAGGGAGCTGCTGCGCGAGGGGCAGGTCTTCTACATCCACAACCGGGTGGAGTCCATCGACCGCGTCGCCGCCAGGCTGCGGCAGATCGTTCCCGAGGCCAGGATCGCGACGGCGCACGGCCAGATGGGCGAGACGGCGCTTGAGCGGGTCGTGGTGGACTTCTGGGAGAAGCGGTTCGACGTGCTGGTGTCCACGACGATCGTCGAGTCGGGCATCGACATCTCGAACGCCAACACGCTCATCGTGGAGCGCGGCGACACCTTCGGCCTCTCGCAGCTGCACCAGCTGCGCGGCCGGGTGGGCCGGGGCCGCGAGCGCGGCTACGCGTACTTCCTCTACCCGCCGGAGAAGCCGCTGACGGAGACCGCGCACGAACGCCTCGCCACGATCGCCCAGCACACGGAGATGGGCGCGGGCATGTACGTGGCGATGAAGGACCTGGAGATCAGGGGCGCGGGCAACCTGCTGGGCGGGGAGCAGTCGGGGCACATCGCGGGCGTCGGGTTCGACCTGTACGTGCGCATGGTCGGCGAGGCGGTGGCGGACTACCGCGCGACGCTTGAGGAGGGCGGCGGCGAGCCGGACGAGTCGCTGCTCGAAGTGAAGATCGAGCTGCCGGTGGACGCGCACGTGCCGCACGACTACGCGCCGGGGGAGCGGCTGCGCCTCCAGGCGTACCGGTCGATCGCGGCGGCGAACTCCGAGGACGACATCCGCGCGGTGCGCGAGGAGCTGGCCGACCGGTACGGCCCGCTGCCCGAGCCGGTGGAGAACCTGCTGCTGGTGGCCGGGCTGCGCATGCTGGCCAGGGCGTGCGGGGTCACGGACATCACGTTGCAGGGCAGCAAGGTCAGGTTCTCGCCGGTGGAGCTGCGGGAGTCGCAGGAGCTGCGGCTGAACCGGGTCTACCCGGGCTCGGTGCTCAAGCGTGCGACGGGCCAGGTGCTGGTGCCGCGGCCGACGACGGCGCGGATCGGCGGCAAGCCGCTGACCGGGCGGGAGCTGCTGGCGTGGACCGGTGAGTTCCTGACGACGATCCCGGGGGCGTGAGGCCGGCCGGCCGCCGCGCGGCCGGCAAGGGCTCCCCCGCCAGGACTCGAACCTGGACATACGGTACCAAAAACCGCAGTGCTGCCAATTACACCACAGGGGATGGTGAATTGGGCAGAACGTTCCGG
Source organism: Streptomyces marincola (assembly GCF_020410765.1). NCBI lineage: Bacteria > Bacillati > Actinomycetota > Actinomycetes > Kitasatosporales > Streptomycetaceae > Streptomyces > Streptomyces marincola. The sequence goes on along the minus strand of NZ_CP084541.1, from coordinate 2,671,409 downwards.
CTGGAACGGAGCGCCTGCCCGACAGCGAACACTATGCCAGCCCGCCGACATCCGGCGCGACGTCACGGTCAACCCGGCGGTCACGCGCGGGCGCGCGAACGCTCCCGGGACGCCGGGACGCGGGCGGTCCCGGGCCCGGTCGCACGGCGGGGGCGGTGGCCCGTTCCGCGGCGGGGGCGGTGGCGGGTTCCGTGGCCGGTTCCCCGCCGGAAAAGAAGTGGCCCCCGCCCGTAGGCTGGTCGTCATGGAAGGGACGGGGGCCACCACGCCGGAACGGGGCTTCGCGCTGTGGTGGTGGACGCGGCGGCGCAGTGTGGCGCTCGACGGGGGGCTCGCGCTCGCCTCGGCGGCCGAGTGCGCGTTCCAGGGCATGGGCTTCGCCTCCCGCACCGGACTGCCGGTGTGGCCGGTCGTCGTGGCCGGAGCCCTGGCCGGTCTTGTCATGATCGTGCGGCGCCGCTCGCCGCTCGCCGTGGTCCTCGTCTCGTTCGCCGTCCTGCCCGCCAACATGGGCAGCCTGCTGGCCCTCTGCGGGCTCTACACCCTCGCCACCACCGAGGCGCCCAAGCGCCTGGTCGCCGGTCTCGCCTGCATGCACGGCATCGGCACCGTGATCGTCGTCTCGCTGCTGCTCGACCAGGACGCGGGCCTGCGCGAGCAGGCGCTGCCCGCCTGGTTCACGCCGCTGGTGTCCGTGCTCTTCGGGATCGCGGCCGTGGTGCCCCCGGTGCTGCTCGGCATGTACGTGCGGGCCAGGCGGCGGCTGGTGGAGTCGCTGCGGGACCGCGCGGACGGCCTGGAGCGCGAGCTGTCCCTGCTCGCCGACCGTGCGGAGGAGCGGGCCGAGTGGGCCCGCGCGGAGGAGCGGCGGCGCATCGCCCGCGAGATGCACGATGTCGTCGCGCACCGGGTGAGCCTGATGGTGGTGCACGCGGCGGCGCTCCAGGCGGTCGCGGTCAAGGACCCGGAGAAGGCCGCGCGCAACGCCACGCTCATCGGTGACATGGGACGGCAGGCGCTGACCGAACTGCGCACCATGCTGGGCGTGTTGCGGGCCGGCGACGCGGGCGCCAGGGAGGCCGGGCCCCGCCGCGGGGAGCGGGCGGGCGCCCCGGGGCCGCGCGAGCCGAGGGACGGGGAGCCCGCGCCGGCCGGGCCGGCGCCCGGCCGGCGGGGCGAGGGCCCCGGGCCCTCGCTGACCGGGGTGGCGGCGCTCGTCGACCAGTCGCGGGCGGCCGGGATGACGGTGGACCTCGCGGTGGAGGGCGAGCCGCGGGACTACGCGGCCCAGGTGGAGTCCACGGCGTACCGCGTGGTGCAGGAGGCGCTGACGAACGTGCACAAGCACGCGGCGGGCGCGGCGGCGCACGTGCGGCTGGCGCACCGGGAGGGCGAGGTCGCGGTGCTCGTGCAGAACGAGGCGCCGGCCGGCGGGGGCGGCGCGCGCCTGCCGAGCGGGGGCAACGGCCTGGTGGGCATGCGGGAGCGGGTGACGGCGCTGGGCGGCGGGTTCGTCTCGGGGCCGACGGACGGCGGCGGGTTCCGGGTGTCGGCGGTGATACCCGACCGCACCGCCGCCCGGGCCGGTGCCGGAGCACTCGGCGGCGCGGCCGTTCCCGGCGGCGCGGACGGCGTTGATGGTGTTGATGGCGTCGATGGCGTGAACGGCGTCCATGGCGCGGACGGTGTGAAGGGTGTGAACGGCGCACTCGGGGTGAACGGCGTGAACGGCGTGAACGGCACGGACGGCGCGGACGACCGGCGGCCGGCCCATGGCTGAGGAGCCGCCGGAGCTGTTCGGCCCCGCGTTCACGGCCGACCCCTACCCGGCGTACGCGTGGCTGCGCCGCAACGAGCCGGTGCGCTGGACCGTGCTGCCCAGCGGGGTCCCGGCCTGGCTGGTGACCCGCTACGCCGACGCGAGGCGGGCCCTGGCCGACCCCAGGCTCAGCAAGGACCCGCAGCGGCACCGGGCCGCCGAGCACGCCTCCGGCCGCGTCGGCATCCCCGGCGAGCGCCGCGCCAACGTCACGCCCCACCTGCTGAACATCGACCCGCCCGACCACACGCGACTGCGGCGCCTGGTCTCCCAGGCGTTCACGCCCCGGCGCGTGGCGGCGTTCGAACCCCGGGTGCGCGAGCTGGCCGACCGGCTCGTGGACGGGTTCGCGGCCAGGGGCTCGGCCGACCTGATCGACGAGTTCGCGTTCCCGCTGCCCATCTACGCGATCTGCGACATGCTCGGCGTGCCGGCGGAGGACCAGGAGGACTTCCGGCGCTGGGCCGGGATGATGCTGCACACCTCGGGTCGGCGCGGCGGGGTGGCGCGCGCGGTCAAGCACATGCGCGCCTACCTCGGCGAGCTGATCCACCGCAAGCGCGACGCCCTGGGCGACGACCTGATCTCGGGGCTGATCCGCGCCTCCGACCACGGTGAGCACCTGTCGGAGGAGGAGGCCGCGGCGATGGCGTTCATCCTGCTGTTCGCCGGCTTCGAGACGACGGTCAACCTCATCGGGAACGGCATGCTCTCGCTGCTGCGCGACCCCGGGCAGCTGGCGCGGCTGCGCGCGGCGGTCGCGGCGGGCGACGAGGAGTTCGTCGCGCTCGCGGCCGAGGAACTGCTGCGGTTCGACGGGCCGGTCGAGCTGGCGACCTGGCGGTTCGCGGCCGAGCCGCTGACGCTCGGCGGCCGGCGGGTGGCCGCGGGCGACCCGGTCCTCGTGGTGCTGGCCGCCGCCGACCGCGACCCGGAGAGGTTCGCCGCGCCGGACGCGCTCGACCTGGGCAGGACCGACAACCAGCACCTGGGCTACGGGCACGGCATCCACTACTGCCTGGGCGCGCCGCTGGCGCGTCTTGAGGCCAGAACGGCCTTGCGCACGCTGCTCGTTCGCCTGCCCGACCTCCGACTGGCCGGGGACGGGAGCCAGTTGCGCTGGCGCGGTGGCCTGATCATGCGGGGTCTGCGCGCACTCCCGGTGGAGTTCTCCCCCGAGCGGTGACCCGGCATCGCCGGTGTGATCTCCATGTGATCCGCATGGGATCGGCTTGTGATCGTGTGGACGGAGGGCTAGGTTCCCCTCAACCGCATCACTGTTCGCATGGGAGGCCCATCAGATGCGCTCCGGGACTGGTCGTCATCGTCGTCCGCGACAGGCTCCGGCCTTCATCGTCGCCGCAGGCGTTACGGGCGCGGGAATGGCCCTGCCCCTGCTGAGCGCGGGGTCGGCGCAGGCCGTGGCGGACGAGACGTGGGACAGGGCGGCCGAGTGCGAGAGCGGCGGGCTCTGGAGCGCCAACACGGGCAACGGGTACTTCGGCGGCTTGCAGCTCACGCTCGGCATGTGGCAGGCCTACGGCGGGATCGAGTTCGCGTCGCGGCCCGACCTCGCCAGCCGCGCCCAGCAGATCGCCGTGGCCGAGCGGATACTCGCCGACCAGGGCAAGGAGGCGTTCCCCTCCTGCGGCGTGCTCTCGGGTCTGTGGCAGGAGTTCCGCGAGGAGGCGGACGAGGTGGACCGGGCGGAGGAGGCCGAGGAGGCGCAGGTCGAGGAGGAGTTCGGCGGCGCCGAGGACTCGGCCGCCCCCGAGCCGCCCGCCGCCGGGACCGACGAGGGGACCGCGGCGGACGACGGCACCACCGGGTCGGCGCCGCCGGCGCCCGAGGAGCCGGCGGCCGGGTCCGCCGGCTCCTCGGGCGCCGGCGGCGCGGGCGAGGCCGAGCGCGAGCCGGCCGGCGGCGGGACGGACGCGGGGCGCGAGGCGGGCGGCGGCGCCGCTCCCGGCGGGGGCGCGGGCGGGGACCGCGAGCGGCCGGAGGCGCACGCGGAGGGCGGACGGGACGAACGGGCCGGGGAGCAGGGCGGGGACACCTCGCGCGGCGGCAGGCACCGCGGCGACCCGGACCCGGCGGAGGCGGACCGGGCGGGCGAGGCGGGCGGTGGGCGGCACGCGGACCGCCACGAGGTCCGGCGGGGGGACACGCTGTCCGCCATCGCGGTGGAGTACGGGGTGACCGGCGGCTGGCAGGCCCTGCACGCCGCGAACGAAACGGTCATTGGTGATGATCCGGACTACATACTTCCTGGTCAGATGCTCGATCTGAGTGTCACGAGCCGTTAGGAGCCGGGTCGCGGAGGCGATCTCACGGCCGGTCAAGTGTGACCATCATCTCCCCGTTGGGTCGCAAGTGTCCGACTCGTCCCCCCGCTCGCGCCACCGCTGACCTGCGGCAATAAAGATCAACGCGCGTCAAGCCCCGGCGCGCCGGTGATCTTCTTCGTTCTTGAATCGTTAGCTGCCGTGTGATTAGTGTCCCTGCGCCCGGTGCGATACCGGGCGCCGGAGCCGTAACGCCGAATCCTGCCGACGGCCCCGGGTACCACCACGCGCAGCACCGCAGGCAGGAGCGGGGGACCCAGGCCACGGGCCGGCCGACGCCGGACCGCGGATGCCGCGAAGGACCCGAGGAACGCGAGGGACCCGAGCGGCTTGGGGTGAAGCCCCGGGCGCCGCAAGGCACTCGGGGCCGGGCAACTCACCTGACCCGAACCCGACAGCTCACCTCGCAGGCGTCGGTGAGAAGGAACGTCATGCTGTTCACGGGCAAGGGCCGTCACCGCCGTCCGTCCACACCGGCCCGCCTCGCCACGGCGGCCACCGTCACCGGCGCCGCGGTCGCCATCCCGCTGATCGGCGCCACCGGCGCGAACGCCGCCTCCGTCGACACCTGGGACGCCGTCGCCCAGTGCGAGTCGGGCGGCGACTGGTCCATCAACACCGGCAACGGCTTCTACGGCGGCCTCCAGTTCACCCAGTCGAGCTGGGAGGCGGCGGGCGGCACCCAGTACGCCCCGCGCGCCGACCAGGCCACCAAGGAGCAGCAGATCTCGGCCGCCGAGCAGCTGCTGTCCATGCAGGGCCCGGGCGCCTGGCCCACCTGCGGCCCCCAGGCCGGCCTGTCCGCCGGCGGCCCGGCCGCCGACGTGGACCCCGGCGGGTCGGCGCAGACCCCCGAGGCCCCCGAGCAGGAGCAGCGGGAGCAGCCCGAGGCCGTTCCGCAGTCGGCTCCCCCGGCCCGTGAGGAGGAGGCACCCGCCCCGGCGTCCGGCGACCAGTACACCGTCGAGTCCGGCGACACGCTGTCCCGCATCGCCGACGCGCACGGCACCACCTGGCAGCAGCTGCACGCCGACAACGAGTCCGTCATCGGCGACGACCCGAACCTGATCTACCCCGGGCAGCAGCTGAGCGTCTGACCGGTCCGCACGCCCGGTGCGGCCGGGGCCACCCGGCCGCACCGGGTTTTCTTCACCTTGTAAACAAAAAGATGAGGCGCCTCGCGGGCCCGCTGAGCTGCGCGTTCGGCGTGCCCCCGGGGGCCGGTGGGCCGGGTGAGGGTGGCGTTGTCCCTGGGCGGGGTTAGGCTCAGAGGGCTGAAAACGCCACGGAAGATCCACTCGGACCCAAAGGAGACCCTCGTGCCGTCCATCGACGTCGTCGTAGCCCGCGAGATCCTCGACTCGCGAGGCAATCCCACGGTCGAGGTCGAGGTCGGCCTCGACGACGGGAGCACCGGCCGCGCCGCGGTGCCGTCCGGGGCCTCCACCGGCGCCTTCGAGGCGCTCGAACTGCGCGACGGGGACCAGGACCGGTACCTCGGCAAGGGCGTGGAGAAGGCCGTTCTCGCGGTCATCGAGCAGATCGGCCCCGAGCTGGTCGGCTACGACGCGACCGAGCAGCGGCTGATCGACCAGGCGATGTTCGACCTGGACGCCACCTCGGACAAGTCCTCTCTCGGCGCCAACGCCATCCTGGGCGTGTCCCTGGCCGTCGCGCACGCCGCGTCCGAGTCCCGCGACCTGCCGCTGTTCCGCTACCTCGGCGGCCCGAACGCGCACCAGCTGCCCGTGCCGATGATGAACATCCTCAACGGCGGCGCCCACGCGGACTCCAACGTCGACATCCAGGAGTTCATGATCGCCCCCATCGGGGCCGAGTCGTTCTCCGAGGCCGTCCGCTGGGGCGCGGAGACCTACCACACCCTCAAGAAGGTGCTCAAGGAGCGCGGTCTCGGCACCGGCCTGGGCGACGAGGGCGGCTTCGCGCCGAACCTGTCCTCCAACCGCGAGGCGCTCGACCTGATCGTCGAGGCCATCCAGAAGGCCGGCTACACCCCGGGCCAGGACATCGCGCTGGCCCTCGACGTGGCGGCCACCGAGTTCTACCAGGACGGCGTCTACACCTTCGAGGGCAAGAGCCTCAGCGCCCGCGAGCTGACCGCCTACTACGCCGAACTGGCCGCGGCCTACCCGCTGGTCTCCATCGAGGACCCGCTGAGCGAGGACGACTGGGAGGGCTGGCAGGCCCTCACCGCCGAGCTGGGCGACAAGGTGCAGATCGTCGGCGACGACCTGTTCGTCACCAACCCCGAGCGGCTCCAGCGCGGCATCGACTCCGCCGCCGCCAACGCGCTGCTGGTCAAGGTCAACCAGATCGGCTCCCTGACCGAGACCCTGGACGCCGTCGAGCTGGCCCAGCGCAACGGCTTCAAGTGCATGATGTCCCACCGCTCCGGCGAGACCGAGGACGTCACCATCGCCGACCTGGCCGTCGCCACCAACTGCGGCCAGATCAAGACCGGTGCCCCCGCCCGTTCCGAGCGGGTCGCCAAGTACAACCAGCTGATGCGCATCGAGGAGATCCTCGACGACGCCGCCGTGTACGCCGGACGCAGCGCGTTCCCGCGCTTCCGCGGCTGACAGCCTGCTCCCTGCCCACGTCCCCGCCGTCCGTCCCGTACGGTGGCGGGGACAGGCAACGGTGAAGGCCGGGGCCGCCGACCGGCCCGCGCCTTCCGGACCCGGCGGCGGACCCCGAGGGCGAACAGGGAGGCGATGTGGCCGCGGACCGGGACCGGTTCTCCACCGCCACCAGGCTCAGGGCCCTGGGCGAGCAGGCCGCCGAGCGCGTGTACCGCGCGCAGAACCGGCGGCTGCGCCGCCCGCCCCGGCGCAGCCGGCTCACCGGCCGGGCCGCCGTTCTCGCGCTCGTCGTCTGCACGTTGATCGTCGCCCTCGCGTACCCGCTGCGGCAGTACATCCAGCAGCGCGCCGACATCGACGAGCTGCGCCGGCAGACGGAGGAGGAACGCGCGCGCGTGGCCGAACTCCGGGACGACAAGGCGCGTTGGCAGGACCCCTCCTTCGTGGAGCAGCAGGCCCGTGAGCGGCTGAACTTCCTGCGCCCCGGCGAGGTCGGCTACGTTCTCCCGCAGGAGGAGGAAGCGGCGGACGGCGAGGAGGACGAGGACGGCCGCCGCACCCGCGGCGCGCCCGCCCCCGGGCCCTGGTACGACTCCCTGTGGGAGACCATCGACCGCGCCGACCGCGCCGACCGCGCCGACGGGGCCCGACCGACCCGCTGACCGCGCCGGGACCGCCACGCAGGCGACGGCGCCGAGCACAGACGCCGGAGAGACGAAGACTTCCGTGGAAACCCCGACCCCGACCGACACCGAGGCGATCCGCAGCCAGCTGAACCGGCCGCCGCGCGGCCTGCGCGCGGTCGCGCACCGCTGCCCCTGCGGCAACCCCGACGTGGTGGAGACCGCGCCGCGGCTGCCGGACGGCACGCCGTTCCCCACGACCTACTACCTGACCTGCCCGCGCGCGGCGTCGGCCATCGGCACGCTGGAGGCCGAGGGCATGATGAAGGACATGACCGCCCGGCTGGCCGCGGACCCGGACCTGGCCGCCGCGTACCGGGCCGCGCACGAGGACTACCTGGCGCGCAGGGACGCCATCGAGGTGCTGCCGGGGTTCCCCAGCGCGGGCGGCATGCCCGACCGGGTCAAGTGCCTGCACGTGCTGGTCGCGCACGCGCTCGCGGCCGGTCCCGGCGTCAACCCGCTGGGCGACGAGGCGCTGGCCGCGCTGCCCGAGTGGTGGCGCAAGGGGCCCTGCGTCGCGGTCGGCGGCCAGGACCGGGGCGGGGACGGCACAGGTCCCGAGACCGGTGCGGACACCGACGCGGACACCGATGGAACGGCTTCCCGGGGGGACGACGCATGACGAAGGCCGCCGCGATCGACTGCGGCACCAACTCGATCCGCCTGCTGATCGCCGACGCCGATCCGGTCACCGGCCGGCTGACGGACCTCGACCGGCGCATGGAGATCGTGCGCCTGGGCCAGGGCGTCGACCGCACGGGACGGCTCGCCCCCGAGGCGCTTGAGCGGACGTTCGGCGCCTGCCGGGCCTACGCCGAGGCCATCGCGCGGCACGGCGTCACGCCCGACCGGATCCGGTTCGCCGCCACCTCGGCCACGCGCGACGCGGAGAACCGGGAGGAGTTCACCCGCGGGGTGCGCGACATCCTCGGGGTCGAGCCCGAGGTGATCACGGGCGACCAGGAGGCCGCGTTCTCCTTCGACGGCGCCACGCGCGGACTGGCGGGCCGGGACGGCATGGCACCGCCCTACCTGGTGCTGGACATCGGCGGCGGCTCGACGGAGTTCGTGCTCGGCGACGAGGAGGTGCGGGCCGCCCGCAGCGTGGACATCGGCTGCGTCCGGCTGACGGAACGGCACCTCGTGCGCGACGGCCGGGTCACCGACCCGCCCGCGCCCGAGCAGATCGCCGCCATGACCGCCGACATCGACGCGGCCATCGACCTGGCGGCGGAACGCGTGCCGCTCGGCGGGACGGCGACCCTGGTAGGACTCGCGGGCTCGGTCACCACCGTCGCGGGCATCGCGCTCGGCCTGCCCGCGTACGACTCGGCCGCCATCCACCACACGCGGCTGACCGCGGCGCGGGTGCGCGAGGTCAGCGACCGCCTGCTCGCCGCCACGCACGCCGAGCGCGCCGCGATCCCCGTCATGCACCCCGGGCGGACCGACGTCATCGGCGCGGGCGCGCTGGTGCTCGCCCGCGTCATGGAACGCACCGGCGCGGCCGAGGTCGTCGTCAGCGAGCACGACATCCTGGACGGCCTGGCCCACTACGCGGCGAGCGGGACGCGCTGAGGACCTGCCGCGCCGCGGGTGCGGCGCCGGCCGGGGCGTCACAGGTTCCGGTGGACATCCCGCCGGTCGCCCACCTCGCGGCACGGAGGACGTCACACCGCCTCGCCCTTCCGCTCGGTGAACAGGTCGGCCAGCACCTCCGCCATCGGCACAGTGGGGCCGCCCGCGGCCAGCACCGCTTCGGCTTCGCGCGCCAGCACGATGTCGGCCGCCTCCTCCAGCGCCTCGTAGTCCGCGATCGGCACCACGGCGGCCACCGGGGCGCCGTGGCGCGTGATGACGGTCGGGACGCCTTCCTCGGCCCGGTCGATGTGGTCGGTGAGGTGCGCGCGGGCCTCCCGCACGGTCACGGTCATCTGAGTCATAGGGGTACGCCTTCGCGTGGACATCGGTGTTCGCGGGTGTGTGTACGGCCTTCGGTGGCTCGGGCGCCGGGCCGGGGGCGGCGGCGCGGGCCGCCGTTCCTGTGCGTCGCCCGTACGGTGACATTCTCTCGTGAAGTTTTTCACATGAGGTGCCGCCGGGGTGTCCTGAACCGGCCCCCGCAGAGGCGTTCCGGGCCCCCGCGACACGCTTCAAACCCGCGCGGGCCGGGTTTTCCCGGCCGTCCCGCCGGTGGCGCGCGTCGGGGAAGTACCGGCACGAACCGGGCGCGACCTGCGACGTTGCCGTCCGGGCGGGAACGGGCGCCAGCGCGCATCGGAGGCAAAGGGGCGGATTGTAGCAGAAACGGCCACCTGGCTTGTGAAGCCCCTCACGAGCTGCCCCCCGGGGTCGGGTGGATACTCGATGGCATGAGCACCACGGAGCGTCCCCGCATTCTCGTCGTTGGTGGCGGGTACGTCGGACTGTACGCGGCCCGCCGCATCCTGAAGAAGATGCGCTACGGCGAGGCAACCGTCACCGTCGTCGACCCGCGTTCGTACATGACCTACCAGCCCTTCCTCCCCGAGGCGGCGGCCGGCAGCATCTCCCCGCGCCACGTCGTGGTGCCGCTGCGGCGCGTGCTGCCCAAGGCCGAGGTCCTCACCGGCCGGGTCACCTCCATCGACCAGGACCGCAAGGTCGCCTCCGTCGCGCCGCTCGTCGGCCGGTCCTACGAGGTGCCGTTCGACTACCTGGTCGTGGCCCTCGGCGCGGTCTCCCGCACGTTCCCCATCCCGGGGCTCGCCGAGCAGGGCATCGGCATGAAGGGCGTCGAGGAGGCCATCGGGCTGCGCAACCACGTGCTCGAACAGCTCGACAAGGCCGACTCGACCACGGACGAGGAGGTCCGCCGCAAGGCGCTGACGTTCGTCTTCGTGGGCGGCGGCTTCGCGGGTGCCGAGACCATCGGCGAGGTCGAGGACATGGCCCGCGACGCGACCAAGTACTACCCGAACATCACGCGGGACGACATGCGCTTCGTGCTCGTCGACGTCGCGGACAAGATCCTCCCCGAGGTCGGGCCCAAGCTCGGCGAGTGGGGCCTAGAACACCTCAAGAAGCGCGGCGTCGAGGTGCACCTGAAGACCTCGCTGACCTCGTGCGTCGACGGCCACGTGGAGCTGAGCAACGGGGTCACCGCCGACTCGCACACCATCGTGTGGACGGCCGGCGTCAAGCCCAACCCCGCGGTCGCCCGTTTCGGCCTGCCGCTCGGGCCGCGCGGCCACGTGGACACCACGCCGACGCTCCAGGTCGCGGGCACCGACTACATCTGGTCGGCCGGCGACAACGCGCAGGTGCCCGACCTGGCCGCGCGCGCCGCGGGCCAGGAGAACGCCTGGTGCCCGCCCAACGCCCAGCACGCGCTGCGCCAGGCCAAGGTGCTCGGCGACAACGTGATCTCCGGCATGCGCGGCTTCCCGCAGAAGGAGTACAAGCACGCCAGCATGGGCGCGGTGGCCGGGCTCGGCCTGCGCAAGGGCGTCGCGATGATCAAGCTGGGCCGGATGACCTTCCGCTTCCGCGGGCGGCTCGGCTGGTACCTGCACCGCGGCTACCACGGGATGGCCGTGCCCACGTGGAACCGCAAGATCCGGGTGTTCGCGGACTGGACCCTGGGCCTGTTCCTCAAGCGCGAGGTCGTCTCGCTCGGTGCCATGGAGCACCCGCGCGAGGAGTTCTACGAGGCGGCGGCCCCCGTCAGCGCGGCGGCGGCCGAGCGGGCCGGCGGCGCGTCCGGCGCGAACGAGAAGGCGAAGGCGAAGGCCGGCTGAGGCCGGGAGCGCGGGAGCACGGAAGGCGGGCGGCCACGGGCCGCCCGCCTTTCTCCGTGCTCCGGCTCCGCGCGCACCTGCCCGGCGCACGACGCGTCTCGCGCGTTCCTCCGCTCTCTTTGTGCTGTCTCCTTACGCCAGTTGGCGGTATAGGCGCGGGAATCGACCGGTGGAGGAAGGCGTTGCCCGGGGGCACGATGCCAAGGTGACGAGGATGATTTGTCCTCATTCATGGAGGTGTGTCTGCATGGTTGTCGCCCCTCGGCTCGCCGCGCTGATCGAGCAGCTGCTCGGCACGGCGCTCCCCCTCCGCCTCCGCGCGTGGGACGGTTCCGAAACCGGCCCCCCGGGCGGCCCCGTGCTCGTGGTGCGGCACCGCAGGGCGTTGCGGCGGCTGCTGTTCAAGCCCGGGGAGATGGGCCTCGCCCGGGCCTGGGTGGCCGGGGAGCTCGACGTCGAGGGCGACCTGTACGCCGCGCTCGACCTGCTCCTGGCACCGGTCCAGGCCCACCGCGCCATCCCCGCGCGGCAGCGGCTCGCGGTCGCGGGCGAACTGCTGCGCCTGGCGGGCCCGGTCGTTCCGGTCCCGCCGCCACCGCCCCGCGAGGAGGTGCGCCGCCGCACCGGGCCGCTGCACTCGCCGCGCCGGGACCGGGCGGCCATCAGCCACCACTACGACGTGGGCAACGCGTTCTACGAACTGGTCATCGGCCCCTCCCTGGTCTACTCGTGCGCCGTGTGGGAGGAGGACACCGCGAGCCTTGAGGACGCGCAGGCCGCCAAGCTCGACCTGATCTGCCGCAAGCTCGGTCTGCGCCCCGGGCAGCGGCTCCTCGACGTCGGCTGCGGCTGGGGGTCCCTGGCGCTGCACGCGGCCCGGCACCACGGGGTACGGGCGGTCGGCATCACCCTGTCCGCGGAGCAGGCCGCCCTGGCCAGGGAACGGGTGGCGCGCGCGGGCCTGGCGGACCGTGTGGAGATCCGGGTGCAGGACTACCGGGAGACGGCGGACGGCCCGTTCGACGCCATCGCCTCGGTCGGCATGGCCGAGCACGTCGGCGCCGACCGCTACCGCGAGTACGCCGAACGCCTGCTCGCCCTGCTGCGGCCGGGCGGCCGGCTGCTCAACCACCAGATCGCGCGGCCCCCGGTGGCCGACGAACGGGCCTACCGGGTGGACCCGTTCATCGACGCCTACGTCTTCCCCGACGGCGAGCTGGCGCCGCTGGGCCGCACCGTCGGGCAGCTGGAGCGGGCCGGGTTCGAGGTCAGGGACGTCGAGTCGCTGCGCGAGCACTACGCGCTCACGCTGCGCCGCTGGGTGCGCAACCTTGAGGACAACTGGGCCGAGGCCGTCCGCCTCACCAGTCCGGGCCGCGCACGGGTCTGGCGGCTCTACATGGCCGCGTCCGCCGTGAACTTCGAACGCGGCGGCATCGGCGTCAACCAGGTCCTGGCGGTCCGTCCGACCGCGACGGGCACCTCCGTGCTGCCGCTGCGGCCCCGCGCCTGGACCGAACGCGCGACCGGCCGGGACCGCAGCCCCGACCCCGCGCGCCAGGCGCAGCCGCACTGACGCGCCGGCGCGGAGTCCGGCGACGGGGTCACTCCGCCTTGATCGCCGCCAGCATGTTCAGCCGGGCCGCGTGCCGCGCGGGCCACAGCGCGGCCAGCACGCCCACCAGCGCCGCGAGGCCCAGGAAGATCCCGATCCGGCCCCACGGCAGGATCAGCTCGTACGTCGGCAGGTAGGTGCGCAGCATCTCGCCGACGGCCCAGCCGAAGAACACGCCGAGCCCGATCCCGAGCACCCCGCCGAACAGCGCGATCACCAGGGACTCAAGCCGCACCATTCGTTTCGTTCCGGCCCGTTCCAGACCGACGGCGCGCAGCATTCCGATCTCCTGGCGGCGTTCGAAGACCGACATCGCCAGCGTGTTGATCACGCCCAGGACGGCCACGACCACGGCCATGGCCAGCAGCGCGTACATCACGTTCAGCAGCAGGGTGAACATGTAGGCGATGTCCTCGGAGACGTCGTCCTTGTCCTGCACGAGCACCGCGGGGTTGTCGCCCAGCGCCGCCGCGAGCGCGTCGCGGGTCTCCTCGCTCGGCCCGTCCGCGGTGCGCACCATGACCTGGAAGTCGCTCGGCCGCTCCATGTGCGGGTCGAGGGTCGCGGCGTCCAGGAGGATGCCCTGGATCATCTGGTTGCCCTCGAACAGCCCGGCCACGGTCAGGCTGCCGTGCTCGCCGTCCTCGAACTCGATGGGGAACGTGTCGCCGAGGCCCAGCCCGAGCCGTTCCGCCGTGTCCGTGTCGATGACCGCGCTCTCGCCGCCGAGCTCCGCGAAGGACCCGGACTCGAAGTCGAGGTCGACCAACTCGCCCATCGCGGCGCCGTTCACGCCGTTGACGTACAGCACGGACGTCTCCTCAGCGACGAGCGCGGGGGAGATGCTCAGACCGGTGGCGGCCGTGACCTCGGGGTGCCGGGCCAGCGTCTCCTCCACCTCGGGTGCCAGCTGGGAGAAGTTGGCCATGGAGACGACGTAGTCCGACCGCAGCGACTCGGCCGCCATCCGGTCGACCCCGCGGGCCAGCGAGTCCACGATCACCGTGATCCCGGTGATCAGCGTCAGACCGATCATCAGCGCCGACGCGGTCGCGGCCGTGCGCCTGGGGTTGCGCACCGCGTTCAGGCGGGCCAGCTTCCCCGGGACGCCGAACACCCGCAGCAGCGGCGCGGCGGCGGCGATGAGCGGCCGGGACAGCAGCGGGGTCAGGACGAACACGCCCACCACGAGCAGCGCCGCGCCCAACCCCATCGTCGCGCCGTCGTCGTCGGCGCCGATGCCCGCGACCACGAGCGCGCCGCCGGCCGCGGCGAACAGCGCGCCGATGACGTTGCGGACGATCAGGCGGCGCCCGGCGGGCGCGGCGTGCACGCTGCTCATGGCCGCGACCGGCGGGATCTTCGCGGCGCGGCGCGCGGGCAGGTAGGCGGCGAGCACGGTGACCACGACGCCGACGAGCAGGGACGCGAGCACCGCGGAGCCGGGGACGACCAGCGAGCCCTCGGGGACGGCCACGTCGAAGGTGCTCATGAGGGAACGCAGCCCGGCGGCGATGCCGATGCCGAGCGCGAGCCCCGCGGTGCCCGCGACCGCGCCCACCGCGAACGCCTCGATCAGCACAGAACGCGTCACCTGGCGGCGGCTGGCGCCGACGGCGCGCAGCAGCGCCAGTTCCCTGGTGCGCTGCGCGACCAGCATGGTGAAGGTGTTGGCGATGATGAACACGCCGACGAACAGGGAGATGCCCGCGAACGCGAGGAGCGCCGTGCGCATGCCCGCGGTCTGCGCCTCGATGTCGGCGGCCTGCTCCTCGGCGAGTTCCGCGCCGGTGACGGCCTCCGCGTCGCCGGGCAGCAGCGGCGCGACGGCGTCGGCGAGGTCCCGTTGGGAGGTGCCGGCCTCGGCCGTGAGCGTGATGCGGTTGTACTCGCCCGGCGCGGTGAACAGCTCCTGCGCGGTGGCGGTGTCGAACAGCACGAGCGAACCGCCCGCGGCCACCGTGCCGTCCTCGGTGTCGAAGACGCCGGTGATCGTCTCCTCGCGCACGGGCCCGTCGACGGAGAGCCTGGCCGTGTCGCCGACCGCGTACCCGGTGCGTTCCGCCGTGGCGGAGTCGAGCGCGATCTCGCCGGCCCGCTCGGGCGCGCGGCCGTCGCGCATCGGGTAGCGCTGGTCCGTTCCCGTGCCGTCCCGGCCCGCGTCGTAGTTGCCGCCGCTGGTGTCCCAGCCGGCGCCGACCAGGTCGCCGTCCTTGTCGGCCAGCGCGGCGAAACCGGTGGCCTCGCCGGTCGCCGTCGCCACGCCGGGCAGTCCTGAGGCGGCGTCGAGCAGGTCCTGCGGAAGATCGGCCGCGCCCCCGGGGCCGCTCTCGGCCGCGTCGGTGTCCTGATCGGGCCGAATGGCCAGGTCGACGTGGTCGAGGCCCTCCTCGGAGCTGCGCTGGAACGCCTCCGAGAGCGTCGAGGTGAACACGAGCGTGCCGGAGACGAACGCGACGCCGAGCAGGACGGCGAGGGTGGTCATCAACAGCCTGGCCTTGTGCGCGAGCACGTTGCGCAGGGCGGTTCTGAGCATGGGGCACCTGGGAGGGGGATCGGTCCGGCCCCGACGGGGCCGGTGAGAGGTACAGGGGGGCAGCGCGGGTGGACGAAGGCAGGGGTGGGCCGCGCCGCGGCCGGCGCCGGGCGCGGCGGGGGCGCGCGGCGTTGGGAGGAGCGACGATGTGGAAGGGGGCGAGGCGCGCCGCGCGGGCGCGTGGGTCAGCTGGTGCGCCCCTTGGCGTCGTAACGCTTCATGTGTTCGAGAACGCTCTCCGCCGTCGGGTTCGCCATGTCGTCGACGACGCGGCCGTCGGCGAGGAAGACGACGCGGTCGGCGTAGCCGGCGGCGACGGGGTCGTGGGTGACCATGACGACGGTCTGGCCCAGCTCGCGGACCGAGTTCCGTAGGAAGCCGAGCACTTCGGCACCGGCGCGGGAGTCCAGGTTGCCCGTGGGCTCGTCCCCGAAGATGATGTCGGGCCGGCCGGCGAGCGCGCGGGCCACGGCGACGCGTTGCTGCTGACCGCCGGAGAGCTGCGCGGGCCTGTGCTTGAGCCGGTCGCCGAGCCCGACGGTGCTGATGACCCGGTCGAGCCACTCCGGGTCCGGCTTGCGGCCCGCGATGTCCATGGGCAGCCGGATGTTCTCCAGGGCGTTGAGCGTGGGCAGCAGGTTGAACGACTGGAAGATGAACCCGATCCGGTCACGCCGCAGCTGGGTCAGCCGCTTGTCGCCGAGGCCGGTCAACTCGGTGTCACCGATGCGGGCCGAGCCGCCCGACACCGAGTCGAGCCCGGCCATGCAGTGCATCAGCGTCGACTTGCCTGACCCGGAAGGGCCCATGATGGCGGTGTACTCGGCCTGCCGGAACTCGACGGAGACGTGGTCGAGGGCGACGACCTTGGTCTCACCCTCCCCGTAGACCTTGGTGAGGTCGGTGGCCTTGGCGGCCGCCGCACCGTTCGGGGTGAACGCGGCCGGGGCGGAGAAGGTGGACACGAGCGGGCCTCCTGTCGGGCGTGGGGAGTCGGCGTGTTCCCATCCTTCTCCCCGCCGAACGCCGGGGGATCCCTCCCGATGATTGTTCCGTGGAGTTCTCGCGGGGGACACGGCGGCGCAAGCCGTCATACCTGAGGAGGACCATCAGCCCTGAGTACCTAAGTGGATGCGGAGGGTTGATTTGCGTCATTCCCAGGAGGGTGCCCAAGCCCCCGCGTTTGACGCGGACGGCCTGTGACCGGGCAGTAGCTCTTTGATGAGCCATCAGGGGCTCATAAAATCAGACAACATCGGCCCGGGGCACCGGTGTTCGGGCGAATCCGCCGGATAAGCTCGGACGAGACACTGGCGCGTAGCGCCCGGTACGGCTTGGGATCTGTGCCCGGATGGTGGAATGCAGACACGGTGAGCTTAAAACTCGCTGGCCTTCGGGCCGTGCCGGTTCAAGTCCGGCTCCGGGCACCCCAGAGCATACAGCCGCTGACCAGCCGTAACGGCCACGCTTCGCCCTGAACGACCGCCTCGCTCCCGCCACACCGCCCGCGCAGGGCCCCCGGGCGGGAGCGTTCTGCGTCATGCCTCCAGGGTGGGGCGGTGATCACGTGCGTGGCCTCCGACCTCCGGGCTGAGGCCGGTTCACCTGTGCAGGTGGCGCGCGGTGTTGTCCAGGCGGGTGGTGAAGCCGCCGACGGTGTCGCGGGTGAGCAGCAGCAGTGGCTCGGTGGCGGTGAGGTCGGGTGTGTCGGTGATGCCGCCGACTTTGCGGGTGGTGGTGACGATGATGAGGTCGCCGCCGGGGGCGAGACCGTCGAGGTAGGCGGTGTTGCGTTGGCCGCGCTTGCCGTCGAGGAGGCATTTGGCGGCGCCGAGAACGCCGAGGGTGAGGCAGCCGCCGAGCAGGATTACGGTGGTGCCCCGGTCGAGGATGAGTCGGGTGATGACCGTCAGGTCCGCCAGCAGTTCGCCCTCGGGCGTCCAGCTGGGGGCCAGGCGGATGCCGCCGTGGCCGGAGAAGGTGATGCCCGTGTCCGGGGCGATGTGATACGGCAGCTGCGGGCCGAACTCGGCGTAGAAGCCGTTGCGGTGTGGGGCGCCGAGGACGATCAGGCAGTCGGGGTCGCCGGGGTAGTACTCGCCGGGGTAAAAGTCGCGGATGGCCGCGGTGGGGAACCGCTGGGCAAGCCGGACGCGCACATAGAAGAGTGCGTCGAGGTCGGCGAAGCCGGCGTACCGGGCGTAGGACAGCGGGTCGGTGGGTCGCTGCCGACCGGAGCTTCGAGGCAGGGCGGAGCAGACCACGTGCACGGTGGCCGCGCGGGTGATGCCGAAAAAGCACTCCGTCCCATCAGGTTGTGTCGCAGCGTTTCCGACGGGGGCGGCGTCAGCGGACGGGGGCTGTTCGGCGAGGTAACTGCCGTCGGAGATGAGCAGGGCGAGAGTGTCCAGCGCCTGTCCGGCATGGCGGCGGACGGTTTTGGCCGAGCAGCCCAGGACCCGGGCGAGAGATTCCTGGCGCTCGGTCAGGGTGGGCCATGAGTCCGGCAGCAGGTTGAAGTCGGCGGTGGCGTAGCGGCGCTCGTGCGGAGTCAGCCCGTCGATCGCCCGACGCAATGCCGCCACCAGGCGGGTGGTCTCGCTGGCCGCGGGGGACAGCGGTGGCTGGCGGGCAAGCAGCAGGGCGCGGAGGGAGTCGCTGAGCGTGGTGACTGCCCCGGGCCGACCGAGGGCGGGTCCTTGGCGGAGCCGCAGCAGTTCGGCGCGTACGTCCTGAAGCGAAAGCCGGGGCGGCGGGTTGGCCATGTGTCCAAGGGTTGTCCACGAGGGCTGGGTCTGTCCGGGTTTTGGGGCTACTGGCGGGATGTCGACCGGGTCGGTACGGCAGTGACCATTGCGGAACGCTGCCGCCCAACTCTGGAAGGTGACCTGTGCAATCGGCTCCCACACGACGCGTGGTCAGCACGTTGGTACTCAATCCTGATGAGCTCGGACCCGATCCGGTGCCGGGGATGGACCTGGCGGTGGCGTTGGGGATCGGGCATCTGGAAATCCGTTCGGCCGAGGGCGCCAACGTCCTGGCGCTGCCCGACGACCGGCTGAAGCACATCCGTGCCCTGGCCGACGAGCGGGGCCTCACGGTAGCGGCGCTGGCCTCACCACTGTGGAAGTGGTGTCGACCCGAGGCGACGCCGGGCCGGGTGGACTCCTTCGGCTTCCCCACCCGGGTCCCGCCCCAAGAGCGGCTGGGCTGGATCGAGCGGGCTATCGCCGCCGCACGGATTCTCGGCGCCCCGGTGGTGCGGGTCTTCTCCCACCTGCGCGTGGAGCCGGGGCTGACCGAGCAACTGCTCGGTGACCCGCTGCTGTCCATGGCCTTGGACACGGCGAACATTGCGGGGATTCGGTTGCTGCTGGAGAACGAGCCGGTGTGCACCGTTGCCCACGCCGAGCCGCTGTTGGAAGTGTTGGAGCGATACCACGGGCAGGGGTTGGGGCTGTGGCTGGACGTGGCGAACCTGCACGAGGTCGGCCAGGCCACACCTGCCACGGTGCGGGCCCTGGCCCGGTACGTCGGGTACGTGCACGTCAAGGACTACCGGCCCGTGCCCGGCGGGGGCCGGGTCTTCTGCCCGGCCGGCACCGGATGTGTGCCGTACGGCGAAGTGCTGCCGCTGCTGCACGCCGCCTGCCCGGCGTTGCCGTACGCGCTGGAGACCCACGTTCGTGACACCCCGGCCGACGCCCTGAGCGAGGGTGCCGCCTTCATGCGCTCGGCCGTCCCGGGCGGTGTGGCGTGAGGCGTGCGCTGCTGATCGGGGCCGGGGAAGTCGGCGCCAAGCACCTGGCGGCGTTGGCGGCCACTTCCCGGTTGGTGGTGGCCGCTGTCGCCGACCCGGCCCCGCGGGCGCCGCTGCCATCGGACGTGCGGCTGTTCGCCAGCTGGCAGCACGCGCTGGCGCAGGTCCGGCCCGAACTGGTGGTGGTGGCCGCCCCGCCCGGCATCGCGCTGGCCGCCGCGAGGGACGCCGCCGAATCGGGCGCGGCGGTGCTGGTGGAGAAGCCCGTCGTCACCAGCCCCGGCGCCCTGACGCGACAGGCCGGGGACGAGCGGGTTTTCGTCGCCTTCCAGCCGCACTTCGCGCCGGGCGTCGCCGCGCTGCTGGCCGCCCCGCCCCCGGTGGTGCGGGCCGAGGTGTACCTGTCCTGCCGCCGCGACCCCGCTTACTTCCGGGACTGGCGCCGCACCCGGGCGGGTGCCGGGGGCGTGCTGCACCAGCAGGCCATCCACGGCCTGGCCCTGGCCCTGCGGCTGATGGACGCCCCCGTGACCAGGGTGGACGCCGATGTGGAGCACCGCCGGGGCTTGGCCGAGACCGAGGACTACATCGCCGCCGACATCACCCTGGAGGGGAACCGACTGGTCCGCATCGACGCGCGGGTGGCTGCCGCCGAAGGGCACCGCCACGAGGTGCTGCTGCACACCGCCGACGGGGGCCGTCTCGTGGTGCGCGGCCGGAATCTGGAAGCCGGACTCGGCGCGCTGACCGCCGCGCCGACCCACCACGAACTGCGCATGCGCATGTATGCCGCGGTGCTTGAGGCCGGCGCCGGGGGCGCGGCCCATCCCTGTCTGTTCCCGCTGTCGGCGCTGCGGCGCCCACTGGAGGTGATCGACCGTGTCTACCGCGACGCGCGCGTGGTCCGGGCCGCGGACGCCGCTGCCGCATGAGCTGCCCGCCGAGGTCGTCGAACGCAAGGGCATCGGCCATCCCGACACCCTCGCCGACGGGATCGCCGAGCTCGCCTCCATCCGCTACAGCCGGCACTGCCTGGACGTGGCGGGGGCGGTGCTGCACCACAATCTGGACAAGGTCGCCGTGCTCGGCGGCCGGGTCGCGTTCACCGACGTAGGTGGCACGTACGACCGGCCGCTGCGAGTCGTCTTCGGCGGCCGGATCTCTACCAGCTTCGCCGGGAGGGCGCTGCCGGTGCGGGAAATTCTTCAGCAGGCGGCCGTCGACCAGCTGCGCACCGCCCTGCCGGGCTTCGATCGGGTGACACTGGAGGTGAGGCACGAGACGACGGATTCCTCCAAGTTCACCCACTGGTTCGCCCCCCGCTCCTTGGCGGACCTCCCGGAACGGCCGAAGGCGTTCTCCAACGACACGGCCTACCTTGTCGGTTCGGCTCCGCGCACGGCCACGGAGACCGCGGTGCTGCTGGCCGAGGCGTGGTTCCGGCGCCATGTGTGGGCGGGCAGCGACATCAAGGCCCTCGCCGTCCGTGACGGTGACGCCTTCACCATCACGGTGTGCGTGCCCGCGCTCGCAGGGCACCTGACTACCTCGGCCGAGTTCGATGATGCGGTCACCGACGCGTCGCGGGAGCTGGCCGAGCTGCTTCGAGAGCGGCTTCCGGGCCGGGTGGCGGTGGTGTGCAACACCCGCGGCAGTCGCACCGGGCCGCTTTCCGGGCAGTACTTCACGCTGTCGGGCTCC
The DNA here is from genome assembly GCF_020410765.1 of Streptomyces marincola. Taxonomy (NCBI): domain Bacteria; kingdom Bacillati; phylum Actinomycetota; class Actinomycetes; order Kitasatosporales; family Streptomycetaceae; genus Streptomyces; species Streptomyces marincola. The sequence goes on along the minus strand of NZ_CP084541.1, from coordinate 2,650,565 downwards.
GCCGTCGACTACGGCGAGGACGGCCTCGTGGGCCGGGGAAACGCCCGCACCGGCGTGATCAGTGGTGCCCATCTGGCGGGCAACGAAGCGGCGTTCGGGAAGAATGCGGCCTACCACGTCGGCAAGGTCGGCGGCTGGCTCGCCGACACCGCCGCCCGCACGGTCGCCGCCGTGTTCGGCCCGTGCCGGATCGCCTTGCTGTGGCGCAACGGCGCCCGGTACGACGAGCCCGCCTCGATCGAAATCACCACCGCGAAGGCGGCGCCACCCGGCGAAGCGGAGGAGTTGGTGCGCACCGTGCTGTCCCGTACCGACTGGATGGAGGATCTGCTTACCGGCCGGTATCTGCCCGCCATCGAACCGGTCGAGGATCTACTGGCCGACCTCGACCGGGCGGTTGGATGAGCGTGCACCGGCTCGTCACCGGCCATGTCTCCGCCCACCTCACGCTGCCCGACGGCCTGGACACCTCGCCCGCGCGGGCGGCCGGCTCCTCCCTGCCCGGCGGCTGGCACCTGGAACCGGCCCCGGCGGGGACGGCGGCTGTGGAGGTCACCGTGGGCACGCCGACCCTCGCTGCGGACGTGGACACTGTGCGCGTGACGCTGCCCCGCCCGGCGGTGGAGGCGGAGACGCTGGCGTACGTCACCTACACCGCGACCGAGCGCGCCCGCCAACAGCAGCACAGGGTCACCGTGCACGCCACCGCTCTGATCGCGCCCGGCGGCCGGGCCGTGCTACTGCTCGGCGACAAGGGCGCCGGGAAGACGTCCACCGCGCTCGCGCTCGCGATGCGTGGCTGGGTCCACGCCGGAGACGACCTGGTCGTCCTCGGAGAGATGGGCGACGGCCTGGCGGTGTGGCCGGGCAAGCCCACCGCCGCCGTCCGCGACCCGGCCCAGCCGCTCGCGCCGAAGCCTCAGTACGCTCTGGAGCCTTTTGCCACCGCCCCGGCCCCGCTGGCCCACGTCGTGCGCCTGGCCGTTCACCCTGCGCTCACCACGGCCGCGCTGACACCGGCGGTGCCGCTGCCGGTGAACGAGCGGCTGCGGCTGCACGAGCTGCTGGCCCGCTACATCTCCGGCCTGCCCACACCGCTGAACGGCGTCACCTGCATCCCGTACGGGCCGGTGTGGCCGCTGGACACCCCCGAACTCGCGTGCTGGCGCCACCATCTCATCGGCCGGCTCGCCGAGGGCCGGTTCGACTACCTGTACGCGCCCGGCCCCGAGACGGCCGCCGACCTGCTCATCAAGGAGGCCGACGCCGGATGAACACCGCCGCGATCCTCCCCAGCCGCAACGAGCCGACCACCATCGCCGCCGTCACGCGCGCCGTCGACACCGCCTTCGGCGAGACGGGCGCGGTCATCGTCCACGCCGACTCCTCCGATGCCCCGGCCACCGCCGAGCACTTCGCGGCCACCGCCACCCGGGCGGCGAAGGTGCCGCTGACCGGCCTGGTGCGGGGCAAGGGCGCTCAGATCCTGGCCGCCGCCCGCCGCCCGGAAATCGCTGCCCTCGACGCGGTGCTGATCGCCGACACCGACACCCAGGGCCCCGACCCTGCCGTCTACGCCGCGCTGCTGGACCGCGTACGGGGCGGGGCCGCCGTGGCGGTCGCCGACTACCCGCGGTACTGGGACGAGGCCAACCTCACCAACCACCTCGCCCGGCCGCTGATCGCCGCGGTCACCGGCCACGACGTCCCCCAGCCTCTCGCCGGCGACCTCGCTCTCTCCCGCGCCGCCATGGCCGCCGCCCTGCGCGCCGTCGAGGTCCTGCCCGCCCAGGTGTCGGCGTGTGTGGACGGGTACGGCATCGACGCGTTCCTGCTGCTGTCCGCCGCCACCGTGGGGCCCGTCGTTTCCGTGCGGGTCGACGGCCCGAAGCGGCACGCCGGCTCCTTCCCGCACCTGCCGGCCATCTACCACCAGGCCGTGCCCGTCCTGCTGCACCTGACCGCCACGTGGAACCCGCAGCCGGGCCCTGCGGGCCGGGCGCAGGCGCTGTACCGGGTCGCCGACCGGCCGGTCGAGCCCGACCGCCTCCGAACCATGGTCACCACCTTGGCAGGCTTCGGCCCGTACCCGGCCGGATACGATGACCACGCATGGCCGCTGCCCGCCGCAGGCGCCTGGCGCGCCGTCAAGTCCGCCACTCCGGCCTTGGAAGCGGCCCGACGGCTGTGGCCGCACTACCTCAAGCGCGTGACCGACTGGCTCACCGGCGGACAGCACGCCTCCACCAGGCAGCGGGCCGAACGGCTCGCCGCCGCGCACGCCCGTCTCCACACCGCCGTCCTCACTCCCGCAGGAGCCTCGTGATGACCGCCCCGACCTCCGGCTTCTCCGCTTTCTCCCTGGAGCCCTTCCCGGAACTCCAGCCAGGCGACGACCTCGCAGGCGCCATCACCGACGTCCTCACGCGTACCGGCACCGAACTGGAGGACGGGGATGTGGTCGTCGTGGCCTCCAAGGTCGTGTCCATCACGGAGAAGCGGTATGTCGACCTGGCCAGCGTCGCCCCCGGCCCCGAGGCCGTGGAACTGTCTGGCCGAACAGGCAAGCCCGCCGAGATCGTGCAACTGATCCTGGACGCCTCCAGCGAGTACTTCCTGGCCACCGAGACGGGTCCGATCATCGCCCGGCACACGCTCGGCCACCAGCTCACATCGGCCGGGATCGACCGCGCAGGCACCGAGGGCGCCTGGCTGCTGCCGGTGGACCCCGACGCCTCCGCGCGCGCCCTGCGCGACACCCTGACCACCTACACCGGCGCAGATGTCGCGGTCGTCATCGCGGACTCCGACGGCCGCGCCGACCGGCGCGGCGCCACCGTCATCTCCATCGGCGCCGCCGGGATCGCCCCGCTGCGGACGACCGAGCACGGCGGCAAGAAGCAGGAGGAGACCCTCACCGACCTGGTCGCCGCCGCCGCGGGAATCATCCTCGGCCAGCGTGGTCGCGGCGCCCCTGTCGCAGTCCTGCGCGGCATCAACTACACCTCCAGCAGCGACGCCGGCGTGGCCACGATGCTCCACCACCGGCCATGAATCTGTCGCTCGGCCTGCTCACCCCAGCCCACCGGCGCGCCCTGACCTCGCTGTCCCATAGCCACGTCCGACCCGAGAGCGAGGTGTAGCTGGGTCTGGGCTTCGGCCTGGAGATCGGTGCACCGCCCTGGGGGCCGGGCTGAACGGGGGACGGTCCGTTCTCCCAGGTGGTCGGCCGATCGCTTCGGACGGCGAGGCACGAGGGCCGCAGCGGACTCTACGATGGGCCGGTGACCGAGACGCTGCCCCCCGCGGGCATCGAGCTCTTCGAGGTCGAACGGGTCTTGCTGGCCGAAGCCGCGGAGCCGCCGGTGTCGACCCGGGACGCCGAGGCCCGGGACCGGGTGTGGGACTTGGCGGTGCGGGCCAACCCTGCTCTCTTCGACGGGCCCGTGGTGGCATGTGCCGGGCTGGAGCCGGGGCCGCGCGTCCTGCGGCTGTCGTGGGTACGTGTGACGTACCGGCATTACGCTTTGCGTCGCGTTCCCGGTGCCACCGCGCTGCCTTCGTTGTTCGTGAACGTGATTCAGCCGGCTGACGACGGCCGTGTGCTGGTGGCGAGGATGTCGCCCTCCACGGCCACCCCGGGCCGCTGGCAGCTGCCAGGGGGATCGGTGGAGCCTCCCCAGGGCGGGGCGCTGCTGGACGAGTCGGCACTGGCCGGCCAGGCCGCGCGGGAACTCGTCGAGGAGGTGGGGATCAGCGTGGCTTCCGAGACCCTGAGGCTGTGGGTGGTCACCCGTGGCAAGCACAGCAGCGTCGGCCTGACCTACCTGGCGCCGCCCCTTCCCGAGGCAACGCTGCGCGCTACGTTCACCGCTGCTGCGGCAGCGGAGCGCGCCGAGGGCCGTGAACCTGAGCTCGACGGGCTTGCCCTGGTGCGTTCACCGGACGAACTGGCCGGTCTGCCCGGGCCGCACGCCGACTACCTGGAGCCGGTCGTCCGCCGTTTCTCCGGGCGCAGCTGAGGTCAGACGAGCGCTTCCCGGCTACGGGTCACGTCAGGCGCCAGGCACCTCGGGCCATACAGCTGCTGACCAGCCGTAACGGCTCCACTTTGCTCCCGCCACACCGCCCGCGCAGGGCCCCCGGGCGGGAGCGTTCTGCGTCATGCCTCCAGGGTGGGGCGGACGCGTCTGGTCACAGGCGGCCCCGAGCCGGCTCCGGCCATCGGCCGGGTCGGGGCCCTCGCCGACTACCGTGGTGGGGCGGCGCAAGGGGGACGCTCGGGGCGGGAGCCGGCTGACGGCCCGTGCAGCCCGTGGGCCGCGGCTTCGTGACGTCGGACGGCAGGGGCTGATGGTGTATGAGCGGGAACCCCGGAACGGCTCGAATCCGCGGGCGTTCCGCCGAATCGCCGTCCACGGCCCGGCTCGTGGGGCTCGACCTGGCCCGCGGGCTCGCGGTGATCGGGATGTTCACCGCGCATCTCGCACCTGACCCCGCCTACGGCGGCGGCGCGGCGTTCTTCGCGGAGCTGAGCAGGGGACGTTCCTCGGCGCTGTTCGCCGTGCTCGCGGGCGTGACCCTGGCCTTTCTCACCGGCCGCACCACCCCGAGGACCGGAACGGCGGGAGCGCGCGCCGCCGCCGGGGTCGTGATCAGGGCCGCGGTGCTGATCGCTTTGGGCACCCTGCTGACGCGGATGGACACGCCGATAGCGGTCATCCTCCCGTACTACGGGCTGTGCCTCCTGCTGGCCCTGCCCCTCGCCCGGCTGTCCGCGCGGGCGCTCGCGGTGACCGCCGCGGTCGCGGCGCTCGCGGGCCCGCAACTGCTCTTCGTGCTGCGCGATCTGACGTACACGGAAACCGGCGGGCTCGCCGACTGGGCCGGAGCCGTGGACGAACTCGACCCGCTCAGCGGGGTCGAGGGGGACGGCCTCATCGACCTGCTGATCACGGGCAACTACCCCATACCCGCCTGGCTGCCGCTCGTCCTCGCGGGCATGGCGCTGGGCCGCCTCGACCTCGCCTCGGCGGCGGTGCGCGCCCGGCTCCTGCGCGTCGGCGCCGCACTCGCGGTCCTCGGCTACGGAGGCTCGTGGCTCGCGATGCAGCTCTTCCCCGTCATCGTGCGGACCACCGGCGCGCCGAGCGCCTGGTGGTCCGAGGCCGGGTTCACGCAGCCGGGCGACGACCCGGCCTGGCTCCTGGTCGCCGCCCCGCACACCGAGACCACACCGGCGACCATCGGCAACGCGGGAGTCGCGATCTGCGTGATAGCCGCCGCGCTCCTGCTGCTCGCCCGCCGCCCGGACGCCCGCCGCCCGGCCGCCCCCCTGATCGCGATCGGCAGTATGTCGCTGAGCGCGTACACCGGCCACCTGCTGGCCATCGAGTTCTTCATGGCGGGCGAACTGGACCGCCGACTGCCCGTGCTGGCCGTCTTCGTGGCCGTCACCGCGGTCTGCGCGCTGCTCTGGCGGCCGTGGTCCCGTCGCGGGCCGCTGGAGTACCTCATGCACATCCTGACCGGCCCGGTGCGCGAACGGCGGTCCGTTCCGGGATGAACGAGGAGGCGGAAGGCGCCGCCCCGGCCCTTGCACGGCAGCGCTCGCCGGGCCCGCCACGTCACGCTTCGTGGAGTCCCGCCCACTTGGCGAGTATCGCGAGTTCCGGCTTCGACCGCCGGTGCAGCGACACCAGGACGCGCAGCACCTCCCGGGCCATGGGGTGAATCCGCGCCATCTGCGGCGCCGCTTCCCGTGCGCGGAGCAGCGACTGGAGCGCCTCGTCACGGTCGCCCGCCGCCAAGTGGGCGCGCGCCGCGTCGATATGAAGGTGCCCGATACGGGTCGGCGCGAGTCCCGGGAGAGAGACGCCGACGAGGTCGCCCACTATCGCGACCGCGCGGCGCGGGCGTTCCAGCTCGATGTGAGTGGCGAGTTCATGCAGCACGACGTTGCCCGGGCCGAACGTCAAGTTGTGCCGGTACACGTCGGCGTCGCGGAGGCGCCCGGCCAGTCGTTCGGCCTTCTCCAAGTGGTACCTGGTGGTGGCCTCGTCCCGTGCCCGGGAGGCCAGGGTGACGGCGCGGAGGTGCAGCGACCCGGCGGCCACGACACCGGCGACGCTGTCGGTGGCGGTGGCACTCATGGCGGTCAGCGCCCGATCGGTGACGGCGAGCCCTTCGAGGTAGTCGCCCGCCGACTGGTAGCAGCCCGCCTCCGTCCAGGCCGCGGCCAACTGCGCGACGGGTGTCCAGCTCTGGTGGGCCGCCCACTCCTGCCGGGCGGCCACGAGGTCGGCGAGATCCGGGTACCCGAGCCGGTGGGCGACGGTGAACGCGCAGCTGTAGGCATCGACCAGCAGTTCCCAGGCCGCTGGGTCCTGTGTGTCGTGTGCGTGTGCGACGGCCCGGGCGATCAGTCCGGGCAGTACCGGGAGGAGGCGCGCGTAGTCGGTCGACGCGCGCATGCGGGAGGCGGCCTCGATGTCGGCGGTCAGCCGGTCGGCGCGCACTTCGGTGACGGCCGGGTGCCGGTGCCGTCGGACGGCTGAGCGCAGGGCGTCGATGAGTTGGGGGTCGGCGGATTCGGCGTAGGGCTGGCCGTAGAGGACGGTGAGGGGGACGCCGAGCGCGGCGGCGATGGAGGCGGCGACGGCTGGACGGCATGCCCGGTCGCCGATCTCGATCTTCGCGAGAAGGGACTTGGAGATCTTCGCCCGGTTGGCCAGCGCCTGTTGCGAGAGTTCCCGCGCCTTGCGCTGGACGGCGATGTTCCCCCCGACGGCGGTAGGTGCTGTGGCGACCTGCATGCCCTGAGTGTTCCCCACAACGCCGGGTGCGCGTCCTGTATCCGGGTGTGACCGGCGGGCGGTCGTTCGACGGGCGGAATCCGATCCCGTCGGTTCCGGTCGCGGAGGGTCGGGCGTCGGGTCGGGCGAAACGTTCGTCGTGTGCCGCGCGCCTCTACGCTGTGGCGGTGATCAAGTGCGTGGCGTTCGACATCGGCGAGACGCTTGTCCGCGACGACCGGTACTGGGCGGCGTGGGCTGACTGGCTCGGCGTGCCACGGCACACGCTGTCCGCTCTGGTCGGAGCCGTGGTCGCACGCGGCGAGGACAACGCGGAGGCCGTCCGACTCCTGCGGCCGGGCATCGATCTGAACGCGGAATACGCGGCACGCGAGGCAGCAGGACACGGCGAGTCGCTGGAGGAGAGCGATCTGTACGACGACGTGCGGTCCGCTCTCTCGGCGTTGCGCGGCCTCGGCGTACGCGTGGCCGTGGCGGGCAACCAGACGTCACGGGCGGGGGCATTGCTGCGAGGACTGGCCCTGCCGGTGGACGCGGTCGCGGTGTCCGGGGATTGGGGGGTGGCCAAACCCCATGAGGACTTCTTCCGCCGGGTGGTGGATCTCGCGGGGGCGGAACCCCGCGAAGTCCTCTATGTAGGTGATCACCCGGCGAACGATGTGTTTCCCGCGCGCGACTCGGGCCTGTTGACGGCCCACCTGCGGCGCGGCCCCTGGGGGCACCTGTGGGCGGATGCCCCGGACGTGCGGGCGGCGGCGGACTGGTCGATCACCGGACTGAACGAGCTGGCGGACATCGTCACGCACGCGTGAACGGCCCCGGCGTCCGCGCGGGTCCGTGTGGGCGCGGATCACACGTGTGAGAGCTGCCAGTCCCGCGCCCGCTCGTCCAGCTCAGCCGCCCGGCGAGCACCGCGGCGCAGTAGCGGGCCCAGCGTCCTGCGCATTCCCGAGACCGCGTCTGCCGCACGGGAGGACCGCACCCCGTCCAGCATCGTCAGTGCTCTGTCCCATGTCGCGCATGCCTGCTCGACGTGGCCCTGCCGCGCCTGCTCCCGCCCCTGGGCGGCGATGGTCAGAGCCGTGATCCGGGTGTATTCGGGGGACGGGCGGGAGCGGGCGGAGATCGCGTAATGCCGTTCCGCTGCCGCGTGATCCTTCATGGCCACCATGGTTTTCGCGCTGTGCGAGCTGATGCAGGCGCGGGCCGATCCCCACAACGCGGCCCAGTGCGGCAGTTCGGCCTCGTCGCCGCGGAGGACGCGGTCCTGGGCTTGGCGCAGTTGGGCGGTCGCCTCCGGACGGCGCCCCGCGTTCGCCAGTGCCCGCGCCCGGGTGACCTCGAACAACGCCAGGGTGCAGGGGTCCGCGCGCCGGGCGCGCTCAAGCGCGGCGTCCGCCAGGTCGAGCGTGTGTTCCGGGCGCCGGATGTCCATTCCGTTGTGCGCCAGGATGCGCAGGATGAACGCCTGATGGAGATCGTCGCCGGCTTCCTTCGTCAATTGGTACGCCTGGAGGTAGTAGCGCTGCGCGAGGCTTATCTAGAGTTGTCAAGCGAACGCACAGGTAGATAGCCCATACCTCTGTCTGTTACGTGAGGCACGTTCCCCTGCGGGGCGCACCCCCGAGCGGACTGGCACCCCGCATGGAGGCAGTCGCCGATCAAGGACCGATCAGTGAGTAGCCCTCGGGCGCGGCTGTCACTCACGGCGGGTCCTGAGCACCTGTGATGGAGGCAGGGGCCGCGGCGCACTCCCTGACTTGGGCGATTACGGCCGGGCGCGCTGTCTCCGCTGGTATAAGGGAAGGATGACTACTCGGGGTGGGATTCGGTCGATCACCGTTAACAGGTATGAGGATGCTGCGGATCAGATGCTCCAACGGACTGCGGCTGAGCACGGTGACCGCTTGATGCTCAAGGTTGGCTTGGCGGATGCTATCGACATTGACGGTATGGACGATCTGAGCGGACGGGCCAAATCGTACGCTCTACGTGCTCATCTGGACTTTCTCATGGTCGACACCGCCACGGGTTTGGGCCGCTTCGCTGTGGAGTTGGATGGCAGGCAGCATTGGAACGACCATAGGACTCGCGAACGGGACCGACTCAAGAATGATCTGTGCGCTCGCGCCGGTCTGCCGCTACTGCGAATCACCAGTAATTTTGCACGAAAGATCGGATGCTGGCCAGTGCTGACCTATCTGACAGATGCCTTCTATCTGTCGGAGTCCTTCCATGAGACTCAAGAGCGCGGGGATATCCCCTTCGATGAGTCGTTTGACATACAGAATTTCTTTGAGTTTGACGCCAGCGGAAGGGTGACGTTCCGCGCGACGGATCTCCGAGTCCGCCAGGCACTTCGAGAGCACTGCTATGCCGGTCGTCTTCCTGCCCCGTGCCCGGATCTCTTCTGCACCAAACTGGTGGACGAGGGAGCCGTCCAGGCCCACGCCTGGATGTCTGTCGCCCCCGACCGATATCTAATCAGCAAGGTGGAAGTCAGAGACTTTCAATTCCCCGGAATTGCTCCGTTCGAACTGCTTGAGCAGCTCGCAATGGGTGAAATTGGGGAATTGGTAGATCAGTGGTTCCGGGGAGAAGGCGTGGCCCAGAATGGCAGAGACCTTGGCAAGGCTGTGGGCGAAGTCCAGGAAGCGATCGATGCTGTCGGGAGAACGGAACGCATCGTCTATGGTCCGGCATTGAAAGCCGGTGATACCAGCGCGGTTCTTCGGTTCCCTTCCGGGAATCTTCATCTCCCCTACGGGGGCAATGTTAGTGCGGGAACATACGGAGATTAGCCACTCCTCCCTCCCTCTCGTTCGGAGTGCAAGTATTGCTTGGCCGCCCGCGAGCGCTTCAGGTAGCGGTGCTGGAAGAACAAGGTGGCCGGTCAGGCAAGATTGCGGACCGGCCACCTTCGTTCACTCGGTCCGGTATGTGTTTTCCGCGCGGATCATTCTGCGGAGGCTGGTGCGGGTGGCCCCGAGATCTTCCTCTGTCTCGGCGAGCTTTGCCTCAAGCTCAGCCTTTTCCCGTTCAAGGGCGTCCCGCTCAGCGATCAGCCGTTGGTTCTGCTGGGTCAGCTCGTTGATCCGGGCGATCAGGTCGCCAGCGGCCACTTGGTCGAGCTGCTGGCCGAGTTGACGTTGCAGGGCGCCTTTGAGCTTATCTCGCTCGGCCCGCAGCAACGCGATTTCCTGACGAGCCAGCTCCAAGTCGGTCTTCAGGCCGCTTGCGCTGACCGCAGTGCCAGCAAGGCGACCACGCTGAACTCGGGCGGCTTGCTTGTCTCTTGCCGTTTGGATGTGTTCGCGTACTCCATCGGCATAGACGAGCCAGTTCGACACTCCCGCGGTCTTCGCCACTGCCGCGAACGTCACCGGCTGGTCGCTGCTGACCATGGCATCGACGGTCTCGAGTACCTTGGCTCGCTTGCGGCGGCTGTCGCGCCGACGGGAGTCGACGAGGACTTCGGCGGGGGTGCGCTTGACGCTCATGCGCCGGGCTCCTGACGCTGGATGACGGTCAGTGGCAGCGTGGTGCGGCCGTTCGCGGCCCGAGTCTTGCGAAGAATCTTGCTCGCTTCCTCGATCTCGGCCCGCTCGGCGGGGTCCAGCTTGTCCATCTGTTCCTTCATCTGCTCGGCAACGTCCTTGAATGACGCCACCTGTTCGGCCATGTTGCGCACGACCCATTCCTCGGCGTCCATGGCTTCGGCGGTTTCCCGGTCGGCCTTCAGCGATCGGATGTGGTCCTCGATCGCGGGCAGGTAGGAGGGATCGGGACGGTAGAAGCCGCATCCGGCACACTGGAAGCGGATCGGGCAGGCATGTCCTCCCGCCTTGACGTTGCTAGGCTCGACGCAGCCTCCGAACGGGACCGCGACGGAACGTCGCTCGTAGGAGATGTTGGACGCCATTGGGGCCGGGAGTCCGGAGCGGTCGACGACGTGCAGTCGCATCGTCTTCACGGCCTGCCGCTTCCTCTTCAAGGACACCTTGTAGTAGCCCATGGTGGTCGAGGCGTCTCGGTGATCCATAAGCTCTTTGAGCACGTCAAGTTGAGTGCCCGCGTCCGCATGTCGCTGGGCGTATGAATGCCGGAAGGCATAGGGATAGATCAACGAGCGGTCGAATGGCAGCGGGGTGCCGTCCTTGTCTAGGACCTCCGAGTCCAGGTGCGGGATCGCGTCGGCCCACTGACGAATCACCCTGGAGATCGCCAGTGTGGGGATGTACCTATCGGCGCTTCGATCGGTCGGGGCAGGGAAGAGATAGCGGCCACCGTGCTCGCTCCGCGGCATCCGCCTGCGCACGTCGAGCCAGTCCTGGACGGTCTTCACGGTGCCGGAGTCGATCGGGAGCCGGCGTCGCAGGCGTTTACCTTTGTGGTTGTCCCAGATGAGGTTGTAGTCGCCGTCAATGTGCTCCAGGCAGTCCACCTTCAGCGATGCGATCTCGCGAGGGCGGCGGCCTGTGTCTCGCAGCAGCATGTAGATCGTGCGGAACAGCTTCCTGATGTCAGCGGGCTCCAGAGCACCGTAGGTTGCCCCATCTGCCAACTGATCGATGTGGGCGTCGAGTTGACGGATTACGGACTCGGGTATCGCCTTGCCGATGTCGTCCTCGTTCGGATCGTCCTCGACGATCCGGTGCGAACTGTGGCGGGAGAATCCGCCGGGAACGTCATCCATCAGTCCGGCCTGGCGGCCGAATTCGAGGACCTGCCAGAAGCCCGTCAGCAGGCCGCTGCGGTACTTACTGGTGTACTCGGTGCCGTCAGCCCTGTTCAGGGTGCTGAAGTAGTCGGCGATCGCGGTCATGTCGGCGAACTGCATGGCCGAGGCGTCCATGCCCTCGCCGGGGCGTACTGACAGTGCCCGCGAGGCGTGCGTGCAGGCGGTGAGCCGGACCGACAGCCGATGCGCGGTGGGACGGGTGCTGCGGGCCCACTCCATGGTCACCTCCCGGAGCCAGGGCTGCCGGATCTGGGTGAAATCGATGGTTCCTGAGCGTCGGCGTCCTCGCTTGGTGGCGGAGGCGATGCCCAGTGCTGCGACGTCCCAGACGGGACGCTGGGTGGGGTCGATGCCGTTGAACTCGTCGAAGGCGATGCGGAGGTAGCGCAGTGTCTGGCCGCAGAAGTGAATGCCGTTGGTCTGGCCCTCGATGGCCTGCATGACCTCCGCCTCGCTCGCGCCCAGGATCAGGCTCGGGAAGCTGGTCAGTCTCGTGGCGAGTGACCGGATGACCCGTGGTACGACTCTTCCGGCGATGGCGTCACGCCGTTGCAGGCCGAAGAGTATCTCCAGCCGCACCGCTGGGCTGAGCCCGGCCAGGGAGAACTGTGCTCCCGTCAGATACGGGACCGCGGTCACCGCCCAGGTCTCCGCCGGCACCGGTTCCGGGGACTGGGACATCGCCTTCTTCCACCGCTCGTAGTGGGTGCCGCAGAGGCCCGAACTCACGACACCGTCCAGCGGGCAGCCGCTGACGATGCAGGACGGTGCGGCGTCCAGGCCCGGCACCCTGGCGGCCCATTCGACGAGATTCTCGTCCGTGTCTGCCAAGGCATCGCGGCGGAATACCCGGTGCCAGCGGGCATGATGGGAGCGGCAGAGCCCTCGGCTGGCGGCCGAGCGGCGGCACCGGTTTGCGCTGATGCCGGCGATGCACTGGCTTGGCCGGGTATAGACAAGGTATCGCTGCGGGTCGCGGCTGTAGCTGGCGTCGAACTCCGCCTCGCTCATACCGCTGTCCTGCAGAGCCTCCTTGCAGAACTGGCACCTGCTGTGCGGGGACGGAAGCACCGTGAGACATGAGGGAGTGCAGCACTGATAGGCGGCGGTGTGCGGGTTGTCCAGGTCGCCGGTGAACAGCCAGGTCGTGCTGTCCCACTCGCCATCTCGCCAGGCCGGGTCGATCTTCCCGGCGAGGAAGATCCGCCACTGCTCGAGCCGGTCGTCGTCCGCAGGCCGTGAGGGGATGGGGGTAATGGACGCGAGGCTGCTGTTCACGCCTTCACCTCCTGGCGGCGCTTGGCCGCGAGACGGTCGACGGCGGCTCGCTTGTCGGCCTCAGTGGCGTGAACGTACGGATCCATGGAGGAGGGCGAGACATGACCGAGGAGGTTCTGCACGACATCGCGGGGGGTGTCGCTGCGGATCCATCGAGTCGCGGCAGTGTGCCGCAGCATGTGCGGGCGAGCCGCGAAACCCGCCTTGACCGCCAGGCGGTCGAACAGGTCCTTGGCGTTGGGGTAACTCATGGGCTTGCCGAGCGGGGCCCGGAAGAGGTTGACGAACACCATGTCGCAGTCGGCGGCCTCGGGTATATGCTCCCGCTCATAGGAGTACTCGGCGTAAAGCGACGCCAGGTTCTCATCCACGGGAATCCACCGCGGCATACGGGACTTGGCCAGGGCGCCGTTGGCATTCTGCCGACGCCGGACGTGAATATGTGGGCCGAGCACCTGGCAGCCCAGCGAGGCCGAGGTGGACAGCAGATGCATATCCTGCCGGTGCAGGCCCAGAGCCTCACCGATCCGGATTCCGGTAGCCCCCAGCAGACAGACGAGGAAGCGGTCGCGGGCCCGGGTCGTGACGTTGACCAGCTGCTCGAACTGCTCGTCGCTCAGCCATTCATAGCCCGGCACCGCGACGTTGAACTTGATGGTCTTCGCGTTGATGACGCGGTACTGGCCGTCCTCACCCGCGCTGTACCCCGGAGGCAAGAACGACAGGTACTTCTCCTCCGACAGCATCGCGGCCGTCTCCGGCCGAACCCACCCGTTCGGGACGCCGAACCGCAGGAACTCACCGACCGTGGTCAGGATCTGGTTCGCCGTCGTCCTCGAGCGATGACGCGGCTCCGTTCGCTTCTGGCGCCCCAGCGACGGCAGTGGCTCCTCCACCAGCCAGTGCAGGAAACGGGACAGCGCAGCGAAGCCCGGCGCGGCCCAGTCTAGGCCGTTGGCCGCACAGTACGTCAGGTACAGCGCGACCCGGCCCGCATACACGCGCTCCGTGTTGATCGAGCGGTCCCGTGACCGCAGCGACGCCAAATAGGCACTCGCCTCCGAGTGCAGCTCGTACTCGTCGGACGCGATGACCCAGCGGACGGAACCATCGGCAGAGACAGCCTTCTCGGCCTTGAAAGTACGCGCAGGAGCGTACGTAACAGACGTGCCAAACACCTAGCAGATACCTCTCAGGAACAGAGTCACAGGCACACGATTCTCATGTGCCTCAAGAGTCCTAAGAGCTATAGATAACGAGGCCGTGTTCACCGGCGTCGTAGGCTTTCCAGCCGCACAGGTAGGCCACTTCGGCGGCGCTGCCGAGCATCGCCGCGCGGTCCGCCTCGCGTGCGTAGCCGGCGCGGCAGAGACGGGCGACATCGCTGGTGAGGTACTGGACCACTGCGGCGCGGCCGTGCTGTCCGCCGTGCCGCTCGTCGATGCGGGTGTACATCTCGGTCATGTCCCGGACGGCCTCGATCTCCGCCCGCCCGGCGCGGTACGTGCTCGCCCGCTGCTGGTACTCGACGGCCTGCTCGGCGCCGAGCGGCAACGCGGCGGCTGCCACGCTGTAGGCGGCCCCGGTCAGTATTCCCCGGCGCTCGATGTCAGCCGCTCCGAGACGGCGCAGCATGGCAACGGGGTCAGATCCCAAGCGCAACCCCAGTTGTCCCGGGGGCTGTTGATCTGGGCCGTGCGCCAGGCCGAGATCGGCCGGGTCCACGTGCCGCCCGAGCGCCCTCGACAGGGCCTCGGCCACGTAGGAGGCGGTTCTGGGTGTCGGCGGTCTGCCTGCGACCCAGTGGGCGACGGCTGAACGGTTGGTCTTCAGGGCGTCGCCGGACTCGGCGGCGATCGCGCGTACCGCGCGGGCCAATGCGTCGTAACTCAGTTTGGATTCTGCGAGTGCTGTTCGAAGCGCCTCGTTGGGCGCACGCCTGTTCGTCACCATGTGTGCACGCTCCTGAGCAGGGCGTTGAACGGGTTGAACGGACTCGCCTTCGTCACGGCTGGTCATGCCCAGCTTACGCCCGGTTGCATCGGTGCCGTTCCGGTCAAGACGACGTACAGGAGACTGATGTGACGATCCATCGCCCAGGTTCACGGTCTGTGCCCTGGTGGGTGATCCCCGTGAACGCCACGTGCTTGACCGACGCGGCCGTGCCGCTCGATGTGTCGAAGCGTGCCCGGTGACCCCGGCCGGTCGTGCGCGGCATCGGCGTCGTCCGTGCCGCCTGGCCCGGGCCGTCGCGTGGCTCGGTGCGCGCGCCTGTGAGCCGCTGATCGCGGTCACCTGCGGTGTCCTCTTCTTTCTGCCTGTCGCCCACTTCGTTCTCGCCGCGTAGGAGCATGTGGTGTCCACATCCGGATGTCTTCACCGCGGTGAGCTGGTGTTGCGGCGGGACGGGAAGCACTGTCCGTCGTGCGGTGCCCTGATCTACCCGGCGGATGTCTGCATCGGCCTCCGGCCGCCCCCGCCCTCGCCCGCGCCCGTTTCGGGTGAGGAGGGCGGGCGGTGAGGGGGGTGGTCGTCGCCGTGGAGATCGACGCCCGCACGGTCGCCGTCGGGGACCAGGTCATGATCGGGGGACAGGGCTTCGTCGTGCGGGACCTGACCGCGTTGGGGGCGGGGCGCAAGCGGCTTGAGTTCGAGACGGGCGAGACGTTCGTCATGAACCGCGCGACGGTGCTGTGGGCCGCGCGCCGCCATGATCCCCGCATTTCCCGGGGGCGCCCGGGAGGGCCGTCGCGTAACTAAAATGCTCACTCTTCGCCGCTCGTCCATACCCCTGGAGCGATGATGCGTCCCGACAGGTTCCAGCAGTTCGCCATCGACGCCTACCGGGGCGCGGGGCTCCAGGCCGAGGCGTGGACCGAGGGCACCAAGCGCCCGTTCGGGGTCGTGGTGACGCTGCCCGGAGGCGCGCGGCTGTGGCACGCGATCACCGTGCAGTCCGCCGAGGGGGAGCGGTACGACCAGGACGAGCAGCCGGTCGAGAAGGAGGCTCCCGCGCCGGTGCCCGTTCCCGAGTTGGGCGCCGGGCGCGTGCGCCTGGGCGTGCTTGAGGAGTACCTGGCGGCGCTGTTGACCAACACCGGGTCGCCCGAGATCGCGAAGACGTGGCGCTACTCCGACCGGGAGCAGGCGGGCACGACGCCGGGGCTCGGCGTGGAGTTCTGGAGCGGGGCGCGGGCGTATGCCCCGTTCGTGCTCGCCGCCCGGGCCGGCGGGTCGCCCGGTGCCCCGTTCGACCTGCCCGCGGAGGTGTGACCCGGCGGTCGTTCCGCGCCGTCCTGGCCCCGGGTGGGCGGGGCGCGTGGGGGTGATCGTTCGAACGGGTCAGCGGCCTCCCGGGGGAGTGCGGCGGGGAGACGTGGGGAATGCGCGGAAGCGTGTCGGTGTTCGTCCTGGTGAGGGCCGCGGCGGCCGGAGGGGCGGGCTCGTTCACCGGCCGTGCGCGACGGCCCGTTGACAGCTCTATGAAAGAGGCCGATCGGGAACCGGCGCACCCCTTTCGCTCGTTTCTACGAGTGCACTACCGTGCGGTCTTTGCGAACGCATTACTCTGGTAGTCAAGGTCGTGCCGTGCGGCCATGGAGGAGTGAGATGAGGAGCAGCAACCCGGTCTTCACGCGTCGGGGGTTCACTCGGGACGGTGGCTACGCCGGCTTCAACGCCGCACCGCAGCCGCAGACCGGGAATCCGTACGCGGGGAGCCCGTCCAACCCCTACGCGCAGCCGGGGAACCCGTACGCGCAACCGCAGGCGGGTCCCCACGGCGGTGCTGTGCCGCCCGTCGCGCCCCCGCGCGCCGGTGTGATGACGATCGACAGTGTCGTCTCCCGCACCGCGATCACCCTGGGCACCGTCGTCGCCGCCGCCGCGGTGGCGTGGATCACGGACCTGCCGCTCGCCCTCGGTTTCGTGTTCGCGCTCGTCGCGCTCGGCCTGGGCCTGTGGCAGTCGTTCAAGCGTGAGGCGTCGCCCGCGCTGATCATGGGCTACGCGGTCGCCGAGGGTCTGTTCCTCGGCACCATCAGCAGCGCGATCAACGCGGTGGCCCCTGGCGCGGCGATGCAGGCCGTGATCGGCACGATGGCGGTGTTCGCCGGTGTGCTGTTCATGTACAAGCAGCGGATCATCCGGGTCAACGCCCGGTTCACCAAGTTCGTGCTGGCCGCCGCGGTGGGCTTCCTGCTGCTCTCGCTGGTCAACCTCGTGGTCGCCATGATCGGTGGCGGCAACGGTCTCGGCCTGCGTGACGGCGGCCTCGGCATCCTCTTCGGCATCGCCGGTGTCGTGCTCGGCGCCTGCTTCCTCGCCCTGGACTTCAAGATGGTCGAGGACGGCATCGCCTACGGCGCTCCCGAGAAGGAGTCCTGGCTGGCCGCCTTCGGGCTGACCCTCACCCTGGTGTGGATCTACCTGGAGTTCCTGCGGCTGGTCGCCATCCTTCAGGGCGATTGACGTCCTCCCGCCGCCCGGCCGTAGGGGCGCGGGCAGATGAGGACGAGGGGCCCCGGCGGAGCAACGCTCTCCGCCGGGGCCCCTCGCGTGTGCGCGGGGCACGGGAACGCCCTTGCGCCTCAGGGGGTCCGGCGCCGCGGGCGTTCCCGCGCCGGGCGCGCGCCCCGCGCGGTCCGGCGTGCGCCTCAGACGCGCGCGCCGGGGGCGGGCGTTCCCGTGCCGGGCGCCGTGGGCGGGGGGTGCCGGGGTGTCAGGTGAGGTCGGCGCGCAGCAGGTCGAGGGCGGCGGTCAGCTCCTCGCCGGCCGCCGCCGGGTCGGCGGTCGCGGTCTCGCGCAGCGCCTGCGCCAGGTCGTGCCCCGCGACGGCGACCTGGTCGCCCACCGAGTAGATCCCCGCGTCCGGCAGCTGTCTGACGGGCGCTCCCGGGCGTTCGAGGCGCTGGGCGCGTTCGGCCAGGGCTCTGGCCAGTTCGAGTCCCCGCGCTGCCGCGCCGCGCCGCAGGCGGCTCTCCGGCAGCGTGCGCAGCCGGTCCGCCGCCGCGTCGACGGCCGCGTCGAGCGCGGCGATGTCCGGCGCGGTCATTCGCCGCTCGAATGCGTGGTGGCGACGACGCGGTCGGCCAGCAGGTAGACGCTGTCCTGGCCGCAGGCGAACGTCAGCGCGTAGGCGCCCGAGACGCCTGAACCGCCCATGAGCACCGGCTGTTCGCCCGCCCGCACGGCCGTCGCGAGGCGTTCCGCGGCCTCCTGGTGGCTCGGCGACAGGCACAGGGTCGTGCCGTCGGCGAACAGGAAGAGGTCGAGCGTGCCGAGCGGCCCGTGGCGCACGTCCGCCAGCGGGGTGCGGGCCTCGGCCAGCCGCGAGAGCCGGTCCGCGGTGTGCCGGTGCTCCTCGCTCTGCGGCCGGCCGGGCGCGTCGCGGCCGGCCGGCTCGCCCGACAGCGTGAACCCGGGGTGGGAGGGGTGCCGGCGGCGGGCCGCGGCGAGTTCGGCCGCGTCGCCGTCCTCGGAGGAGTCGCGCGCCGGCTCCCCGCCGTCGCCCGGCTCGTCCCCGCCGCAGCGCGGCGCGGCCGGGGTGCCGTCGCGGCCCGTGGCCGGGAAGCCCGAGTCGCTGAGCAGGTAGCGTTCGAGGAGCGCGTCGAGCAGCTCCTCGTCGGCGTCCGCCACCTCGTAGCCGAGGCCGCGGCCGGCGAGCAGCGCGCCGGGGCCCTCGCCCTCGCGGGCCTCCTGTTCGGCCCAGTAGGCGCGCGCCTCGGCCAGCTCGCGCTCCCGTTCCTCCTCAAGCGCCTCCGCGACCGCGCCGCGGATCTCCTCCCGCGGGACGGGCCTGGCGGCCGGCACCGTGCGTCCGGCCAGCTCGCCGCGCAGCGTCGCCAGCTCGGCACGCAGCCGGCGAACGGTGTGCAGGGCCAGCGCACCCAGGACGACGGCGGTGCCTGCGGCCACCAGCAGAATGACGGATATGGCGCTCACGGACTCGCTCCCAGTGTCTTGGTCCCTGACTTCTTATCTCAGGTTTCCTGGGCGCGGCCACGGCGTGCAGTGCACAACGTCACGAGCCGGGCAGGTCTTTGGTCGGCAGCGCGCCATCCGCAGGTCTCTGACCTGCGACTTCGCGGGCGTTGCCGGGATGGATCACATCCCGGGCCCGCTTCGGTCTCGCCCGGATATACCGGGTGAGCTGGGTCACTTCCGGCCCGTGTGCCTCACGTACCACGCTCAGGACAGTCGTTCGATCACCATGGCCATGCCCTGCCCGCCGCCGACACACATCGTTTCGAGGCCGATCTGCTTGTCGTGCCGTTGCAGGGAGTTGATCAGCGTAGTCGCGATCCGGGCCCCCGTCATGCCGAACGGGTGACCGACGGCGATGGCGCCCCCGTTGACGTTGAGGCGGTCGAGGTCGAGGCCCAGGTCCTGGTAGGAGGGGATCACCTGGGCGGCGAACGCCTCGTTGATCTCGGCGAGATCGATGTCGCCGATCGTCATCCCGGCCCGGTCGAGCGCCTGCCGCGTCGCCGCCACGGGCCCGTACCCCATGATCTCGGGGGAGAGCGCCGAGACGCCCGTGGACACGATCCTGGCCAACGGCGTGATCCCGAGGGCGCGCGCCCGGGTGTCGGACATCACGACGAGCGCCGCGGCGCCGTCGTTGAGCGGGCAGCAGTTGCCCGCGGTGACCCGCCCGTCGGGGCGGAAGACGGGCTTCAGCGCGCTCACCGCCTCAAGCGTGACGCCGGGGCGCGGCCCGTCGTCCGCCGTCACCACCGTGCCGTCCGGCGCGGTGACGGGAGTGATCTCGCGCTGCCAGAAGCCGTCGGCGATGGCCTGCTCCGCGAGGTTCTGGGAGCGCACGGCGAACGCGTCCATGTCCGCGCGGGTCACGTCCATGGCCTGGGCCAGGTTCTCCGCGGTCTGGCCCATGGCGATGTAGACGTCCGGGAGTTCGCCGTCCTCGCGCGGGTCGTGCCACGTGGGCGCGCCGCCGGTGGCGCGCGCCTCGGTGCGCGCCTGGGCGGACGCGAACC
The DNA here is from genome assembly GCF_020410765.1 of Streptomyces marincola. Lineage (NCBI taxonomy): Bacteria > Bacillati > Actinomycetota > Actinomycetes > Kitasatosporales > Streptomycetaceae > Streptomyces > Streptomyces marincola. The sequence continues at coordinate 2,630,733 of NZ_CP084541.1, read as the reverse complement.
GCGGGTTCTGGGTGCCGGGTATGCCGTCGGACGAGCCGCGCTCGCGCCGGGAGACCATCTCGACGCCGGCCGAGACGAACGCGTCGCCCTCGCCCGCCTTGATCGCGTGGAACGCCATCCGCGTGGTCTGGAGCGAGGAGGCGCAGTACCGGGTGACGGTGGCGCCCGGCAGCCGGTCGAGCCCGAGCTGCACGGCGACCACGCGGGCCAGGTTGTGCCCCTGCTCGCCGCCTGGCATGCCGCAGCCGAGCAGCAGGTCGTCCAGCTCCTCCGGGTCGAGCTCAGGAACGCGGTCGAGCGCGGCCCGGACGATGGTCGCGGTCAGGTCGTCGGGGCGGAAGTCCTTCAGCGAGCCCTTGCGCGCCCGGCCGATGGGGGAGCGGGCGGCGGAGACGATCACTGCTTCTGGCACGGAGGACCTCCCGGCGGCGGTGCGCGGCATCCGCGCGGTGGGTCCGCGCGGCACTGACCTTCGAAGTTACCCGCAAGTAGGGGAGGTGTCACGTGCCGGCTCCTGCGGGGGCGCGTCCTCGGCCGCGGGCAGGGGGCGCCTGCGCCGGCGGTGCAGCATCGCGCCCAGCGCTCGCCGCCCCGCGCCGGCGTCCGGGGTCGGGCTGTCCGCCGCGCTCACTTCCGTGCCTCCCTCCGTGACCGCGCGCGCCGCAGCGTCCGCGACGGGCAGCAGCCGTTCGCGGCGGGCGGCCTCGTCCCGTTCCTCGGCGGGCCAGGCGCCCACCGCGGCGCAGAGCGTGGGCAGGATCGCCATCGCCGCCGTCTGGTAGCCCTCGGCCGAGGGGTGGTAGCGGTCGGGGCCGAACAGCTCGCGCGGGTTCGCCGCGAACTCCGGCCCCAGCAGCGCCCCCAGCGACACCGTCCGCCCGCCCAGCTCGACCACCGCGATGGTCTGCGCGGCGGCGAGCTGGCGGCACAGCCGCCTGGCGACCCACCGCAGCGGCTGCCCCACCGGCTCGACCGAGCCGAGGTCGGGGCAGGTGCCGACGACCACCTGGCAGCCCGCCGTGCGCAACCGCGCGACCGCCTCGGCCAGGTGCTTCACCGAACGGGCCGGCGGCACGTGGCCGGTGATGTCGTTCGCCCCGATCATGATCACGCTCACGTCAGGCACCGGCGCCCGGCCCGGCTCGGTCAGCAGCAGCGACACCTGCCGTTCCAGATCCGCGGAAACGGCCCCCGGCAGGGCGACGCTGTGCAGCTCGACCGGGCGTTCCGACACCGCGGCGAGGCCCGAGGCCAGCAGCGCGCCCGGCGTCTGGCCCGCGCGCCGCACACCGAGGCCGGCGGCCGTGGAGTCCCCCAGCATCGCCAGCCGCCACGGCGGTCCCGCGCAGGCCGCGAACGCAGTGCCGTACACGCCGTCCGTGAGCGGCGGCTCCCCGGCGGCTGCCCGGCCGACGCGACGGCGGGCGTACCGCATCTCGGTGAAGATCAGCCCGGCCGCCGCGCCGCCGAGCACGCTGATCCCGCCGCCCCCGTAGGCCGCGGCGGTCGCGATCCTCCGTGCCACCCTCGCCCTCGACATGACCCGCTCCCCGCCTCCCGTGGTCCCGCGCCTCCACTTGTGTGGTGCCCAGCACGGGAGGTCCCGCAACGCAATAGGGTGCTGTCCGGCAGGCGGACGAACCCGCCCCTGATATGCGGAGACCCAGGTGCAGTTTCACGAGTCGATGATCGATCTTGTCGGCAACACCCCTCTGGTCCGGCTGACCAGTGTGACCGAGGGCATCGAGGCCACCGTGCTCGCCAAGGTTGAGTACTTCAACCCCGGCGGCTCGGTGAAGGACCGGATCGCGCTGCGGATGATCGAGGCCGCCGAACGGTCGGGCGAACTCCGGCCCGGCGGCGTGATCGTCGAGCCGACCTCGGGCAACACCGGCGTCGGTCTGGCGATCGTCGCCCAGCGCAAGGGATACCGGTGCATCTTCGTGTGCCCGGACAAGGTGTCCCTCGACAAGATCAACGTCCTGCGGGCGTACGGCGCCGAGGTCGTCGTGTGCCCCACCGCCGTCGACCCCCAGCACCCCGACTCGTACTACAACGTGTCCGACCGGCTGGTCCGCGAGACGCCGGGAGCCTGGAAGCCCGACCAGTACAGCAACCCCAACAACCCGCTCTCGCACTACGAGACGACCGGGCCCGAGCTGTGGAAGCAGACCGAGGGCCGCATCACGCACTTCGTGGCGGGCGTGGGCACCGGCGGCACCATCAGCGGCACGGGCCGCTACCTCAAGGAGGTCAGCGGCGGCCGGGTGCGCGTCGTCGGCGCCGACCCCGAGGGCTCGGTGTACTCGGGCGGCTCGGGGCGCCCCTACCTGGTCGAGGGGGTCGGCGAGGACTTCTGGCCCACGGCCTACGACCCCGAGGTGGCGGACGAGATCGTCGCCGTCTCCGACCGCGACTCGTTCCGGATGACGCGGCGGCTGGCCCGCGAGGAAGGGCTGCTCGTCGGCGGCTCGTGCGGCATGGCCGTCGTGGGCGCCCTGGAGGTGGCCAGGCGGCTCGGCCCCGACGACGTGGTGGTGGTGCTGCTCCCGGACGGGGGGCGCGGCTACCTCAGCAAGATCTTCAACGACGAGTGGATGGCCGACTACGGCTTCCTTGAGGACGGCGGCCCGCAGACCCGGGTCGGCGACGTCCTGCGGCGCAAGGACGGCGGGCTGCCGTCCCTGGTGCACATGCACCCGGACGAGACGGTGGGGCAGGCCATCGAGGTGCTGCGCGAGTACGGCGTCTCGCAGATGCCCGTGGTCAAGCCGGGCGCCGGGCACCCGGACGTGATGGCCGCGGAGATCGTCGGCTCCGTCGTCGAACGAGAGCTGCTCGACGCGCTGTTCACGCAGCGGGCCGCGCTCGACGACCCGCTGGAACGCCACCTGTGCGCGCCGCTGCCGCACGTCGGCTCGGGCGAGCCGGTGGCCGACCTGATGGCGGTCCTCCAGGAGGCCGACGCGGCGGTCGTGCTCGTGGACGGCAAGCCGACGGGTGTGGTGAGCCGGCAGGACCTGCTGTCGTTCCTCGCCTCGGAGTAGGCCGGCCGGCGCCCTCGGGGGCGCGTGCTCTCAAGGCGCGCCCCCGGCGGTGGGGCCGGTGTGAACGGGCGGGACCGGTGTGAACGGGTGAGGCCGCTGCGGCGGGCCGGGCGAACGGGGCCGGGGCGCCGGGTCGGACGCAGGTCGGGCAAGCGATCCCGAAGTGTCACGGCTGGGCAACGCGTCGTTAACACCGGCCGTGCAGAGTACAGATGTCGGCACCAAGGACCTCCGGAGCGGCTCCCGGACCTCCCTGGTCGCCCGGACACGAGGCCCCGACCCGGCCCGTGTCCCCGCGGGGACCGCCGTCGTCCCGCCCCTGGTGACTTCACCGGGGTGCGGCGGTCCCCGCCAGTATCCTTCCGGCCCCGGCGGCCGGCCCGCGTTCCCCGGCCGGGCCGCCGCGGCGGCCCGGCCGCGGCGCGGCCCCCGCGGCCGTTCAGTCCCAGTCGTCGGCGTCCCGGCCCTGACGCAGCAGGCCGCGCGCGGCGTAGCAGGCGTTGACCCCGACGATGCCTCCCCAGCACACCAGCAGTCCGGCCAGGCCCGTCTGCACCGCGGCGATGGCCGACAGCGGGATCGCCAGCACCAGCGAGAGCGCCGCGAGACCGAAGGCCGGCCCCGGGCTGCGGCTGTCGTCCGTCCCCTGCGTCGGCCGCCCGCCGCGCGCGATGACCATCTGCTGCTCGGCGAGCTGCCGCCGCACCCGCTTCTCCACGGTGGTGTCGATGCGTTCCTCGACCTTCTCCAGGAACGACTCGACCAGCTCGGACTCGTAGGCCTCACCGAGCTCTTTGCGTGTCTGCACGACGGCGTCGAGATCCCTCCGGAGGCCGGAGTCACGATTCAGCTCGGATTCACGACCACTCATCATGGACGCAACGGTAGGCGCTGCCGGGCGCGGGCGGCACTGGGGGTAGCCCCCCATTTCGCTGCATAGGATGATGCGGATGAGTGAGGCGAGCGCCCGGCTGGCCCGGCTTTTCGAGGGCCACCGGCTGACCCCGACGCAGCGCCGCATCGCGCAGTGCCTGCTCCGCAGGCCGCGGGAGGCGCCGTTCCTGTCCAGCGTGGAGCTGGCCGGGCTCGCGGGGGTGAGCCAGCCGTCGGTGACCCGCTTCGCCGTGGCCCTGGGGTTCGACGGGTACCCGGCGCTGCGCAGGCGGCTGCGGGAGTGCGTGGGCGAGGACCGGGACGAGCGCGGCGACCGGGAGGACGCCCCGGGCGGCGACCGGGCGGCCGGGGGCGGCGGTGCCCCGCGGGCGAACGCCTACCAGCGCGCCGTCCTGGCCGAGATCGACCACCTGCGGCAGCTGGCCGCGGCCCTGGCGGACCCGGCAGGCGTCGAGGCGGCGGGCCGGCTGCTCGCCGCGTCCCGGCCGCTTCCCGTGCTCGGCCTGCGGGCCGCGGCGGGCGAGGCGCACGGCTTCGCCTACTTCGCCGCCAAGGTGCACCCGGACGTGCGGCTGCTCGACGAGGGCGGCTCCGCGCTCGCCGACCGCATCGAGGCCGCGGCGGACGCGGGCGCGAGCGCGCTGCTGTGCTTCGCGCTGCCCCGCCACCCGCGCGAGGTCGCGGACGCCCTGGCCGTGGCCAGGGCGGCGGGGCTGCGCGCGGTCGTGATCGCGGACAGCGCCCTCGCGCCGGTCGCGGCGCCGGGGGACCTGCTGCTCGCGGCCGGGGTGGGCACCGGCCTGTCGTTCGACACCGCGAGCGCGCCCGCCCTGCTGGCGCGGGCGGTGCTCGAAGCCATGCTCGACGCGCTGCCGGACGCGCAGGCGAGGCTGGAGCGGTTCGACGCCCGCGCGGCCGACCGCGGCATCTTCCTGAATTGAGGGTTTCCCGCCCGGTGCCGGCCCGTTCCCCTGCCGCTGCCCGCGGGGGAACGGGCCGTGCCGCGGCCGTCAGCAGTCGCCGCCGTACTCCGCGACCAGTTCGGCCATCGTCTGCGGGCGGCGCAGGGTGGTGAGCACCGCGGGCCCGTCGCCGTCGGCCGAGTAGCCGTAGACGCCGGGGCGCGGCAGCGCGTTGTAGCCGAACGCGTTGGAGAAGTAGTAGGCGCCCGTGTCGAGCAGCGCCACCAGGTCGCCCGGCTCCAGCTCGGGCAGCGGCCGGTCGCGGGCCACCAGGTCACCGGCGAAGCAGCACGGCCCCGCCACGTCCTGCCGCACCGGCGGGCCGTCGGTCTTGGGGCTGCCGTCGGCGCGGTAGGCGGCGACGCGCAGCGGCCACGACTCGGGAACGAACACGGTGCGCACCGCGACCTGCGCCCCCGCGTGCGTCACGGCGATGGGCCGGCCGCCGGCGGACTTCGTGTACTCGACGCGGGCCAGGATGAAGCCCGACTTGGCGAGCAGGGCCCGGCCGAACTCGGTGACAAGACCGTAGCGGCCGTCGAACAGGCCGGGCACGGTGCGCCGCAGCAGGCGCGCGTAGTCGCGGAACGACGGTGTGTGCTCGTCGGAGGCGAAGTTCACCGGCAGGCCGCCGCCGATGTCGAGGGTGTCGACCTGGCGCCTGCCGGCCGCCGCGTTGATCTCCTCGGCCAGCTCCCAGGTGGCCAGGACGCCGGCGGCCATCCGCTCCAGCGGCATGCCCTGCGAACCCACGTGGCAGTGCAGCCGCGTCAGCCAGGGGCGGTCGGCGAACGCGCGGAGCACCCACGCGCGGGCGCCGGGATCGCCCAGCGCGACGCCGAACTTCGAGGTGGCGGTGGCCGTACTCATCGCGTCGATGGCGCCGCCGCCGACCTGCGGGTTGACGCGCACGCCGACCGGCCCGGCCGGTGGCCGGCCGGCCGTGAGCGCGTCGAGGCGGGCCAGCTCCTGCGGGTTGTCCACGTTCAGCGCGATGCCGAGGGCGAGTGCCTCGGCCAGTTCCGTCGGCGTCTTGGCGGGGGAGTCGAGGACGATGCGGTCGGGGGCGAGCCCGGCGGCGCGGGCCAGGGCCAGCTCGCCCGGGCTCGCGACCTCGCAGCCGATGCCGAAGCCGTCGAGCAGCCGCAGCACGGGGACGAGCGAGCCGGCCTTGACGGCGAACGTGTGCAGCACCGGCTGCTCCGGCGCGGTCACCTCGTCGAAGGCCGCGCGGAGTTCGGCCGCGGCGTCGCGGACGCCCTGGAGGTCGAGCAGGGCGGCGAGCGGTTCGTGGTCGGTCAGCGGATGCCGGGCGAGCAGCGCGCGCACGGCCCGGTCGCGTCGGGTGGGCGAAACCATGCCCCAAGCCAAACACGCGCGGCGCCCGGGCGGCCACGGTGCTGTTGACTGAAAATATTCAGCACCTAGAGTGAATGAATGGCTCTCACCGGGGAGGCTGGCCATGACAGGACCTCGACCCGTCCGCGCCCCGCGCGGCACCGCGCCGACCGCGCGCGGCTGGCCGCAGGAAGCGGCCCTGCGCATGCTCCAGAACAACCTGGACCCCGAGGTCGCCGAGCATCCCGACCAGCTCGTCGTCTACGGCGGAACGGGCCGGGCCGCGCGTGACTGGGCGTCGTTCGACGCGATGACCGCCACGCTGCGCACGCTCGGACCCGACGAGACGATGCTCGTCCAGTCGGGGCGGCCGGTCGGGGTGATGACCACGCACGAGTGGGCGCCGCGGGTGCTGATCGCGAACTCCAACCTGGTCGGCGACTGGGCGAACTGGGAGGAGTTCCGCCGCCTCGAACGCCTGGGGCTGACCATGTACGGCCAGATGACCGCCGGTTCGTGGATCTACATTGGTACCCAGGGCATCCTCCAGGGGACGTACGAGACGTTCGCCGCGGTCGCGGCCAAGCGCTTCGGCGGCACGCTGGCCGGGACCGTGACGCTGACCGCCGGCCTCGGCGGCATGGGCGGCGCCCAGCCGCTGGCCGTCACCATGAACGGCGGTGTCGCCGTCTGCGTCGACTGCGACCCGCGCGCGATCGAGCGGCGCATCGCCCACGGCTTCCTCGACGTCCGGGCCGACTCGCTGGCCGAGGCGATGGACCTGGCCGCCGAGGCCAGGTCCGCGCGCCGGCCGCTGTCCATCGGCGTGCTCGGCAACGCGGCCGAGGTGCTGCCGCACCTCCTCGCCACGGGCGCGCCGGTGGACATCGTCACCGACCAGACCAGCGCGCACGACCCGCTGGCCTACCTGCCCGTCGGCGTCGACTTCGCCGGCATGGCCGACTACGCCGCCCGCGCTCCCGAGGACTTCACCCGCAGGGCCAGGGAGTCGATGGCGCGGCACGTGGAGGCGATGGTCGGCTTCCAGGACGCCGGCGCCGAGGTCTTCGACTACGGGAACTCGATCCGCGGCGAGGCCCGGCTGGCCGGCTACGACCGCGCGTTCGACTTCCCCGGCTTCGTGCCCGCCTACATCCGCCCGCTGTTCTGCGAGGGCAAGGGGCCCTTCCGGTGGGCGGCGCTCAGCGGGGACCCCCGGGACATCGCCGCCACCGACCGCGCCGTCCTCGACCTGTTCCCCGGGAACGAGTCGCTGGCCCGCTGGATCACCCTGGCCGGGGAACGCGTCCGCTTCCAGGGCCTGCCCGCGCGGATCTGCTGGCTCGGCTACGGAGAGCGGGAACGCGCGGGCGAGCGGTTCAACGACATGGTCGCCGCCGGTGAGCTGGCCGCGCCCGTGGTCATCGGGCGCGACCACCTGGACTGCGGCTCCGTCGCCTCCCCCTACCGCGAGACCGAGGGCATGCGGGACGGCTCGGACGCCATCGCCGACTGGCCGCTGCTGAACGCCATGGTCAACGTGGCCTCCGGCGCCTCGTGGGTCTCCATCCACCACGGGGGCGGCGTCGGCATGGGCCGCTCCCTCCACGCCGGCCAGGTCACGGTGGCCGACGGCACCGCCCTCGCGGGGCAGAAGATCCAGCGCGTGCTGACCAACGACCCGGGCATGGGCGTGATCCGGCACGTCGACGCGGGCTACCCGGAGGCGGAGGCGGTCGCCGCGGAACGCGGTGTCCGCGTCCCCATGCGGGAGGCGCCGTGACCGGCCGGGCCCGCCGGGACGATGTGCCGGTGGGTGTGCCGGCGGAGGCACCGGCGCCCGCGCCCGCCGCGGGCGCGGGAGCGGACGCCTTCCGCGCCATGTGGGAGGAACTGCGGCCGATCGGGCGCGAGGCGTCGACGGGCGGGTACCGGCGGTACGCCTGGACGGCGGCCGACGGGGAACTGCGCGCCTGGTTCCGCGACCAGGCCGCCCGGCGCGGCCTGCGGTACGAGGTGGACCGCAACGGCAACCAGTGGGCGTGGGCGGGCGACCCGGCGGCGGGCGACGCCGTCGTCACCGGCTCGCACCTGGACTCGGTGCCCGACGGCGGCGCCTTCGACGGGCCGCTCGGCGTGGTCTCCGCGTTCGCCGCGCTCGACGTGCTGCGGGAGCGCGGCGCGGTCGCCGCCCGCCCGGTCGGCGTGGCCGGCTTCGCCGACGAGGAGGGCGCCCGGTTCGGTGTGGCCTGCCTCGGCTCCCGGCTGTCCTGCGGGCTGTTCGACCCGGACCGGGCGCGCGGGCTGCGCGACGCGGACGGCGTGCCGCTGCACCGGGCGATGGAGCGGGCCGGCCTCGACCCGGACGCCATCGGCCCCGACCCGGAACGCCTGGCGGGCATCGGCGCGTTCGTCGAACTGCACGTCGAGCAGGGCCGCGCGCTCGCAGGTCTCGGCCGGCCCGTCGGCGTGGGCTCGGTCATCCGCCCGCACGGCAGGTGGCGGTTCGACTTCCGCGGCCGGGCCGACCACGCGGGCACCACCCGCATCGAGGACCGCCGCGACCCGATGCTCACGTACGCCCACACGGTGCTCGCCGCCAGGAAGCGGGCCCGCCTGGCCGGCGCGCTCGCCACGTTCGGCAAGGTCGACACGGAGCCGAACGCGGTCAACGCCGTGCCCGCCCGCGTCACGGCCTGGCTCGACTGCCGCGCCGACGACCCCGACGCCCTCGACGCGCTGGTGGCGGAGATCGGGCGGTCCGCCGCCGAACGCGGCGAACGGGACGGTGTGTCCTTCACCCTCACCCGGGAGTCGCACACGCCGGGCGTGGCCTTCGCGCCCGGGTTGCGCGACGACATCGCGGCCCGGCTCGGCGGCGCCCCCGCCCTGCCGACCGGCGCGGGACACGACGCCGGCATCCTCGCCTCGGCCGTCCCCACCGCCATGCTGTACGTACGCAATCCGACCGGCGTCTCGCACGCACCGGACGAGCACGCCGACGAGGCCGACTGCCTGGCCGGGGTGACCGCGCTGGCCGACGTACTGGAGGGCCTGGCGTGCCGCTGACGGAGCAGACCTACTGGGCCGAGTACGCCTGGCTCGGCGGACCGGTCGAGGCCGGGGTGGTCATCGCCACCTCCCCCGACGGCCGCATCAGGTCCGTGACGCCGGGCGCCGGAGGGCCGCCGGCGGGCTGCGTCCCGCTGCGCGGCCTGACCCTGCCCGGCCTCGCCAACGCGCACAGCCACGCGTTCCACCGGGGCCTGCGGGCCACCGCGCAGGCCGGCGGCGGCACCTTCTGGACGTGGCGGCACGCCATGTACGAGCTGGCCGCCCGGCTCGACCCCGACCTCTACCGCGCGCTGGCCCGCGCGGTCTACGCGGAGATGGCGCTCGCGGGGGTCACGTGCGTCGGCGAGTTCCACTACGTGCACCACGCGCCGGGCGGCACCCGCTACGGCGAGAAGACCGCGATGGGCGAGGCCCTCATCGCCGGCGCGGCGGAGGCCGGCATCCGGATCACGCTCCTCGACACCTGCTACCTCTCCGCCGGCTTCGGCCGCGACCCGGAAGGGGTGCAGCTGCGCTTCTCCGACGGCGGCGCGGACGCCTGGGCCGAACGGGCCGCCGCCCTGCGCGGCGACGCCACCACCCGCATCGGCGCCGCCGTCCACTCCGTCCGCGCGGTGCCGGCGCGGGCGCTGGAGACCGTCGCCGCCTGGGCGGCGCTGCGGGACGCCCCGCTGCACGTCCACCTCTCCGAGCAGCCCAAGGAGAACGAGGACTGCCTGCGCGCCCACGGCCGCACCCCCGCGCGGCTCCTCGCCGACCACGGTGTACTCGGACCGCGCACCACCGCCGTGCACGCCACCCACCTCACGCCCGAGGACATCGCGCTGCTCGGGGAGAGCGGCACCGCGGTCTGCCTGTGCCCCACGACCGAGAGCGACCTCGCCGACGGGATCGGGCCCGCCACCGGTCTGCGCGCCGCCGGCAGCCCGCTGTGCCTGGGCAGCGACAGCCACGCCGCGATCGACCTGCTCGGCGAGGCCAGGGCACTCGAACTGCACGAGCGGCTGCGCACCGGGACCCGCGGCCACTGGAGCGCGGACCAGCTCCTGCGGTCCGCCGCCGAGCACGGCCACGCCGCGCTCGGCTGGCCCGAGGCCGGCCGCATCGAACCCGGCGCCCTGGCCGACCTCACGACCGTGGCGCTCGACAGCGTCCGCACCGCGGGCGCCCCGGCGCGGATGGCGCCGTACACCGCCGTGTTCGCCGCGACGGCCGCCGACGTGCGGCACACCGTCGTCGGGGGCCGGCACATCGTCAGGGACGGCGTCCACCAACTCGTGCCCGAGGTCCCGCGGGCCCTCGCGGACGCCGTCGGAGCCCTGCGCGCCGCCCGGTGAAGGACAGCTCGCAGGACAGAAGCCCGCAGGACAGGAGCCGCCCGTGACCCAGCCCCCCACCGCCGCGACCGGAGCGCCCGAACCCGGCGGTGCGGACGGCCCGGCGGCGGCCCCCAGCAGCCGCGCCCACCCGGCCCGCAGTGCCCACCCGGCCCGCAGCACGGCGGTCACCAACATCGGTGTCCTCATCACCAACGACCCCTCCCTCGGTCCTGGTCCCCTCGGCCCGGTGCGGGACGCGGCCGTCGTCATCGAGGACGGCCGCGTCGTCTGGACCGGCACGACCAGTAGAGCACCCGCCACTGACAGTCACCACGACGCGGGCGGCCGGGCGGTCGTTCCCGGCTTCGTCGACTCCCACGCGCACCTGGTGTTCGCGGGCGACCGCACCGCCGAGTTCCACGCCCGGATGTCCGGCCGCCCCTACACGGCGGGCGGCATCGCGACCACGGTCGCGGCCACCCGCCGCGCCACCGACGCGGAACTGGACGCCAACCTCGCCGCGCTGCTGCGCGAGATGCTGCGGCAGGGCACCACGACGGCGGAGACCAAGTCGGGCTACGGCCTCACCGTCGAGGACGAGGCGCGCGCCCTGCGCGTCGCCGCCGCGCGCACGGACGAGGTGACCTACCTCGGGGCCCACGTCGTGCCGCCCGAGTACGCGGGCGCGCCGGACGACTACGTCGCGCTGGTCACCGGGCCGATGCTGGACGCCTGCGCGCCGCACGCGCGGTGGATCGACGTGTTCTGCGAACGCGGCGCGTTCGACGCGGACCAGGCGCGGGCCGTCCTCGCCGCGGGCCGGGCGCGCGGGCTCGTCCCGCGCGTGCACGCGAACCAGCTCGGCCCGGGCCCCGGCGTCCTGCTCGCCGTCGAGGCCGGGGCCAGGTCGGCCGACCACTGCACGCATCTGACGGACGCCGACATCGACGCCCTCGCGGCGAGCGGCACGGTGGCGACCCTGCTGCCCGGCTGCGAGTTCTCCACCCGCGCGCCCTACCCGGACGCGCGCCGGCTGCTCGACGCGGGGGTCGTCGTCGCGCTGGCCACGGACTGCAACCCGGGCTCGTCGTTCACCAGCTCCATGCCGTTCTGCGTGGCCGTGGCCGTCCGGGAGATGGGCATGACGCCCGACGAGGCCCTGTGGTCCGCGACCGCGGGCGGCGCGGCGGCCCTGGACCGCGCCGACATCGGCAGCCTCGCGCCCGGGGCGCGCGCCGACCTGGTCCTGCTCGACGCGCCCTCGCCCGTCCACCTCGCCTACCGGCCGGGCGTGCCGCTGGTCGCGGCCGTGTGGCGCGCCGGCCGGCGCGAGGCCTGACCGCCGCGCGCCCCCGGGCTCAGCCCGGGGCGCCCTCGGCCGCCGCGGCCCACGCGCGGGCCAGCTTGTACTCCTCGGCGTGCAGGGCCTCGCCCGCCGCGATGACCCGGGGGCGCAGTTCGGGCCGCGTGGTCAGGGCCAGGAACAGGAAGGCGACGCTCACCTCGTGGTCCGGCCGGTCGATGACCTCGACGGGGTCGCCCGCCCTGATCACGCCCGGCCGGATCACGCGGAAGTAGGCGCCGGGCGCGGCGTCCTGGGTGAACCGCTTGACCCAGCCCTTCTCGCCCAGCCAGTCGCCGAACGTGCGGCACGGGATGCGCGCGGAGGTGGCCTCGATGACCAGCTCGCCGCCGACGCGCCAGCGTTCGCCGATCCGCACGTCGCTGACGTCGATGCCGCCGGTGGTGAGGTTCTCGCCGAAGACGCCGTTGGCCAGGCTCCTGCCCAGCGCGGCCTCCCAGCGGTCGAGGTCCTCGCGGGCGAACGCGTACACCGCCTGGTCGTCGCCGCCGTGGTGGCGGCGGTCGCACACCATGTCGCCGGCGAGGCCGCTGCCGCCGACTCCCTTGGGGCCCGGCGCCGCCACCTCGACGGGACCGGCGAAGGGCCGCTTGTCGATGCCGGTCAGGCCGCTCGGCGCGTCGGTGTACGCGTCGGCGCCGCCTCGGCCGAGGTTGACGGACAGTACGGTTCGCAGCATGCCCGCACGATAATCGCCCCTCGCGGTGGGGCGCCACGCCGTTAGCGGCGCGAAGCGCGCGGGCGGAGCGGGCGCGCCGGGCAGCGCGCCCGCTGCGCGCCGCCGGTCAGTCGGCCGGGGGCAGGTCGAGCACGGCCTTCCCCCGCACTTTGCCCGCCGCGAGCGCCGCGGTGGCCTCGGGGGCGCGGCTCCACTCGCCGCGCCAGCCGATCTGCGGGTCGAGCTCGCCCGCGGCCACCAGCCCGCCGAGCCAGGACAGGTCGTCGCCGAGCCCTTCGAGGTCCTGGAGCAGGAAGAACGTCGAGATGCTGCGGTTGTCGCCGAGGGACCCGTAGAACGCCTTGAACGGGAACGACTCGCCCTGCCCCGCGCTGTGCCCCATGGCGATCAGCGTGCCCTCGCGGACCAGCGTCGCGAACGCGGCCGTCATGTGGTCGCCGCCGACCGTGTCGATCACGCCGTGCACAGGACCGGTCAGGCCTGCGATGCCCTCGGTGCCGAACACGACCTCGTTCGCACCGAGTTCGCGCAGCGTCGCCTCCTTCGACGGATCGGTGGTCGAGGCGATCACGTGGGCGCCGCCGCGCGCGGCGAGCTGGATCGCGAACCGGCCGAGGCCGCTGCCCCCTCCCGTGATCATGACCCGCCGGCCGAGCAGCGGGCCTATGCGGTGCAGGCCGCGCAGCGCGGAACCGGCCGCCACCGGCAGGGTGCTGACGGCGGCCGAGGTCGGCGCCCCCGGGCACGGCGCCCAGCAGGGCCGTGTCGACGGCGCGCAGCTCCGCCCACCCGCCGCTCGCCGCGAACGACACCACCGGGGTGCCCACCGCGGGGCCCGAGCCGTCCGCCGCGGCGCGTACGACCACGCCGGCCGCGTCCCAGCCGGGCACCGTTCCGCTCTCGCCCTCGGGCAGGGCGGCGATGACCTCGCCGTAGTTGACGGAGAACGCGGCGACCCGGATGAGCGCCTGGTTCGGCCCGGGAACGGGGTCGGGCACCTCCGTCAGGCTCAGGTGCTCCGGGCTGTCGTGGTCGATGGTCCAGGCGCGCATGCGTCTCATCCCTCTGTCGGGCCCCGGGGCCGGGCCGGCGGACGCGGGCCCGGCCCTGAGGCGCGTTCCGGCAGCGCGCACCGGCCGGTCCCCCGGCGGTCCGCGCGGCATCGCCGAGAAATATGCCAGTCACCGGCATAAGTCGGCAACAGGCACTTGCCTGGCGCTGGCTCATTGCTCGCGGGTAGACTCCGCGTCGTGAACGACGGACCGCATTCCGGACGCGGCGGTACCGAGGCCGCCGGCCTCGGCCTGCGGGAGCGCAAGAAGCTCCGCACGCGGCGCGCCCTGGTGGACGAGGCGCTGCGGCTGTTCACGGAGAAGGGGTTCGCGGAGGCGACGCTGGACGAGCTGGTCGACGCGGTCGAGGTCTCCCAGCGCACGTTCTTCCGCAACTTCGGCTGCAAGGAGGACGTCGCGCTCGCCCCGGAGAAGGAGCTGTGGGCCGCCTACGTCGCGGACATCGAGAGCCGCCCGCCCGGGTCGGCCCGTCCCGTGGACTTCGCGGACGCGCTGTTCGCCGCGGTGCGGGACATGGCCGAGGGGTGGGAGAGCCGGTTCCTCGCCAGCCGCGCCCTGTGCGACAGGACCCCGGCGCTCGTCGCGCACAGCCTGCGGCACTGCGCGGAGGTGACCGACCACCTGCTGAACGTGCTCGCGGAACGCCGCCCCGGCGCGTTCGCTGAAGGCGGGCAGGGCACGGCGGGGGCCGCACCCGGGGGCGCGGCGGACCGGGCGGCCGTGGACCGGGCGGCCGTGGACCCCGAGGCGCGGCTGCGGTTGTTCCTGCGGCTCGAAGCGACGCTCGCCGCCTGGCGGTGGGCCGTCAGGGAATGGTCGGCGCAAGGGGCGGCGGCGGACCGGGAGGCGCTGTACGGGCACATGCGTGCCGCGTTCGCCGCCCTGCCCGATCCGCCTGGTCCACCCGACCCGTCCGGCCCGCCGGATGGCGACCGCCGGGCCGGCGCCTGACCGCACGGGCCCCGTACCGAGGTACCGCGCGGCGCCGGGCCCGCGCGCCCGATCCGCGCCCCGGCGCGCGCATGGGGAAGGGCCCGGCACGGCGCTCGGAGCGCGCGTACCGGGCCCCGCGGACCGGTGCTCCCGGCCGGCGCGTGCCGGCTCGGTGCCGGGGCGCCTACTCCTCCACCATCAGGCCGCGGCGCAGCTTGCCGAGTGTCCTGGCCAGGAGCCGGGAGACGTGCATCTGCGAGATGCCGAGCTCCTCGCCGATCTCCGACTGGGTCATGTTCGCGACGAAGCGCAGCGAGAGGATCGTCCGGTCGCGCGGCGCCAGCTCCGCGATGAGGGGCTTGAGGGACTCGATGTACTCGATGCCCTCAAGGCCGTGGTCCTCATATCCGATGCGGTCGGCCAGCGTGCCCTCGGTGTCGTCCTCCTCGGGCTGCGCGTCCAGCGAGCTGGCCGTGTACGCGTTGGACGCGGCCATGCCCTCGACGACCTCGTCCTCGCCGATGCCCAGCCGCTCGGCGAGCTCGGCGACGGTGGGGGAGCGGTCCAGCTGCTGGGCCAGCTCGTCGCCCGCCTTGGCCAGGTCGAGGCGCAGCTCCTGGAGCCGCCGGGGCACCCGGACCGACCAGGAGGTGTCGCGGAAGAAGCGCTTGATCTCGCCGACGATCGTCGGCATCGCGAACGTGGGGAACTCCACACCGCGGTCGGCCTCGAACCGGTCGATCGCCTTGATCAGACCTATCGTGCCGACCTGGACGATGTCCTCCATCGGTTCGCTGCGGGAGCGGAACCGCGACGCGGCGAACTTCACCAGCGCCAGGTTCAGCTCGACCAGGGTGTTGCGTACGTAGGCGTACTCGTGCGTGCCTTCGTCGAGGGTGCGCAGCCGGTTGAAGAGGCTCTTCGACAGGGCGCGCGCGTCGTCCGGCGCGACCTCCGCGTAGGGCGGGATCTCGGGCAGTGACGCGAGCACGTCGTCCGCCGCCGGGTCAGTGGCGGGGGAGGACGCGGCGTCGGCTGTGGTGACGCCGGAGCGCGGTTCGTGAGTACGAGGGGCCGGTGACATGTGTGTGTCCTCCGTAAGTGTCTCGGCATATGGCTGCCGAAGCCGTGACGTGCACTGCGGGGTGCGGCGCCTCCAAAGCCGGCTGGGAAAGTGACGCCTCTAGACCTACCGGTCACAAAGCGGCCATGGCAAGTCTGCTACGCACTAATTCCGAATAATGTCCGGGTTGTTCGGCTGTCGGGCGGTCGCCCTTCGGGCTAAGGTTTCGAACCTAGCCAGGAACGAGCTCCGATATGAAGGGGGCTGCATGGACCGTGGGATGCCGGACGAGGCGAACCGGCGACGCCTGGCGGTCGATGTGCGTCGCACGGACTCGGGAGCGGTGATCACGCCGGCCGGAGAGCTTGATCACCACTCGGCCGAATTGCTGCGCGAATCGCTCGATCAGTGCGTTGCCGACGGCCGTTTCCGGATCGTTATTGACTGTTCGCGGTTGGAGTTCTGTGACTCCACCGGGCTCAATGTGCTTCTCACCACACGTGGTGAGGTCGAGGAGGCGGGAGGGGAGGTCCATTTGGCCGGAATGCGACCAAATGTCGCCCGCGTCTTCGAGATAACGGGCGCCGGGGCGGTCTTCACCCTGCACAAGAACCTCGATGACGCGCTCGCGGCACTGCCCGCGGACTGATCAGCACACCGGCCTGCTGTACGCGGTGGCCGTGGGCGGGTCACACTATTGCCTGGATCGGACGGGTGTGGTCACCGCTCGGCAGGGCAGGAGATCAGTCACGCCGGATCACAGACAGGTTCGGCCAGGGCCAGGCCGGCCAGCGGCGTTGCGGTGAGGGGAGGCGCGCATGGGTACCACCCGGCCCTATCCGGCAGGCGACCAGAACCCGGAGCAGCAGGCGTCGGCGACGGTGGCCGACGCCATGCTCCAGGTGCGCAGGCTCCGGCTCGCCGGGGCTCCCGGCGTGGTGTCCCGGGCCAGGGAGTTCACGCGTGCGGCCCTGCACGACTGGGACTGGCTGCCCGCCGCCTCGGAAGAGGTGCGGGCGGCGGCCGAGGACGTGCTCCTCGTCGTCTCCGAGCTGGTCACGAACGCCTGCCTGCACGCGGGCGGACCCGATGAGCTGCGGATAGGCCGGGGCGCGAAGCTGCTGCGCGTGGAGGTGCTCGACCGCGGCGACGGCGTTCCCGCGCTGCGCACGGCCCGACGGCCGGGGCGCCCGGGCGGGCACGGCATGTTCATCGTGCAGCGCCTCTGCCTGGACTGGGGAGTGACGCACGAGCCGGGGGCCGAGGGCAAAACGGTCTGGGCCGAGCTGGCCGCCCCGCCGGACGCCTGACCCGAGCCGCCGGACGCCTGACCCGGACCCGCAGCGGCCCGCCCGCGCCGCCCCGCCGGCCGTCACCCGCCGCGCCCGGCGCGGGCCGCCGACCGCGCGCCCCTGGCGCGCCCCTGCTCCGCGCAGCGCGTTCGCCGCGCCGTGCCCGCCCGCGCCACGGGTCCCGTGCGCCGGGGTGCTGCCGCGCGGTCGCACGGACCGCCCCCGCCGCTCAGCCGCCTGCGTCTACCATCGGGCCATGACCCGAGTACTGCTCGCCGAGGACGACGCGTCCATCTCGGAGCCGCTGGCGCGGGCGCTGCGCCGCGAGGGATACGAGGTCGAGGTGCGCGAGGACGGGCCCGGCGCGCTGCGGGCCGGGCTGCGGGGCGACGTCGACCTGGTCGTGCTCGACCTCGGCCTGCCGGGCATGGACGGGCTCGAAGTGTGCCGCCGGCTGCGCACCGAGGGGCTCGGGCTCCCCGTCCTCGTGCTGACCGCCCGCGCCGACGAGGTCGACACCGTCGTCGGGCTCGACGCGGGCGCCGACGACTACGTGACCAAGCCGTTCCGCCTGGCCGAGCTGCTGGCCCGGGTCCGCGCCCTGCTGCGGCGCGGCGCGGCGGAGAGCGCTCCCGCGCCCACCGTGCACGGCATCCGCATCGACGTCGAGTCGCACCGCGCGTGGATGGGGGAGGACGAGCTGCACCTGACCGCCAAGGAGTTCGACCTGCTGCGGGTCCTGGTGCGCGACGCGGGCCGGGTCGTGACCCGCGAGCAGCTGATGCGCGAGGTCTGGGACACCACCTGGTGGTCCTCGACCAAGACCCTCGACATGCACATCTCCTGGCTGCGCAAGAAGCTCGGCGACGACGCGGCCAACCCCCGGTACATCGCCACGGTCAGGGGCGTGGGGTTCCGGTTCGAGAAGAGCTGACGGGCATGGGGTACCGGTTGTGCGCCGGAGGCTGATCAGCTCCACGCTCGCGGTGGTGCTCATCGTGATCGCGGTGTTCGGCGTCTCCCTGTTCGTCGTGGAGACCCGCACCATCACATCGAGCGCCCGCGACCGCCTGGAGGCCGACGCCGCCCGCGTGCTCGCGGAGGTCGAGAGCCGCATCGCGGCGGGCGAGCCCGTCACCGAGGAGGAGCTGCGCGGCTCCGCGCCCGCCGACCGGCACGTGCGCATCCAGCTGCCGGGACAGCCGCCGGTGCTGCTCGGGGAGCCGCCGGACGGCGACGCCATGCGCGCCGAGCAGAGCGGGGGGCGCGGCGAGCACGTCAGCGTCGAGCAGCCGAGCAGTGTGGTCAGCGACGAGATCGGCCGGATGCTGACGATCCTGCTGATCGTCTCGCTGCTCGCCGTGGCCGCCGCGGCCCTGCTCGCGGTGCGCCAGGCCCGCCGCGTCGCCGCCCCGCTCACCGACCTGGCCGAGACGGCCGAACGGCTCGGCTCCGGCGATCCGCGCCCCCGCCACCGCAGGTACGGCGTCGCGGAGCTGGACCGCGTCGCGGACGTGCTCGACGCCAGCGCGGAACGCATCGCCCGCATGCTCACCGCGGAACGCCGCCTCGCCGCGGACGCCTCCCACCAGCTGCGCACGCCGCTGACCGCGCTGTCCATGCGCCTTGAGGAGATCATGACGACCGAGGACCGGGACACCATCAAGGAGGAGGCGGCCATCGGCCTCGCCCAGGTGGAACGGCTCACCGACGTCGTCCAGCGGCTGCTCACCAACTCGCGCGACCCCAGGCTCGGCTCCGCGGTCGGCTTCGACCTCGACGAGGTCGTCGTGCAGCAGGTGGAGGAGTGGCGGCCCGCCTACCGCAGCGCGGGGCGCGCCATCGTGCACTCGGGGCGGCCCGGCCTGCGCGCGGTCGGCACGCCGGGCGCGGTCGCGCAGGTGCTGGCCTGCCTCGTGGAGAACTCGCTGATGCACGGCTCCGGCACCGTGGCGATGCGCACCAGGACCACGGGCAACCAGGTGGTCGTGGAGGTCACGGACGAGGGCCCGGGAGTGCCGGGCGAGCTGGGCTCCCGCGTGTTCGAACGCACGGTGAGCGGCCGGAACTCCACGGGCCTCGGCCTGGCCGTGGCGCGCGACCTGGCGGAGGCGGACGGCGGGCGGCTCGAACTGCTCCAGCAGCGCCCGCCGGTGTTCGCGCTGTTCCTCAGCCGCGAGGCGGAGCAGGGGCAGGCCGCCACCTGAGCGCCGCGTGACCGCGGCGGGCGCGTCCATCCGGCGCGTTCACCGGCTCACCGCGCGCGTTCACCGGCTCACCGCGCGGGTTCGTCCGCGGCCCCCCGGCCGGCGGGGACGGCCGCCGCGGGCGGCGGCCCGTCGGCCTCGGGCAGCCGGAACACCCACGTGCGGTAGGACCAGAAGCGGAACAGCGAACCGATGCCGAGCCCGATCACGTTCTTCGCGATGTTGTCCGCGAGCGGCGAGGTGAAGCCGAAACCGTAGTGGGACAGCGCGAGCACGCCGTTCTCGATCACCATGCCCACGCACGAGAACAGCAGGAACAGCCCCGCCTCGCGCCTGCGGCCCGACTTGTCGCGGTGCCGGTAGGTCCAGTAGCGGTTGCCGACGTAGTTGGTGCAGATGGCCGCCGAGGTGGCGATCACTCCTGACCGGATCGGGGCGAGACCGAACGCCTGACTGCACAGGTTGAACACCGCGACGTTGACGAGGAAGCCGAACGCCCCGACCGTGCCGAACTTCGCCAGCTCGCGGGCCACGCCGCGCAGGCGCGCTTGCGGCGTGCGGCGCTCGTTCATCCCGCCATGCTAACCACGCCGCCGCGGCGGCATAACCGCCTCGCGCGTCCCGGCCGACGGGCCGCGCGGGGGCGGCGGCTACGCTGGGTGCGTGACATTTCCCGTGGTCGGCATGGTCGGGGGCGGTCAGCTCGCCCGGATGACGCATGAGGCGGGCATCCCGCTCGGTATCAGGTTCAAGCTGCTCAGCGACTCGCCGCGGGACTCCGCGGCCCTCGTCGCCGGTGAGGTCGTGGTCGGCGACCACCGCGATCTGGACACCCTGCGCGCGTTCGCGAAAGGCTGCGACGTGATCACGTTCGATCACGAACACGTACCCACCGAACACCTCCGGGCGCTCGAAGCGGACGGCATCGCGGTCCGTCCCGGCCCCGACGCGCTCGTGCACGCGCAGGACAAGGCCGTGATGCGGGCCCGCCTCACGGCGCTCGGCGTGCCCTGCCCGCGCCACCGCGTCGTCGAGGACCCGGCCGACGTGCGCCGTTTCGCCGAGGCCGAGGCCGGCGGCTTCCCCGTCGTGCTGAAGACGGCGCGCGGCGGCTACGACGGCAAGGGCGTGTGGGTCGTCGGCTCGGCCGAGGAGGCGGAACGCGTCACCGAGCCGTTCCTGGCCGGGGTGCCCGTGCTGGCCGAGGAGAAGGTCGACTTCGTGCGCGAGCTGGCCGCCAACGTGGTGCGCTCCCCGCACGGCCAGGCCGTCGCCTACCCGGTGGTGGAGTCCGTGCAGGTGGACGGCGTCTGCGACACCGTGATCGCGCCCGCGCCCGGCCTGCCGGCGGCCACGGCGGTCGCCGCCCAGGAGCTGGCCCTGACGATCGCGCGCGAGCTGGGGGTGACCGGGCACCTGGCGGTGGAGCTGTTCGAGACGGCGGACGGCCGGGTCCTGGTCAACGAGCTGGCGATGCGCCCCCACAACTCCGGCCACTGGACGCAGGACGGCGCGGTCACCTCGCAGTTCGCCAACCACGTGCGCGCCGTCCTCGACCTGCCGCTCGGCGACCCGCGCCCGCGCGCGCCCTGGACGGTCATGGCCAACGTGCTCGGCGGCGACTTCCCCGACATGTACCCGGCCTACCTGCACTGCATGGCGCGCGACCCGGGGCTGAAGATCCACATGTACGGCAAGGACGTGAAGCCGGGCCGCAAGGTCGGCCACGTCACCACCTACGGCGACGACCTGGCCGACGTGCGGGAACGCGCCCGGCACGCCGCCGACTACCTGCGAGGGATCATCGACGAATGAGCAGCGCCCAGCCCTCTTCCCCGGAGTCCCAGCCGCCCCGGCCGTCCCAGCCGCCGCGCGTCGGCATCGTCATGGGCTCCGACTCCGACTGGCCGGTGATGCGCGCCGCGGCGGACGTGCTGACGGAGTTCGGCGTCCCGCACGAAGTGGACGTCGTCTCGGCGCACCGCATGCCGCGCGCGATGGTGGCCTACGGCGAGGAGGCGGCGGGCCGCGGGCTCAAGGCCGTCATCGCGGGGGCCGGCGGCGCCGCCCACCTGCCCGGCATGCTGGCCGCGCTGACCCCGCTGCCCGTGATCGGCGTTCCCGTGCCGCTCACCCACCTCGACGGGATGGACTCCCTGCTGTCGATCGTGCAGATGCCGGGCGGGGTGCCGGTCGCGACCGTGTCCGTCGGCGGCGCGAAGAACGCCGGGCTGCTGGCCGTGCGCATCCTCGCCGCCCACGACGAGGACCTGCGCGCGCGCATGCTCGACTACCAGGACGGGCTGCGGCGGCAGGCCGAGGAGAAGGGGCGCCTGCTGCGCGCCGCCGTGGTCACCGGCGGCCAGGAGTGACGGCCGCGGCGGACCCCGCGACGCTGGCCAGGGCCGCCGAGCTGCTGGCGGAGCACCCGGTGTTCGACGGCCACAACGACCTGCCGTGGGCGCTGCGCGAACAGGTCGGCTACGACCTGGACCGCCGGGACATCGCCACCGACCAGGGCGCCCACCTGCACACCGACCTGCCGCGGCTGCGCGCCGGCGGCGTGGGCGCGCAGTTCTGGTCGGTGTACGTGCGCACCGACCTGCGCGGCGACGCCGCGGTGAGCGCCTGCCTGGAGCAGATCGACGTCGTGGACGCGCTCATCCGGCGCTACCCGGACCACCTGGGGCGCGCGCTGACCGCGGACGACGTGGAACGGGCGCGGGCCGAGGGGCGGGTCGCGTCGCTGATGGGGGCCGAGGGCGGCCACTCCATCAACAACTCGCTGGCGACGCTCCGCGCGTTCCACCGGCTCGGCGTCCGGTACATGACGCTGACGCACAACGACACCATCGACTGGGCCGACTCGGCCACCGACGAGCCGCGGCACGACGGGCTGAGCGCGTTCGGCGAAGAGGTGGTCCGCGAGATGAACCGGGTCGGCATGCTCGTCGACCTCTCGCACGTCGCGCCCGCCACGATGCGCGACGCGCTGCGCGTGACCGAGGCGCCCGTGATCTTCTCGCACT
This sequence comes from Streptomyces marincola, assembly GCF_020410765.1. Taxonomy (NCBI): domain Bacteria; kingdom Bacillati; phylum Actinomycetota; class Actinomycetes; order Kitasatosporales; family Streptomycetaceae; genus Streptomyces; species Streptomyces marincola. The sequence goes on along the minus strand of NZ_CP084541.1, from coordinate 2,608,459 downwards.
CCTCGGCGCGCGCTGTGTGCGACCACCCGCGCAACGTTCCGGACGACGTGCTGGCCGCGCTCCCGGGCAACGGGGGTGTCGCGATGGCGACGTTCGTGCCGAAGTTCGTGCTGCCGGGGGCCGTGGACTGGGACCGGCGCGCGGCGGAGAACCTCGCGGCCCACGGGCTGCACCCGCTGGACACGACCGAGCGGGGGATGGCGGTGCACCGGGCGTTCGAGGCGGAGCACCCGCGCCCGCGCGCCACGGTGGCCACGGTGGCCGACCACCTGGACCACATGCGCGAGGTGGCCGGCATCGACCACGTCGGGATCGGCGGCGACTACGACGGAACGGCGTTCCTGCCGGACGGCCTCGAAAGCGTCGCGGGGTACCCGCGGCTGGTGGCCGAGCTGCTGGCGCGGCGCTGGTCGGCGGCCGACCTCGCGAAGCTGACCTGGCACAACGCGGTCCGCGTGCTGCGGGACGCCGAGGCCGTGGCCCGGGACCTGTCGGCCCGGCGGGGTCCGTCGCTTGCGACGATCGGGCAGCTGGACGGCGCCGGGGCGGCCGGTTCCTGAACGGGCGGTGCTCGAACGGGCGGTGCCTGAACGGGCGGTGCGGGCCGTTGGCGCGCCGGCGGCGTGCGCGGTTCGCGGCGCGGTCGTGCGCGGGGGAGCGCCGGGAAGCGCCGGGGCGTGCGATCTCCCGGCCTGGCGCTGGCATTTCGGGCATAGCGCCTGTTTCGGGCTGGCTCCGGATCCCGTGACCGAGTTCACTCGGCCCCGGGCCCCGTCGTCGCGCCGAATGGCGGCGGGGTGCTCGCGGGGCCGTCAAGTGCCCCTGGCTCAGGGCGAGTTGACGCGCTGTGACCCGGGGCGGCGGTCGCCCTCCGTGTGCCGGCGGGCGCGGAGGGTGCCGGGGGCGTGCCGGTGGGTATTTTCCGTCACACGGCTTGTGCCCGGACTTTCTTGTCCTGCCCGAATTCTTCGGCTTACCGTTCTGCCCGCGCCGCATTCGCGGCGTTCCGCGCCGGACGCCGAATCCTGTCACCCGGTCGTGGAAACGATGCACTTCCGTGTGACAGGAGCGGGGGACCCACTCTTCCGCCGGGGCGCGGCCCGACCGCGCACCGGCTCGGGGTGAAGTCACCGCCGCGTCCGGGCCGCCGTGCCCGGGGGCGACGGTGGCCGGGCATCTCCGGCCCGAACCCGACAGCTCACCTCGCAGGCGATGGAGAGGAGCACACCTATGTCCGCACGCGGACGTCACCGCCGTCAGCGGGTACGGCGCATCTCCCGCATCTCCCTGGTGCTCACGGCCGGCGGTGCCGGCGTGGCCCTGCCGCTCGCCGCGGCGGGCACCGCGAACGCCGCGCCCGCGGCGCACGCCGCCCCGGCCGCCGAGACCGCGGGCGACCGCGCCGCGGCCCTCGCGGCCCCCGTGGCCGCGCAGCCCGCCGAGGCCGAGCAGGTCGCGTCCGCCGGGACGTACACCGTCGCCAAGGGCGACACGCTGTTCCACATCGCCACCACCGAGGACGTCGACGGCGGCTGGGAGGCCCTGTACGACGGCAACCAGGACGTGATCGGCGACAACCCGGACCTGATCAAGCCCGGTCAGGAACTGTCGCTCGACGTGGTCGGCGGCGCCCCGGTCGCCCAGTCCGCCCCCGCCCCGCAGGCCGCGGAGCCGGCGCCCGCGCCGGAGCCCGAGCCCGCTCCCGAGCCGGCGCCCGCGCCGGAGCCCGAGCCGGCCCCGTCCGCCGGCTTCACCTCCCCGGTCGACGCGCCGCCGAGCACCGCCTACCGCGTGGCCGGCTCCTCGTGGTCCTCCGGCTACCACACCGGCGTCGACTTCGCCGTCAGCACGGGCACGCCCATCAAGGCCGTCGCCTCGGGCACGGTCGTCACGTCCGGCTCCGGCGGCTCGTACGGCAACGAGATCGTCATACGGCACGACGACGGCCACTACTCCCAGTACGCGCACCTGTCGTCCCTGGGCGTCTCCGTCGGCCAGACCGTCGCGGCCGGCGAGCAGATCGGCCTCGCCGGTTCCACCGGCAACAGCACCGGCCCGCACCTGCACTTCGAGGTGCGCACCGGTCCCGGCTACGGCTCGGACGTGGACCCGCTGGCCTACCTGCGGGCCAACGGCGTGACCATCTGACGCCGCTCCTCCCCGCTCAGGGCCCCGCACCGCGCGGGGCCCTGACGCGTTCCCCGACCCCGAGTCCTCCGGACCCGGGGCCGCTGCCGCGCGGACGCGTCCGGCGGAACGTTCCCCCTGTCAACGTCCCTCAGGCCCGGCCGAACGGCGAGGTCAGTGGCTCAGCCGCTGGTAGGCGCGGATCGCGAGCGTCGCGAACACGGCCGTCAGCAGCACCGGCCAGCCGATCGCGAGCAGCATCGCGTTCTCGGCGGCCCAGGAGCCGTTCGCGGGCAGTCCCGGGTTGCCGAACAGCTCGCGGATCGCGGTCACGGTGGCGGACAGCGGGTTCCACTCGGCGATCACGCGGATCCAGCCGGGCAGCAGTTCGGGCGCGACGAAGACGTTGGACACCGCGGTCAGCGGGAACGCCAGCGGGAAGACGATCGTGCTCACCGTGTCCGCGTTGGGCACCACGAGCCCCAGGTAGATGCCGATCCACGTGATCGCCACCCGGAGCGCGAGCACGAGGGCGACGGCCAGGAGCGCGTGCCCGATGCCGCGGTGCCACTCCCAGCCGACCAGCAGCCCGCAGACGACGAGCACGCTCATCTCCAGCAGGGCGCGTGCCAGGTCCGCCGCGCTCCGGCCGGTCAGCAGGGCGGAACGCGCGACGGGCATCGACCGGAACCGGTCCACCACGCCCCGCCCGGCGTCCACCGCCATGGCCGTTCCGGTGGCGCCCATGCCGTAGAGCATGGTCATCGCGAACACGCCGGGCAGCAGGAACTCCCGGTAGTCCCCGCCGCCGGGCACGGACATGCCGCTGCCGAAGACGTAGCCGAAGACCAGCACGAACATGATCGGCAGCGCGAAATAGAGGACCACTTCCTCCGGCGCGCGCACCAGGTGCGCCATGTTCCGCCGGGTCATGATCCAGCCGTCCGCCGCCGCGAGCCGCGCGCGCCTCATGCCGCCGCCTCCTTCCGCCCGGGCCGCTGGCCGGTCAGGCGCAGGAACGCCTCGTCCAGCGTGGGCCGCCTGGTGCCGATGTCCTCCACGGCTATGCCCGCCTCGTCCAGCGCCCTGACCACGCCGGTCAGCGCCGCGACCCGGTCCGTGACCTGCGCGCCGACGCGGCGGGTGTCCCGGTCGATCTCGGCGGCGGCCCGGCACACGCGGGTCACGACGGCGGCGACGGACGGCAGCTCCGCCTCGTGCCTGGCGACGATCTCGACCCGGTCCCCGCCGATGCGCGCCTTCAGCTCGTCCGCCGTGCCCTCGGCGACGACGCGGCCCGCGTCGACCACCGAGATGCGCGCGGCGAGTTGGTCGGCCTCCTCCAGGTACTGCGTCGTGAGCAGCACGGTCGTGCCGCCGGCGACCAGGGAGCGCACCGCGTCCCACACCTGGTTGCGGCTGCGCGGGTCGAGTCCCGTGGTCGGCTCGTCGAGGAACAGCACGCGCGGCACCACCACCATGCTGGCCGCCAGGTCGAGGCGGCGGCGCATGCCGCCCGAGTACTGGCCGGCGTTGCGCCCGGCCGCGTCCGTCAGGCCGAACGTGTCGAGCAGTTCGTCCGCGCGCCGCCGTGCCGCGGCGGGGCGCAGTTTGAGCAGCCGTCCGAACATCACCAGGTTCTGCCGGCCGCTCAGCTGCTCGTCGACGGCCGCGTACTGGCCGGTGAGCGCGATGACGCCGCGCACGTCGGCGGGCCGGCGCGCCACATCGATCCCGCAGATCTCCGCCCGGCCCGCGTCGAAGCGCAGCAGAGTGGTCAGGGCCCGCACCGCGGTGGTCTTGCCGGCGCCGTTCGGGCCGAGCACCCCGTGCACCGTTCCGGCGCGCACGGTGAGGTCGAACCCGTCGAGCGCCCGTTTCTTCCCGAATTGTTTGCGCAGCCCCTCGGCCACGATCGCCTGTCCGGTCATCTCGCCACTTCCATCCCCGTTGTCGTACGGCAGCGCGTCGCGCGCCGCGGCAGAAACTGTGTACGGCGTAAACTTCGGTGTACACGGTACACAGTTTTAGGATGCGGTCAAGCGCCGATCGAGAGCCGACCGGGGTGGGTGAGGGAGGACGATGACTGCCGAACGGACCGGGGCGCGGGACGTCGAGACGATGATCGACCTGCTCTGGCGCACCAGGCCGCCCGGCAGCAGGGGGCCGCGCGGCGCGCTGAGCCTCGACCGCATCGTCGAAACGGCCATGGAGATCGCGGACGCGGACGGCGTCGGCGGCGTCTCGATGCGCAAGATCGCCGAACGACTCGACGTCACCACCATGTCCCTCTACCGCTACATCCCGCGCAAGGAGGACTTGCTCGACCTCATGTTCGACGCGGTGATGGGGAAGCCGGACACCGGCGCCTGGCCCGAGGACTGGCGCGGGCGTCTCACCTGCTACGCCCTCGACGCCCGCGCGACGATGCTCGCCCGCCCTTGGCTGTGCGACATCCCGCTCAGCGGCCCGCCGCTCGGGCCCAACAACCTCAGCTGGCTTGAGGCCGCCCTCGCCTCGCTCGACGGCACCGGCCTGAGCGACGGCGACATGGTCGGACTGATCATGATCCTGACCAACTACGTCCTGTCCGACGTGCGGCAGGTCGTCTCCATCAACCGCGCCGTGCCGCGCACCGGGTTCACCTACGAGGAGTGGGGCGAGATCTACGGCAGGACGCTGGCCACGCGCATCGACCCCGCCCGGTTCCCCCACGTCGTCCGCGTGGCGACCTCGGGCGTCTTCGGCCCGGAGGCGGCCAGCGGGGACGAGGACTTCATGTACGGCGTCGACTTCCTCCTCGACGGCGTCGAGGCCCTCGTCCGCCGCGGCGACGCACCGGACTGAGCCGTCCGGCCGGTCCGCGGGACTCCCCGGTGGCTTCGCGATTGGAAACGCCACCGGCGGGGTACCCGGGCGCCATGTGGCTGCTGAGACCCCCCGGCGTGTACGCCCCGCAGGACGACACCTCGCTGCTGAGGGAAGCGCTGCTGCGCGAACCCCTGGCACCACGCGCCCGCGTCCTCGACGTCGGCACGGGCACCGGCGCGCTGGCGCTCGCCGCCGCGCGCAAGGGGGCGGCGCACGTCACGGCCGTGGACGCGTCGCGGCGGGCCGTGCTCACCACGAAGCTGAACGCGCTGCTGGCCGGCCTGCCCGTGCACGTCAGGCACGGCGACCTGTTCCGGCCCGTCCACGGGCAGACGTTCGACCTGGTCCTCGCCAACCCGCCCTACGTCGTCTCGCCGCGCGCGCGGCTCCCGCGCCGCGGCCGGGCCAGGGCCTGGGACGCGGGCGAGGACGGCCGCGCGGTGCTCGACCGCATCTGCGCCCAACTGCCCCTGCTGCTGCGGCCCGGCGGGGTCGCGCTGATCGTCCACTCGGCGCTGTGCGACCCGGACCGCACCGTGGCGCACCTGGCCGCCGGCGGTTGCAAGGCGGAGGTCGCCGACCGGCGGCTGATCCCGTTCGGCCCGGTCATGTCGGCGCGCGCCGACTGGCTGCGCGGCCGGGGGCTCATCGGGCCCGACGAGGACCGGGAGGAGCTGGCCGTTGTCCGCGCAGAACGTCCCGCCTGACGCGCGGAACGCCCCGACCGGCGCGCAGGACGCCCCGACCGGCGCGCAGGACGCCCCGACCGGCGCGCCGGGCACCCCGCCCGCCGGGCCGGGCGGCGCGTCCGCTGCCCCGGGCGCTCCCTCCGGGGCGCCGCGCGAGGCCCGGCGGGTCTCCCAGGAGCCCGGCGGCCCTGTACTCATCGAGGGGCCCGTCGAGTTCGTCCTCGACGACGGAACGGTCGTCCGCTCCGACCGCCCCGTCGTCGCCCTGTGCACGTGCCGCCGCAGCCGCCGCTTCCCGTTCTGCGACACCAGTCACCGCCGCAGGAGCAAGCCGCTCCGGCGCACGCCGGGGCGCGAGCCGGGGAAGGCAGCGCGCGTGCCAGGAGAAGATGAATCACAGGGGAGCGCGTAGCGCGGAACGCCCCGCCTCCCACGCCTCGATCAGCCGTTCGCCGAGCCGGTCCTCAAGCCAGACGGTGGCCCCGACCCCGAACGCGACATCCCGTTCGAGCTCCGGCTCGTCCGCGAGCAGGCCGCCCACGACTTCCCGCCGCATCATTTGCTCGTGCACCGCGTCCGCCTCGACGTGCTCGGTGTAGAAGCCGACCGCCGCGGGCCCGGCCCCGACCCGTTCCATGCCCTGCGCGATCCGCCGCGACCCGGGCGACGACGTGATCTCGACGGTCGCGAAGTGCCCGACGAGCGCCCCCCGCAGCGCACGGTGCAACCCGAACATCGACATGAGGTTCACCGTGGCGAGCAGCTCGGCGGTTCCCGACTCCATGTAGTGGCCGTACCGGGTGTCGAGGCCCAGGTCCGCCATCAGGTCCGCGTACAGCCGCACATGCATGCGGTCGGGGTGCCCGCCCCCGTACTCGTCGTACTCGACCGCGACGAACCCCGCCTTCGCCCGGCCGGTCAGGCGCGGGATCACCCAGGCGTGCGGATCGCCCTCCTTGAGGTGGTACAGCGAACGCAGCGCCGCGTACTCGCGCACCTGCTCGATCCCCGCGCGGTCGCGCAGGAAGTAGGAGACGCCCGTGCCGTTCACCGGTTCGACCAGCAGCTCGTCGAGCAGCCCGGCCGCGTCCTCGCGCGCGGGAACGTCCGCGCGCAGCGCCCCGAGGAAGCGCCGTTCCAGCGCGCCGCGCAGCGCCAGCAGCCGGGGGTCCCACTCCCAGGCGTCGTCGACCCCCTCGATGCCCCGGTAGTGCAGCTCGTAGCAGAGGTAGAGCGCCAGGTGCAGGTCCTCGCCGTAGGGCGCGGCGCCCTCCGCGTCGACCCCGCGGAACGGGTCGGCCCCGGCCTCGCCCGGCCGCAGGCCCAGCACCCGCACCACCGCCGACGACAGCTCGCCACGTCCAGCCGGCATCTTCATCTCGACTTGCTCCCTCCCGTACTCATCCCGCGCCGGGGCTTTCCTTCCGGCGCGCGGAACCGGCGGCCCGAGTACCCGCGTTCCCGCGCCCCGAACCGCCCGGCGCGCCCCCGGCCCGCGCTCAGGGCGCGGCGGCGGGGACGCGTTCCGCCGGAATCGCCGCGTCCCGCGCCGGCGAAGCGACAGGTCAGGGGAGCGCTCCCATGATGATCGTGAACATGTCGATTTTGCTCGCCGACGATGCCTTGTCAGTCCAGTGGAGGCCGCCCTATTCTCCCAAAAAGAAAACGCTTTCCAGGCGTTCTCATGGAGGTGACGACCATGAGGGGCCTGGCGCGGCTCCGGTTCTGCGAGCCGCTGGCCACCTGGCGCGCGCCGCATCCGGGGTAAGGGCGCGCGTCCCGGAAGGAAAGGTGCACGACGTCACGACGGAGTCGTTCCGAGCCGCCCATCGCGGACCCCGCGACGACGGCTTCGCGTGGCGAACGGCCGGCCGTGCCGCCGGTTCCCGTCGCCGCCACCCCGGCGGCGCGACGGTGGCAGAGGCATGACCGGGCGACGTTTTGAAAGCGCTTTCCCGCGCACTTCGCGGCCGGTTCCGGCGACCCCGGACGTTCATGCCGCGTCGGCTCCGGCGCCCCGGCCGGGCCCGGGCGAAGCGGTCCCCATCCGGCACCGCGCTCCCGCCGGGCCGCCCGGGCGACCCACCCGGCGGCGGGCCGCCGGTCCCGGCGTTCCCGGGGACGGCCGCGGTGCGCGGCGACACCCCCTCGTACTCGACGACGGAAGGCGAGCGGATACATGAGACGAATAGCCTCGCTACGGCTCTACGCCGTGCTGGCCCTGATGGCCGTCGTGGCCGCGACCGGCGTGGTGCTGTCGATGCCCAAGGCGTCGGCCGCCACCGGCAGCGCCACCGGATACGCCTCGCAGAACGGCGGTACCACCGGCGGCGCGGGCGGGCAGACCGTCCGCGCCACCACGGGAACCGCGATCCACGCGGCCCTGTGCAACCGGGCGAGCAGCAGCACCCCGATCATCATTCAGGTCGAGGGCACCATCAACCACGGCAACACCAGCAAGGTGTCGGGCGACAGTTGCAGCACCGCCGCGGGCGTGATCGAGCTGAAGCAGATCAGCAACGTCACGATCGTCGGGGTCGGCAGCGGCGCCACGTTCGACCAACTGGGCATCCACATCCGTGAGTCCAGGAACATCATCATCCAGAACGTGACCATCAAGAACGTCAAGAAGTCGGGCTCGCCCACCTCCAACGGCGGCGACGCCATCGGCATGGAGAGCGGCGTCCGCAACGTCTGGGTCGACCACGTCACCCTGGAGGCGTCGGGCGGGGAGTCGGAGGGCTTCGACGGCCTCTTCGACATGAAGAACGACACGCAGTACGTGACCCTGTCCTACAGCATCCTGCGCAACTCCGGCCGCGGCGGGCTCGTCGGGTCGAGCGAGAGCGACCGCTCGAACGGTTTCGTCACGTACCACCACAACCGCTACGAGAACATCGACTCCCGCACGCCCCTGCTGCGCGGCGGCATCGGCCACATCTACAACAACCACTTCGTGGACATCCACGAGTCCGGCATCAACTCCCGGGCGGGCGCCCGTGCCCGGGTGGACAACAACTACTTCGAGGACTCCAAGGACGTGCTGGGCACGTTCTACACCGACGAGGCCGGCTACTGGCAGGTCAACGGCAACACGTTCGACAACATCCAGTGGTCGAGCCGCAGCGGCGACACCAACCCGGCGGGCCCCAACCCGCAGTCGAACACCTCCGTCAGCATCCCCTACTCCTACAACCTCGACTCCGCCGCCTGCGTGCCCGACGTCGTGAACCGGACGGCGGGCGCCAACACCGGCCTGCGCGTGTCGGACGGCAACTGCACGCCGCAGACGCCCGACCCGACCGAGCCGGAGCCGGAGCCGACCGACCCCCCGACCGAGCCGGAACCCGAGCCGACCGATCCCCCGACCGGGACCAACCTCAGCATCGGCGCCGGCTCCGACGGCAGCAGCAAGGCGAGCGGCACGAGCTACGGCGACGTGCGGGACGGCGACATGAGCACCTACTGGTCGCCGAACGGGTCGACCGGCTCCGTCTCGATCAAGTGGGACTCGGCCACCACGGTGTCCAGGATCAACATCCGCGAGGCCGCGGGCGCGACGGGCAACATCGGCTCCTACCGGGTCCTCAACGCCGACACCGGGGCGGTCCTCGCCTCGGGCAACGGGGCGGGTGTGGTCTCCTTCCCCGCGACGTCGGTGCGCAAGATCACGTTCCAGATCACCAGCTCGTCCGGCACGCCGAGGATCGCCGAGTACGAGACCTACGCCGGTTAGGCGCGGGCGCGCCGCGCCGCCCGCCCCGGGTCCGCAGACCCCGGATCCCGGCGGCGGCGAGCGCGCCCGGTGCCGCGCGGTCCACCGCGCGGCACGCACGCGAGCGGCCCCCGGCACCACGCCGGGGGCCGCTCGGCCGCCTGGCCCGTCGCCTGGCCCGCGACCTTGCGGAACGCCGCCGCGACCGCCCGGAGCGCCGTTCGGCCCCCGGCACTGTCGGACCCGGCGGGCATCCTGTCCTCCATGGACGCAACCGGACTCCGGCCGCCGCGCGACCGGAACGACCTGCTGACGGTGCTGCGCACGGGCCTCGGCCTGATCGGGGCCGCCGCCTCCCGGCCGCGCCACCGGCTCGTGGGCACCGCCGCGGCGGCCTTGCAGGGCGTGGACCTTCCGGTGGGCGACGTGGACCTGCTCTTCGCCCGGCGCCGGGACGTCGACGCCGCCGCGGCGGCGCTCGCGCACCTGCCGTGCGTGGCGCCGCCGCGCTGGATCGAGGTCTCGCGGCAGTACTACGCCTGCTACGCGCTGAACGGCGTCGGATTCAGCTTCAGCACCGTGGAGCAGGCGGGCGACGAGGACGGGTGGGAGTGCAAGGGCCCGGGACCCTGGCGGCACTTCGTCACGGCCGACTGCGACGGCCTCTCCGTCGACTGCGTGCGCCTTGAGCTGCGGCTGACCACCGAGTTCCTCCGCGACCGCCCCGACCGTTACCGCCCCTTGCTCGACCACCTCCGCGCCCGCGGCGCGGACCTCGCGCTCCTGCGGCGGAGCCTGGCCGCGCGCGGCATACCCGAGCCCCTCGCCCGCCTGACCCGCGACCTCCCGCCGGCGGCGGACCGGCGGGGCGGAGCGCCGGGCAGGTCACCGGCGCTCTGAACGGCGAACGCGCGGTGGCGGCGGCGCCAGGTCGCCGCCGCACCGGTCCAGCCCAGTCCTCAGGGAAGCAGGGGGATGTTGTGGACGCTGACGTCGGGCTCGCCGTCTCCCCACCGGCAGGCCCTCGTGCCGTCGAGCTCCTCCCGGCAGGCGTCGGCCCACCGGATTCCGACGATCTCCCAGGTGTCGGACCCGTCCTCCTCCCCGTCGTTGTTCGGCTCCGGGTACCACCGCTCTGACCAGGCCTGCGCGCCGTCCTCGCACAGCGTGACCTGCCCCGGGTCGATGTGGTGGTGACCCGTGGGTCCCTGGTCGACCCTGAAGTCGGCGCGTGCCACGGCGCACAGGCCGTCGTCCAGGGTGTCGTGCAGGTAGAACTGGAGGTAGTGGCCCTCGGCGTCCTCGCCGTAGTGGACGATCGCGTAGGCCCCGTCGTCCTGGAAGTTGATCGTCCGCGTCTCCCGGATCTCCGCGTGGGCGGCCGGTGCCGTCAGCAGCGTGGTGGCCACCAGGGCCACCGGGATACCGAGCCAGCGCAGCAGGCGGTGGCCCGACCACCGTCGCGGCACGTGGCGTGCAAAGGCTGTCCTCACTCTTGCCTCCCGAATGTGGCGTCGTGCCCGATGCCGCCGGAACGCACCCTTCTCGAACGGCCCGAGCGTGTCGCGAACGGCCCGAGCATGGCGGGACTCCGCGTCGGGCCCCAGCCTTTCGACCGTCGTCGCATGCCTTGACGGGAGCCCGGCCACCGGCCTGCTCCGGGCCGGTGCACCGCGGGCGGCCGGCATGGGAAACGGGGCCGCCCCCACCGATGCGGGGCGGCCCCGTCCGTCCTGGCCGGGCCGCACGGGCCCCGCCCCGGGCGAGCGTCAGGGGAGGTTGCGGGCCATCACCACGCGCTGGATCTGGTTCGTGCCCTCGTAGATCTGCGTGATCTTCGCGTCCCGCATCATCCGCTCCACCGGGTAATCCCGCGTGTAGCCGTAGCCGCCGAGCAGCTGGACCGCGTCCGTCGTGATCTCCATCGCCGCGTCGGACGCGTAGCACTTGGCCGCCGCGCCGAAGAAGGTCAGGTCGCCGTCCATCCGCTGGGACTTCGCCGCCGCCGCGTAGGTCAGCTCGCGGGCCGCCGCCAGCTTCATCGCCATGTCGGCCAGCATGAACTGCACGCCCTGGAAGTCCCCGACCGGCTTGCCGAACTGCTTGCGCTCGCGCACGTAGCCCTTGGCGTAGTCGAGCGCGCCCTGGGCGATGCCGAGGGCCTGGGCGGCGATGGTGATCCGCGTGTGGTCGAGCGTGCGCATGGCCGTCGCGAAGCCCGTGCCCTCCTCGCCGAGCATGCGGTCGGCGGGGATGCGCACGTTGTCGAGGTACACCTCGCGGGTCGGCGAGCCCTTGATGCCCAGCTTTTTCTCGGGGGCGCCGAACGACACGCCCTCGTCGCCCTTCTCGACCACGAACGCGGAGATCCCGCCGCGCGTCCGCTTGTCCGGGTCGGTGACGGCCATCACCGTGTAGTAGTCGCTGACGCCGGCGTTGGTGATCCACCGCTTGACGCCGTTGAGCACGTAGTGGTCGCCGTCCCGCACGGCCCGCGTCTTCATGCCGCCCGCGTCCGAGCCCGCGTCCGGCTCGGAGAGGCAGTAGGAGAACATCGCCTCGCCCTTGGCCAGCGGCGTCAGGTACTTGGCCTGCAACTCCCGCGATCCGGACAGCATCAGCGGCAGCGAGCCGAGCTTGTTGACGGCGGGGATCAGGGACGAGGAGGCGCACACGCGCGCGACCTCCTCGATGACGATCACCGTCGCCAGCGCGTCGGCCCCCGCCCCGCCGAACTCCTCGGGTACGTGCACCGCGTGCAGGTCGTTGCTCACCAGCGCGTCGAGGGCTTCCTGGGGGAAGCGGGCCTGTTCGTCCACCTCGGCCGCGAACGGGGCGATCTTCGCCTCGGCCAGCGCGCGTACCGAGTCGCGGAGCATGTCGTGCTCCTCCGCCGGGCGGTAGAGGTCGAAGTCTGCGGCTCCTGCCACGTGTCTCACTCCCTGCGAGCGACGATGCTAATGACTGTTAAGTAACATGCCATCCTAGGGCGAGGGAACCCGCACTGGCGCGTGAGCTTCCCGACAGCCGCCGTCTATGCTCGTTCCCATGGCTCCGAAGATCGCAGTGATCGGACTCGGATATCTGGGCGCGACCCACGCCGCCGCCATGGCGGAGCTGGGGTTCGAGGTGCTCGGCCTCGACATCGTCCCCGAGAAGACCCAGGCGCTCTCCCGCGGGCAGACGCCGATCTACGAGCCGGGGCTCGAAGACCTGCTCGCCCGGCACGTGGCCGGGCTGCCGGGTTCTTCCGGCCGGCTGTCGTTCACCACCTCCTTCGCGGAGCTGGCGGAGTTCGGCGACATCCACTTCATCTGCGTCAACACCCCGCAGAAGCCGGGCGAGTACGCGTGCGACATGAGCTATGTCGACAGCGCGGTCGAATCCCTCGCCCCGCACCTGACCCGGCCCGCGCTCGTGGTCGGCAAGTCGACCGTGCCGGTCGGCAGCGCGAGCCGCCTCGCGCGCCGCATCGCCGAACTCGCCCCCGCGGGCGAGGCCGCCGAGCTGGCGTGGAACCCGGAGTTCCTGCGCGAGGGCTTCGCCGTCGAGGACACCCTGCGCCCCGACCGCATCGTCGTCGGCGTCGCCGGCGGCGGGGGAACGGCGGCCACGGGCGGCGAGAGCCGCGCCGAGTCGCTGCTGCGCGAGGTCTACGCGAAGCCGGTCGCAGAGGGCTCGCCGTTCATCGTCACCGACCTGCCGACGGCCGAGCTGGTCAAGACGGCGGCGAACGCGTTCCTCTCCACCAAGATCTCCTTCATCAACGCCATGGCCGAGGTCTGCGAGACCGCGGGCGGCGACGTGCTCAAGCTCGCGGAGGCGCTGGGGCACGACGACCGCATCGGGCGCAAGTTCCTGCGGGCCGGGATCGGGTTCGGCGGCGGCTGCCTGCCCAAGGACATCCGCGCCTTCATGGCCCGCGCGGGCGAGCTGGGCGCGGCCGAGGCGCTGTCGTTCCTGCGCGAGATCGACGCCATCAACATGCGGCGCCGCGTCTACATGGTCGAGCTGGCCAGGGAAACGCTGGGCGGCTCCCTGCTCGGCAAGCGCATCGCGGTCCTCGGCGCCGCGTTCAAGCCGGACTCCGACGACGTCCGCGACTCGCCCGCCCTCAACATCGCGGGCCAGCTGCACCTCCAGGGCGCCGAGGTCACCGTCTACGACCCCAAGGCGATGGAGAACGCCAAACGGGTCTTCCCGACCCTGCGCTACGCCGACGGTGTCACCGAGGCGGCGCAAGGGGCGCACGCCGTGCTGCACCTGACGGAGTGGCGGGAGTTCCGCGAGATCGACCCGGCCGCGCTCGGCGACGTCGTCTCGGAACGGCACGTCCTGGACGGCCGCAACACGCTGGACCCCGTGCTGTGGCGCAAGGCCGACTGGACGTACCGGGCACTGGGCCGGCCGACGGCATAGCGGGCCACATCGGTTTGGCCCCGGCGGTTCCGGCAATCGTTTCTTCCATGCCGGACAGCACACCAAGCGAGGGCCGGGCGCCCGCCGCGGCCCCCGGGGGCGGTACCGAACGAGGCCCCGAGGGCGGCACGGAACTCAAGCGGGTGATCGGCCCCGGGCTGCTCCTGCTGTTCATCGTCGGGGACATCCTCGGCACCGGCGTGTACGCCCTCACGGGCAAGGTCGCGGCCGAGGTGGGCGGCGCGGTGTGGCTGCCGTTCCTGCTCGCGTTCGTCGTCGCCATGCTGACCGCGACGAGCTACCTGGAACTGGTCACCAAGTACCCGAGGGCCGGCGGCGCCGCCGCGTACACCAACCGGGCGTTCGGCATCCACTTCCTCACCTTCATCGTCACGTTCGCGGTGATGTGCTCGGGCCTCACCTCGGCGTCGAGCGCGTCGAAGGCGTTCGCCGCCAACCTGCTGTCGGCCCTCGGCGTCGACGGCGACCACGCCCGCGCCACGATGATCATCGCGCTCGCCTTCATGGCGGGCATCAGCCTGATCAACCTGCGCGGCGTGGGCGAGAGCGTCAAGGCCAACGTCCTGCTCACCATCGTCGAGCTGACCGGTCTGATGATCGTCATCGCGATCGGCGCGTGGGCCGTGTTCCAGGGGAACGGCGACTTCTCCCGCGTCGGTGAGTTCGACACGACGGGCGAGGGAACGGCGTTCGGCGCGGTCACGGCGGCGACGGCCCTCGCGTTCTTCGCCATGGTGGGCTTCGAGGACTCGGTGAACATGGCCGAGGAGACCAAGGACCCCGTGCGCATCTTCCCGCGCGTCATGCTCATCGGGCTCACGATCACCGGCGTCATCTACGTGCTCGTCGCGGTCGCCAGCGTCACCCTCGTGGCCCCGAGCGAACTCGGCGAGGGCGAGACGCCCCTGCTGAAGGTCGTCGAGGCGGGCGCGCCCGGCTTCCCGCTCGACCTCTTCGCGTGGATCACGATGTTCGCGGTGTCGAACTCGGCGCTCATCAACATGCTGATGGCCAGCCGCCTCCTCTACGGCATGTCCCGCGAACGCACGCTCCCAGCGCCGCTCGGCCGGGTGCTGCCGCGCCGCAGGACGCCCTGGGTCGCGATCGTGTTCACCACCCTGCTCGCGTTCCTCCTCATCGGCTGGGCCGACCTCGACTCCCTCGGCGGCACGACGTCCCTGCTGCTGCTGTGCGTGTTCGCGGTCGTGAACGTCGCCGTCCTCGTGCTGCGCCGCGACCGCGTCGCGCACCGGCACTTCAGGGCGCCCACCGCGCTGCCCGTCATCGGCGCCGTGCTGTGCGCCTACCTCGCGGGCCCGCTGGCCGGGCGGCCGGCGGACGACTACCGCATCGCGGGCTGGCTGATGGTCGTGGGCCTGGTGCTGTGGGCGGCGGTGTGGCTGGCCAACCGGGTGCTCGCGGGCCGCCGGCGCGCGGGGTGAGGCCGGGGGAGGTGAGGGCGGGGGCGCGGGCCGTCGGGTGAGGGAGGGGGGAGGGGCGCGTTCCGTGCCTTGCCAGGGGTGGGCCCCGGCTCTAGAGTCCGCTGCGGCACGTTTGGGAGCGCTCCCCTTCACGGACCCCCGCCCAGGGGCCCCACCCGCAGGAGGAGCAACATGACCTTACGCATCACCTCACGCGTCCGCGCCGTGGTCACCGCGCTCGCGGTCGCCGCGGGAACGCTGACCGCCACGGCCACCGGCACCGCGCCCGCCCTCGCGAACGTCCAGATCTGCGACCAGTACGGAACGGCCGTCGTCGGCTCGTACATCGCGCAGAACAACCGCTGGGGCACCAGCGCCACCCAGTGCATCGACGTGACCGGCTCCGGGTTCCGCATCACCCGGGCGGACGGCAGCGTCCCGACGAACGGCGCGCCGAAGTCGTACCCGTCGCTGTTCAACGGCTGCCACTACACCAACTGCTCACCCGGCACCCGGCTGCCCCGCCGGATCGACTCGATCGGCAGCGTGCCGAGCAGCATCACGTACAACTACGGCGCGGGCAGCGGCGCAGTGTACAACGCGTCGTACGACATCTGGCTCGACCCGACGCCGAGGACGAACGGCGTCAACCGCACCGAGATCATGATCTGGTTCCACCGCGTCGGCCCGGTCCAGCCCATCGGCTCGCGCACCGGCACGGCGAACGTCGGCGGGCGCACCTGGGAGGTGTGGACCGGGAGCAACGGATCGAACGACGTCATCTCGTTCGTCGCGCCCTCGGCGATCAGCAGCTGGAGCTTCGATGTGAAGGACTTCGTGAACCAGGCGGTCAACCGGGGCCTCGCACGCCAGGACTGGTACCTGACCAGCGTCCAGGCCGGCTTCGAGCCCTGGGTGGGCGGGGCCGGTCTCGGCGTCGACTCGTTCTCGGCCACCGTGAACTGAGCGGGACGGACCGCGGGCGCGGGGCGCACGCGCGGACTCTCTGCGCGGGGCGCACGCGCGAAGCGCGCCGGGCCGGGAAAACCGGGTGATTCCGGCCCGGCGCGCGTTCCACAATGGCGCATGCCGACCACCGACCACTGGCCCATGCTCGCCCTCCGCGTGACCACCCCGCGCCTCGAACTCCGCCTGCCGGACACCGACGAGCTGGCCGTGCTCGCGGATCTCGCGGCCGAGGGGCTTCACCCGCCGGAGGAGATGCCGTTCCTGGTGCCGTGGACCGACCAGCCGCCGGCCGAGCGGGCCCGTTCCGTGCTGCGGTACCACTGGCTGCGGCGGGCCGACTGGAGCCCGGAGAACTGGTCGCTGCAACTGGCCGTGTTCGTCGACGGCGAGCCGGCCGGGGTGCAGGACGTGTACGCGCGCGACTTCGCGGTGCTGCGCGAGGTCGGCACGGGCTCGTGGCTGGGGGCGCGGTACCAGGGCAAGGGCATCGGCACCGAGATGCGGGTGGCGGCGCTGCACCTGGCGTTCGCCGGGCTCGGCGCGGTCGAGGCGGTCTCGGGCGCGTTCGACCACAACGCCGCGTCGCTGCGCGTGTCGGAGAAGCTGGGCTACGAACGGGACGGCGTCCAGCGGTTCGCGATCCGCGGCCGGCCGGCCACCGAGGTGCGGCTGCGCCTGTCGCGCGAACGATGGGAGGCCGCGGCCCCCGCGTTCGACGTGCCCGTGGCCGTCCACGGCCTCGCCCCCTGCCTCCCCCTGCTCGGCGCGGCGCCCGCCGAGGCGTGATCGCCTGCGCGCGGTGGTCGGCGCGCGGCGCCCGGCCGAGGACCTGCGAGGATGCCCACCAGCACGGCTGATCGTCCGCGACCTGAGGGGTACCGCATGACCACGGTGATCGACATCGACGCCCGCGGCGCGCAGCACTGCGAGACGACCGCTCTCGGGGTGCTGCTGCGGCACCAGGGCCTCGACCTGTCGGAACCGATGCTGTTCGGACTCGGCTCCGGTCTGTCCTTCATCTACTGGGACAGCAAGAGCATCGGCTTCCCCTTCCTGGGCGGGCGGGTCAAGCCCTTCGAGCTCACCAGGAACCTGGCCGCTCGGCTGGGACTCGAACTGGAGGTCCGGGAGACTACGTCCCCCCGCAGGGCGTGGGACAACGTGGCCGCGCCGCTCGACGCGGGCCGCCCCGTCGGGCTGCAACTCGACAGCTACCACCTGGACTACTTCGGGACGAAAGTGCACTTCGGCGGTCACGTCGTCGCCATGTACGGCTACGACGACCACGACGCCTACCTCGTGGACACCCAGCAGCAGGGGGGAGCGGTGTCCACCAGCCTGGACGGCCTCGCCCGGGCCAGGGCCGCGCGCGGTCCGATGACCGCGCGCCACCGGTCCTTCACCCTCACCCTCCCGGGGGACCCGCCCGCTCCGCGGGAGTGGATCGTCGGCGCCGTCGCGGACTGCGCCGACGCCTTCCTCACTCCCCCCATCTCCAACCTGGGCCACCGGGGCATAGCGAAGGCCGCCACCCTGGTGCCCACGTGGCTCCGGCGGACCGACGCACCGGAACGCGACCTGCCGCGGGCCGCCGCCATGATGGAGAACGCCGGCACCGGCGGTGCCCTGTTCCGCAACCTCTACCGCGACTTCCTCGCCGAGTGCGCCGAGCACCTCGACTGTGGCGTACTGCGCACCGGCCACGCCCTGTACGCCGAGGCGGCCACCCTGTGGACGCAGGCCGCGGCACTCATCGCGGAGGCCGGTACCTCGGGCGACGCGCGGTGCCTGGCGCGGGCGGGCACGGTCATCGGTGAACTCTCCCGCGTGGAACGCGAGGCCATGGAGGCGCTGCGGACCGTTCGGGAGGCGGCGTGACGAGGGGCGGGAACCGGGCAGCGGCCGCCCTCAGCGAGCCCGGCCCGGTCCGGGATCGGGGGTTTCGGCGGCTTCCGCGGCTTCGGCGGCCGGAGCGTGCGGCGGGCCGGTGATCACGGCGGTGACGCGGGTGCCGCGCGGCAGCGCGGGGGCGGTGTCGTAGACGCAGTGCAGCATCTTGGCGACGTAGCGCGGCTCGACGGCCAGGCCGTGGCGTTCCTCGAACGCGCTGGCGAACGCGGTGAGCGCGGCGGGCAGCCGCGCGTAGCCGCCGCCGTGGTGCGTGTGGCTGATGTGCCAGTTGGGGAACGTCCGGGCCCAGCCGGACCGGTGCAGCCGGGTCACCTCGTCCTCCAGGTAGCCCGCGCCGCCCTTGAGGACCGCGACGCCCCAGGCCCGCGCGCCCGCCGGGAGGGCGGCGGCTATGCCGGCGAGCGTGCCGCCGGTTCCCACCGGGCAGCACACGAGGTCGCGCGGCCCGAGGCCGGGCAGTTCCTCGACGAGACCGGCCGTGCCGCGCGCGGCGAGGGCGTTGCTGCCGCCCTCGGGAAGTACGTAGCAGCGGCCCCAGCGGCGTTCGATGCGGCGGCGGGTGGCCGGGTCGTCCAGGTGCGCGAGCGTCTCGCGGTAGGTGCGGCGGTCCACGAACGCCAGCTCCATCCCGTTGCGCTCGGCCTCGGCGAGCGACCAGTTCCGCGGGGCGTCGGCCAGCTCGTCGCCCCTGATCACGCCGACGCTCGCCAGGCCGCAGGCAGCGGCGGCGGCTGCGACGGCGTGGATGTGGTGGGACCAGGCGCCGCCGAACGTGAGCAGCCGGGTGTGGCCCTCGTCGAGCGCGGCGCGCAGGTTCGGGACCAGCTTGCGCCACTTGTTGCCCGATATCCCGCCGGGTGCGATCAGGTCGTCCCGCTTGAGCCGCAGTTCGATGCCCGAGTCGGCCAGGTCCGGATCGGTCAGCGTCACGAGGGGGGACGGCAGGGCCGCGGGTAGCACCATCGGAGCAAGTGTACGAACGCGCTCGGGAGCGCGCCGTACCGCGCCGTACCGTGCTGCCCCGCGCCGGTCAGGGCCGGTCAGCGCCGTTCCATGCCGGTCAGCGCCGTTCCATGCGGGGCGCGCGCCCGGCGCGGAACGGCACGGACGCGCGGCTACCGGCCGTCGTCGGACGGGCTCGGCTCCGGCGGTCGCGGGGCCTCGGGCGGCATCGGGCCACCGTCGTGCTTTCCGCCGTCCATGGCCGGGTGGACGAACGGCACGCCGCGCCAGCCCTCCGCGTCGGGCGTCCGGGACGCATAGGTCTCGACCGTGGCCGGTCCGGCCTGGGCGTCTGTCTCCGTCATGGCGTTCTCCTTGTCTCTGTCGGTTCGTCTCTGTCCGCGTTCCGGTCGGTGATCCGATCCGGCCCGGGTGCTCCGTGCGGGCGGCCCGCGCGCCGGTCGGGGCCGGGGAAACGGAGGGCCCGCCGAGCGTTCCGGCAGCGCGGGAACAGCGCGCGATCGCGCTGCGGGCCCCGGGCCGCGCGGGTGGCGGGCAGGGGAGAACGTACCGCCGCGAACCGGCGGGCGGGGCGCGGCGAAGGCCGAACAGGAGGCGGGCGGAAGCGGGCGGGGTCAGGCCGGGGCGTTCCCCGTCCGGCCCGGAGACCGCGAAGCCCAACGGGGACCCGGCCGTGCGCGCGCTTCGGTCGTGTGCGGTGCCGGGGAACCGGTCAGGGTGTGCGTCGTTTCGCGCGATAGGCGCGCATCTTGGAACGCGCGCCGCACAGTTGCATCGAACACCAGCGGCGGCGGCCCGCCGGGCTGTGGTCGTAGTACGCCCAGCGGCAGCTTTCCGCCTCGCACGCCTTGAGGCGCTGCCACGTTCCGTCGGCCTCCGCAGCGGCGACGGCCGCCGCGACGCGGGCCGTCAGGGCCCGCGCGCCGCTCAGACCGGCGGCCGGGTGCAGCCGGGCGGCCCCGGTGGCGGCATCGACGCGCAGGACCAGCGGGGCGTCCGCGAACAGGTCCGCCAGGTCGGCGGCCGTACTCGCCGGCATCGCGCGCCCGGTGTGCGCGGCGCACGCGGCGCGCAGCGCCTCGCGCAGGCGCGTCACGGTCGGCACGTCGTCCGGCGCCAGCGCGACCGAGGCGTCGCGCGCGAACGCGTCGAGCCCGTCCGGCGCGGTCAGCGCGTCGCGCCCCGCCTCCAGGTCGACCGTGTTGATCAGCGTCTCGACGAGGACGAGGCCGCTCGGCGTCGTTCGCTCTCCCATGTCCCTTGCAACGTTACCGGCGAACCGCCATGATGAGGTAACCGTTACTGGTTGAAGCGCTATACAGGTAACGCTGCCCTGATGGTTCACGAGGAAGACGAGGTGCCATGGCTGTCGCCACGATGGGAGTAACCGTTCTCGACTGCCGCAATCCGCGCGAACTCGCGGAGTTCTACGCGGCGGTGCTCGGCTGGCGGATCGACGACGAGGAGGAGGGGCGCTGGGTGGAGCTGATCGGCCCGCACGGGCGGCAGCTCGCGTTCCAGGCGTCCCCTGACCACCAGCCGCCGCGCTGGCCCAGCACCGAGATGCCGCAGCAGTTCCACCTCGACCTGGACGTGCCGAGGGACCAGCTCGAAGCGGCGGAGGCCGAGGTGCTGCGGCTGGGCGCGACCCTCCTTGAGGGCGACAGCGGCGGCACGCGCGACTGGCGCGTCTACGCCGACCCGGCGGGCCACCCGTTCTGCCTCTGCGTCCGCTGACCCCGGGGCCGCGCCGCCAGAAGCCCGTGCCGAACGCCGCAGCCCGGAGCGGGTAACGCCCCCTCCGGGCCGCGCCGTTCGGCACGGCGCGCAGCGGGGGCTGCGGAAACACCGCCCGGGTCACTCGACGGGCAGACCCCGTTCCCGGCGACGGTCGAGGACAGAGGAGACGCCGACCAGGGGCAGGCGGCCGTCCAGCGCGGCTGCGGTGCCGTGGCCTGTGCCGAGTCGCCGCCGTGGGTGGGGAATTCGTGTCATCCCTCTTTCGAGTGCCGTGCCGTGTCCAAGGGGGGCGTGTACACGTGGAGCGGGCCGCATGTCGCCGCCGTTGTGGGGCGTTTCCGCAGCGCTCGGCGCGGTTGACGTGCGCGTCTGCCGCCTGCGATGTTCTGGCCCGGTCACGAAGGGGTGAGGCAGGTGGAGTTCAATCACGAGGGCCCGCATCCGGCGGACTTGCTGGCCCGTCACATGCGACGTCTCCGCATGGCGCGCAAGCTGTCTTTGCGCGATCTGGCCGGTGAACTGACCTACCAGTACGGCTATCTCGGTCGGGTCGAACGGGGCGAGCAGGCGCCATCGGCCGCCCTCGCTGCGGCGCTCGACCGTTTCTTCGAGACATCGGACCTATTTGCCGATCTGCTGGAGATGGCGCAGGACCTGTCCATTCCGGACTACGGGCAGGGCGTCCTCCGCAACGAACCGAAGTCCGAGCGCATCCAGGTCTTCACATCAAGCCTGGTGCCGGGGCTGCTTCAGACGGAGGAGTACGCGCGTGAGTTGTTCCGTGCCTCCATGCCGTGGGAGTCGGACGAGCAGGTCGAGGAGCGCGTCGCCACCCGCATGCGCCGCAAGCGCATCTTCGAACGCGCGGAACCGCCCTTCTTCTGGGCGATCATGGACGAGGCGGGTCTCAAGCGGCCGATAGGGGACGCCCGGTGCATGCGTGATCAGATCTCCTCGCTTCTCGAAGCTTGCCGACCGCAGCACATGATGGTGCAGGTGCTGCCCTTCAGCCAGGGGGTACACCCCATGATGGGCGGCAGCATGAGCCTGCTGACCCTGCGGAACGGCTCCTCGCTGGCCTACACCGAGGGGTTCGCCGCCGGGCAGGCGGCGGAGTCGCCTCGGCAGATCTTTGAGCTGACCCAGTTGTTCGACGTGGCGCGTTCGAAGGCGCTGCCGGAGCGCGAATCGCTCGACCTTATCCGTGAGTACCTGAGAGAATACGAAGATGCAGCAGATGCGTGACATGCGTGCGGTCGCCGCTTGGCGGAAGAGCTCCTACAGCAACGGGCAAGGTGCCGAGTGTGTGGAGGTGGCGGACGGCCTGCCTATGGTGCCGGTGCGGGACTCCAAGTGCGCGGAGGGCGCGGTGCTGGCGTTCGGCCCGGTGGCGTGGTCCGGTTTCGTGACCGCGATCAAGCACGGCGGCCCCACCACCTGAGCCCGGACGTCCACGCGGCCACGCGCCCGATCACGTTCAATAAGCGGGTACCGACAGGGAGATGGCGGCCTGGCTCGCATCGAAAGCCTGCGTGTCAAGAACTACCGCGCGCTGCGGGATCTGCGGCTGTCCGACATCACGCCGTTGACCGTGGTCATCGGCCCCAACGGCAGCGGGAAGTCCACACTTCTCGACGTCTTCGCTTTCCTGTCCGAGTGCTTCGACGACGGGCTGCGACGCGCATGGGACAGGCGTGGGCGAGGGAGAGAGCTCCGTTCCCGTGGCGCTGAGGGGGCCGTGGAGTTCGAGATCACGTACCGGGAGCCCGGTCTCACCCCCATCACTTACCAGCTGGCGATCGACGACGGACGGCGCGGGCCCGAGGTCGTCTCCGAATCGCTGCGCTGGTGCCGGGAGCGGGTGCATGGGCGACCGTGTACGTTCCTCGACTTCAAGCGCGGCAAGGGGACGGTGATCGCCGGTGACATTCCCGAGGAAAGCGGCACAAAGGGCGGTGAAGAGCTGGACTCGCCGGATCTTCTGGCGGTGAGCACGCTCGGTCAACTGGCCGCGCACCCGCGCGTCCGTGCGCTCCGCCGGTACATCACCGACTGATATCTCCCCAGCGGCACCTTCCGCGACAGCCGGGGCATTCCGGAGGCCGGCCCTCAGGAGAGGCTGTCGAAGTCTGGTGACAATCTCCCCAATGTCATGCAATTCCTGGTGGAACAGGGCGGGGCGCGGCTCGATCAGCTTCTGGGAACCCTCGCCCTGCGGGTACCGCAACTGGAGAGGGTGGCAACGAGGCCGCTGGACGACGGCCGCTTGCTCCTCCAGCTCAAGGATGCTCCGTTCGACGATCCGGTCCAGTCCCGCTGGGCATCGGACGGCACGCTCACCATGCTTTCCTACCTGGTCGTCCTCCACGCTGCCGAGCTGCCCTCCCTGGTCGGCATCGGGGAGCCGGAAAAGCACCTGTACCCGGCACTCCTGCCCGAGCTGGCGGAGAAGTGCCGGGCGGCGACCGAGCGTAGTCAGGTGATTGTTTCGACCCACGCCCCCTTTTTCGTGAACGGCATTCGGGCCGACGAGCTACGTATCCTGCATCGCGAGCGCGACGGCTACACGCGCGCCTTCCGCGTGTCCGACAGCGAGCGGGTCCGCGCGATGCTCCAGTCCGGGGCCGCACTGGGTGACTTGTGGATGGAAGGCCATTTCGATGTCGGTGATCCGCTCAGTCGGAGAAGCCGGTGAGCGGCCGTACGATGGGCTTCCCCTTGAAGGCCGAGGGGCGAGGCGTCGTCGACGGGCTCGGGCTCGGTGGTTGAGGGCCCCGCGGTCCTGCCGTCTGAGCCCGAACGTCCACGCGCCCGTCACCTGAACGGTGACGGGCGCGCGGTTGGGGGCCGTCAGCGGCCGACCGTCACCTCTTCGTCGTTCCTCAGCTGCGTCATCAGCTGCTCGTACTGGGCCTCGTCCCACAGCACGGCCGAGCCGGCCGGGGTCTGGTAACCCGGGTCGGCCACCGGCATGTTCATGCGCTCCGCGCCGCGCATGGCCCAGAACATCGCGCGCAGGTCCCACAGGCTCATGTCCTCGTCCACGATCAGCGCGTCCAGGCTCGCGTTCATCGTCGGGACCAGCCGGAACGGGTTCAGCAGCGTCGAGGGGGACGCCGCCTGGTCGGCGAGGGTGCCCAGGAACTCCTGCTGGTTCTGCGTGCGCCCGAGGTCGCCCTCGGCCTCCTGGTAGCGCTGGCGGTTGAAGGCGAGCGACTCGGCGCCGTTCAGCCGCTGGCAGCCGGCCTCGAAGTCGGCGCCCGAGTTCCGGTCCTGGACCGGCTCGTCGAAGCACATCTCGACGCCGCCGAGCGCGTCCACCACGCTCGCGAACCCGCCGAAGCCGATCTCCGCGTAGTGGTCGATCCGCAGGCCGGTGTTGTACTCGACGGTGCGGACGAGGAGTTCGGCGCCCTCGATCGAGTAGGCCGCGTTCAGCTTCTGCTGCTGCGCCGGGATGCGGTCGCCCGAGACCGAGCCGGTGAACTCCGGGATGGTCACCCACGAGTCGCGCGGGAGGCTGACCATCGTGTTCCCGTTCTCACCGACGTGCAGCAGCATGATCGTGTCCGTGCGCTTGCCCTCGGTGCTGCCCGTGCGCAGCTCCTGCTGCTCCTCCTCGGTCAGCCCCTCGCGGCTGTCGGAGCCGACTATCAGGTAGTTCGTGCCCCGGCCCGGCTCGGGCCGGTCCTCGACCGAGGCCAGGTCGACCTCGCGGCGCAGCTGGCCGTCGGCCCAGAAGTACGTGGCGATCGAGGTGACGAGCAGCACCACGACGAGACCGAGCGCCGTCAGCCCGATCCGGCGGCGCAGGCTGCGCCGGGGGCGGCGCGGCGCGGCGCCGTGGCCGCCGTCACCGTAGGGGCCGTACGGGTCGTGCGGGGGCTGCGGTGGCCCCTGGGGCGGCGGCGCCGCGCGCCGCGCGCCCGCGCCCCGGTACACCTGGCCCTCGTTGTACCCGGAGTCGTAGCCGGACCGGCCGCGGCGCGGCGCGCGGGGCTGCGGCTGGGGCTGTCTGGGTACCTGGGGCATCACCCGGGCCCCCTCAGGGCGGGCGCTGCCGCTGCCCCGTCCGTAGCGGTCCCGGTCGCGGGGCTGGTCGTCGTCGGTCCACCCGTCGGGCCAGTCGCTCATAGCAGGCAAGTCTGCCCGGCGCGCGTGATCAACGGGGCCCCGGGGCGGGGAATGTGGCAGACCTGATGCAATACGCGGGCGCGCGCGAGGGGCGCTTACGCTGGCTTTATGGCCGAACTTCCCGAAGCGTCCGGACTCCCGGGCAAGCCCACCGCCGCCTCGCGCACCACGCTCTCGCACATCATGACGCAGAACGACGTGAACCTGCTCGGCACCGTGCACGGCGGCGTGATCATGAAGCTCGTCGACGACGCGGCGGGCGCCGTCGCCGGGCGGCACTCGGGAGGCCCGGCCGTCACCGCGTCGATGGACGAGATGGTCTTCCTCGAACCGGTCAAGGTCGGCGACCTCGTCCATGTGCACGCCCAGGTGAACTGGACCGGCCGCACCTCGATGGAGATCGGCGTCAAGGTGCTCGCGGAGCGGTGGAACGAGTCGACGCCCGCGACCCGGGTCGGCACCGCGTACCTGGTGTTCGCCGCCGTCGACGAGGAGGGCAAGCCGCGCCCGGTGCCGCCCGTCGTGCCGGGCGACGACCGCGACCGCCGCCGGTACCAGGAGGCGGAGATCCGCCGCACCCACCGGCTGGCCAGGCGTCGCGAGATCCTGGAGTCGCGGCAGCGGCCCCTGTGACCGGCGGTCCCGCCGCCCTTCGGGGCCCGGTCAGGCGCGGCCGTGCCGCGCGCGCCACTCGCGCAGGACGTGCGCGGTGTCGAAGGGCGCCAGGTTCAGCGGCGGGCCTTCGAGCGGGTGGCGGATCGCGGCCCGGATCTTCTCGTTGACGTCCTCGATGATCCGCTCCGCCTCGCGCTCGCCGCGCGCCGCGAGCGCGGCGGCCAGCGCGTCCTCGGCCTCCTTGCGCAGGGCGAGGGACGGCGGCAGGTAGGACAGCTGCTCCTCCGCCATCTTGCCCCTGACCCACCACAGGTCGTCGTACGGCTGGTCGAGCGCGGGGAGCGGCTTGCCCGCGCCCGGCAGATCGCGGAACTCGCCGCGCTCCTCGGCCTCGCGGATCTGGCGGTCGACCCAGGTTTCGACGGGCAGCCCCGGCGGCTTGCGTTCGGTCATGGCGTGGACCCCCATCCGGACGGAACGGCGCGAGCGCCGTGGCGCGGGACGGGCACCGTGCGCCGGGCGCGTTCCCGAGGATAACGAGGCGGGCGGGACCGGGGGAGAGCCGCAGGCGTGGCAGGGAACAGGGCGTTCAGAGGCGGGCGATGTTGGCGTGGCGCTGCCGAGGGGCGCGGCGCGCCGGGGCCACGCCGGTCAGCAGGACCAGCCGGGTCGCGCGGTAGCGCTGACCGGCGTACGGCGCGAGCAGTTCGAGCATGCGCGCGTCGTCCGCGCCGTCCTCGCCGCCGAGCGCGTACCCGACGATGCGGGGCAGGTGCAGGTCCCCGACGGTGACGGCGTCGGGCGCTCCGGTGGCGCGTTGCAGCGTCTCGGCCGCCGTCCACGGGCCGATCCCCGGCACGGCCTGCAACCTGGCCAGCGCCTCGGGCAGCGCCATCGCCGCCGCCTCCTCCATGCGGCGCGCGACGCGCACGGCGCGCACGACCGCCGCCGACCGCTTGCCGTCCACGCCCGCCCGGTGCCAGTCCCACGACGGGATGCGGGCGAACGTCCCCGGGTCGGGCATCACGAACATCCCAAGACCTGCGCCCGGTCCCGGCGCGGGCTCGCCGAACCACTTCAGCAGCCGCCGCCACGACCGGTACGCGTCCTCCGTGGTGACGCGTTGCTCCAGAATCGACGGGATCAGCGATTCGAGCACGAGCCCGGTCCTGATCAGGCGCACGCCGCGGTGGCGGCGCAGCGCCTCGGCGACGAGCCGGTGCCTCGGTACGAACGCGTCGGGGTCGTCCTCGGCGCCGAGCAGCGCGGGCAGCCGGTCGAGGAGCCAGTCCGCGCCGGGGCCCCACGCCGTCGCCTCGATGTCCGCGCCCGCCACGAGACGCAGCGTCGCCGGGCCCTGCGGGGTGCGCGTCGCGCGCCACACCGCGCGGTCGCCCTCGGCGCGGAACGCCGGGTCGTACGGCCCGCGCCGCAGCACGAGCAGGCTGCGGCGCAGGTCGTACGGGTCGGGCGGGGTCCACGTGCGGCCGGGCATGACGGGCAGGCTACTCGCCGGTGCGCCCGCCGCCGTCACCCGCCCGGGGCGGCCGGGGCCCGTCGTTCCTCGTCCGGAGCCCGGGGGCGCGGCGCTCAACGGTCACGGGCCCGGCGGTCAACGGCCCTGGGCGCGTGCGGCGGCCTCGCGCACCGCCGGCAGGTCGCCGTACAGCCCGTCGCCCGGGCAGTCGGTGGCCGTACCGTCGCGGTGGCCAGAGACGTTCATCATGCGCAGCGTCGTGCCCGCCGGGTGCGTGCCGCCGCCCGAGGTGCGGTCGCGGGAGCCGAGCGGATCGCCGCCGTACAGGCCGAGCTTCCAGGCCGCGAGCGCGGCCAGGGCCTCGCGCACGGCCGGTCCCGGGGGCGTCGCGTCGTGGCTGCCGAGGACGGCGACGCCCATGCTGTTGTGGTTGAAGCCGAGGGTGTGCGCGCCGCGCACGGGTTCCGCGACGCCGCCGGCCCGGCCCTCGTAGATCGTCCCGCACGCGTCGACGAGGAAGTTGTAGCCGATGTCGCGCCAGCCCTGGCTCTCCACGTGGTACCGGTGGATGCCGCGCAGGACCGCGGGCGTCTCGGCGCACGTGGGCGCGTTGCTGCCGGCCGTGTGGTGCACGAACACGGTCTTCACGCTGTCGGTGTACACGGGGCCGCCCCCGCCCAGGCTCTCGTCCGCGCCCCAGCCGGCCCGGGAGGTGACGGGCGGGCGCGGCGCCGTGTGCCCGTCCGCCGCGGCGGGGCGTTCGCGGTGTTCGGTGGCCGGACCCGGCTCGGTGGCGGGCGGGGTGGCGCCTGAGCCGTCGCCCGGGTCGACCAGTTCGAGCCGCAGCCCGGCGGGCAGCGCGGGCGCGGGGTCGCCCGCGCGCGGCACGACGCGCACGCGGACCGCGTCCGCGAACCCCGTCCACAGCGGCGCGGTGCCGCCGCGGACACCGGCGTCCCCGGCCTCGGCCGAGTCGGCGTCGGGCGCGTGGGCCGGCCGCGGGTCGAGGTCCTGCCACGCCGACCACTCGCCGGTGGCCACGGCCCTGGTCATGACCCGGACGGTGCCGGGCGGCCCGGCCGCCGGGTCCTCCCAGAGCACCCCGAGCAGGGCGAACGGCCGGGTCTCCGTGGCGGGCAGCCCCCGGGACCCGGGCGGTACCTCCTCCGACTGCCCGGTCGCGGCCGGGTCGCCCGCCACGCGGGGCGCGGCGTCGAGCGGCAGGAGCGGGAACGACTGCACACCCCCGGCCGCGGGGCGGGCGCCGCCCCCCGGTTTCGCCGCGTGAACACCCGTGTCGGCGCCCGGAACGCCGGTGTCCGCCGCCGGAACCGGCGTGGCCGCGGGGCTTGCGGCCACCCCGCCGGGCAGGAGCAGGCCGGCGGCGAGCGCCCCGGCGCACACGGGCAGGGCGCGCGGCGCGAGGCGGGAGGCCCGGGCGCGGCCGTGAACCCGAGCACGGTCACGAACGACACGAAACGTGCGAAAGGTGCGCATGCCCTGATCCTGGGCATGGCGGGCGCCACCTGTCCATCGGTGGAGTAGTCGGATCATCGCCCAGGGTGATGAATCGGGGCGTCCCCGGCGGGCGTACGCTGACGCCGATGAACATCCACGACCGCATCCCGGCCGACCTGCTGCGTTCCACGCTCGCCGTGGACGCCGCGCGGCCCCTGCTCACGTTCTACGACGACGCGACCGGCGAACGGGTCGAGTTCTCCGCCGCGACGCTGGCCAACTGGGTGGCGAAGACCGCCAACCTCATCCAGGACGACCTGGCCGCCCAGCGCGGCGACCGGGTCGTCCTGCTGCTGCCGGCGCACTGGCAGACGGCCGTGTGGGTGCTGGCCTGCTCCGCCGCCGGGGTGGTCGCCGACATCGGCGGGGACCCGGCCGCCGCGGACGTCGTGGTCAGCGGCCCGGAACGGCTGCCGGAGGCGCGCGCGTGCGGCGGCGAGCGGGTGGCGCTGGCCCTGCGCCCCCTCGGCGCCCGGTTCCCGCAGCCGCCCGAGGGGTTCACCGACTACGCGGTGGCCGTGCCGGGGCAGCCCGACACGTTCGCCGCCTACGACCCGCCGGGGCCCGGCGACCCGGCGCTGGCCGTCGACGGCGCGGAACTCGCCGGTGATGTCGTGGTCGAACGCGCCCGCGCCGACGCGGCGGAACGCGGCCTCGCGCCCGGCTGCCGGGTGATGTCCCGCATGGACTACGGCAGTTGGCGCGGCCTCTCGGAAGGCTTGCTCGCGCCGCTCGCCGCCGGCGGCTCCGTGGTGCTGTGCCGCAACGCCGACGGGCTCGACGCCGCGGCGCTCGCCGCGCGCCGGGAGAGTGAGCGCGTCACCCACTTCGCCGCCTGACGGTGGCCGGGGGCGGCGGGCGCCCACAGGATCGTCACCATGACGGTGCCGCGACAGATCTCCCGCCACCGGCTCGTCGCCCCACCCGGCCCATCCGGCCGGCGGCGGCCGTGCGCCCCCCGTCGCTGGCCGCGGCGGGTGGCCCTCGCCGCCGCCGTGCTCGTCCTGATCGTCGCCGGGGTCGGCCGGCTCGCGCTTCACGATCCGGACGCCCCCGCCGTCCCGAACGGCCCCGGCGGGCCGGGCGCCCCCGGCGGACCGGGAGCCGAGCCCGCGCGCCTCGCGCCCTCCCTCCCCGACCTCGCGCCCGCCCCTCCCGACCTCGCGCCCGCGCCCGCCACCTTCGCGCCCGCGCCCGCCGCCTTCGCGCCCGCACCCGCGCTTGCCGCCCGCGCTCCCGCGTCGACACACAGCGCACTCGCGCCGACACCCGCCGTTCACGCGCCCTTTCGCGCGCTCCCGTGAGAGCGCGCGCGGGCGCACGCGCCGCACGCCGCGGCAGGCCGTTCGACCCGTGCCGCCGAAGCCGCAGCCGGGTCACGGCCTTTGCTCGAAAAGACCATGCGAGAGTAAAGAGCAAGACGGTAAAAGCCCCAAAAAGGGGAAGTAGCCGGAGGATTAGCCTCCTTGTCGGAGGTGGAATGCGTCACCGGGAGGACGATGGCCGGAACCTGGGGGCTAGTGTGAGCCGTCTGATCCTCTAGTAGGCACACGGAGGGCGCACGGTTACGTGGAAGCTCATGGACGCGGGGGAGCGGGCGACATCGATCCCGCGGATCAGTGGGTGTTCAATCCGGACACCGGCAACTACGAGCTGCGCCTGCCCGGCGCGCGACAGCCGGCGCCGGGTGAGCAGCCCGGGCGGCAGTCGCCCCCGCCCGGCCGCGGGCAGGGTTCGGGCGCGTCCGCGCCCGACGGCCGCCCGGCCGCCGGACGCGGCACGCCGCCGCGCCAGCGCAGCGCGCCGCCGTCCCGCCCGGGCGAGCGCGAGCCTGCCACGGACCGGCCCGTTCCGCCGCAGCGCGACCGCCGCGCCAAGGGCGGCGGTGGCGGCAGGAGCCGCCGCAAGACGAAGAAGCGCGGTCGCGGCCGGAAGGTCCTCGTCTGGGGCGGCGGCTCGCTCGCGCTGCTCCTCGTCGGGCTGGCCGGCACCGCCTGGTACGCCTACAACCGGCTCAACGGCAACATCAACAAGGTCGAGACCGGCATAGACAACGACTACAGCGCGAACGCGCCGATCAACGTCCTGTTCATCGGCACCGACACCCGCGACGGCTCGGGCAACGAGAGCTACGGCGGCGACGCGAGCGAGGGCGCCGACACCACGATCCTCATGCACTTCTCCGAGGACCGCACCCACGCCACCGGGCTCAGCATCCCGCGCGACCTGATCACGGACATCCCGGACTGCGAGGTCCACAACGAGGACGGTTCGACCCGGACCATCCCCGGCACGCAGGGCGCCAGGTTCAACCAGAGCATGGGGACCGACGGCCGCGACCCGACCTGCGTGTGGCGCACGGTCGAGGAGCTGACCGGCGTCGAGATCAACCACTTCATGATGGCCGACTTCAACGCGGTCAAGGACCTGTCCACCGCGGTCGGCGGCGTCGAGGTCTGCCTCACCGAGCCCATCGACGACCCCAAGTCGCACCTCGAACTCCCCGCCGGACGGCACGTGCTGGAGGGCGAGGACGCCCTGGCGTTCGTGCGCACGCGCTCCTCGATCGGCCAGGGCAGCGACCTGAACCGCATCGAGCTGCAACAGCAGTTCATGGCCTCGATGGCCCGTGAGATCACCGAGAGCAACGTGCTCACCAGCCTCGGCAGCTTCTGGGACCTCGCGGACGCCGCGACCAGGGCGCTGACCGTGGACTCCGGCATCGGCAGCATCGAGGACCTCTACGGCCTCGCCTCCGAGGTGCGCAGGGTGCCGATGTCCGACATGAGCTTCATCACGCTGCCGGTGCTCGACAACCCGGACGAGCCCGAGGACGCCAAGGCCACCGTCGTCGTCGACGAGGCCCGCGCCGAGCCGATCTTCCAGATGCTCCAGCAGGACGTCTCCATGACGGCCGAGGAGGAGGAGAGCGGCGAGGAAGGCGGCGAAGGCGGAGGCGGCGAGGACGCCGAGCAGGCGAACGACATGGTGCCTGCCGCCGAGGTGCGCGTCGACGTCTTCAACGGCGGCGACGTGCTGGGCGCCGCCCAGGAGACGCTGGACTGGCTCCAGATCCAGCAGGGCGTGCCGCTCTCCACCAACGGCGGCAACGCGCCCGCCCCCCAGGAGACGACGACCCTGGAGTACGGCCCCGACCAGGCCGGCCAGGCGGCGCGGCTCGCGGAGATGATGGGCCTGCCGGACTCCGCGTTGCAGGAGCAGTCCGCCGACGCGGGCGACGCGCCGATGGTCCTCATCCTCGGCGACGACTTCAGGGGCGCGGGCAATCCGATCGAGGTCCCCGCCGAGCGGCCCGAGGACCTGCGCAGCATCGAGGCGGACAACGAGAACGTCTGTGCCTGAGGGGAACGCCCGGGGGAACGCCCCGCGCGGGCGCGGATGAACGAACAAGACGACCGGGGGGTACCCGTGCGGAGCAGCGGTATACGCGGCGAGGACGACGGCCGCTCCGCGCCCGGGGAGCGCCCCGCCGCGCGCCGGGGCGGCAGACGCAGGAAGGCCGGCGGGCCCGCCCCCGGCACCCCGCCCGGCTCAGCCTCCGCCCCCGGCGCGCCCGCATCAGGGCCCGGGGGTGTTCCGGGTCCGCGTCCCGTTCCGCCCGCCGAGGGCGTTGCCGAACCGAACGGGCCCGCGCACGACGCCGCGGCGCAGGGCACGCCCGGCCAGGCGGACGCCCCCGCGGCGGCCGAGCCGTCCGGCGGCGGAGGTGCGGGGCGCGCGGGCAAGCGGCCCGTTCCCGTGTGGCGCCGGATCCTGGTGTGGACCGCGGGCTCGCTGGCGTTCCTCATCGCCGCGGTCGCCGTCGCCGGCTACCTCTACCTGGAGCACCTCAACGGCAACATCACCAGGAGTGACCGCACCGCGGGCGGCAGCGACCTCAAGCCGCCCGAGCCCAACGCGGACGGCCAGACGCCGTTGAACATCCTGCTCCTCGGCTCCGACTCGCGCGAGGGCGAGGAGAACCAGGAACTCGGCGGCGCCCGCGACCTCGCCGGCGGCCCGATCCGCGCGGACGTGCAGATGCTGCTGCACGCCTCGGCCGACCGCAGCAACATCAGCCTGATCTCGATCCCGCGCGACACCCAGGTGCCCCTGCCCGAGTGCACCGACCCCGAGACCGGCGAGGTGCACCCGGCCGAGGAGTCGGCGTCGATCAACACCGCGCTGTCCAACGGCGGTCCCGGCTGCGTCGTCGACACCTGGCAGGACCTGACCGGCGTCTACATCGACCACTTCATGATGGTCGACTTCGCCGGCGTCGTGGACATGGCGGACGCGGTCGGCGGGGTTCCCGTGTGCGTCGACGCCAACGTGGACGACCCCAAGTCGGGCCTGCGCCTTGAGGCCGGCGAGACCGTCATCGAGGGCGAGCAGGCCCTCCAATGGCTGCGCACCAGGCGGGGGTTCGGCGACGGCAGCGACATCGGGCGCACCAAGGCGCAGCAGCTCTACCTGAGCAACATGGTGTCCGAGTTGCAGTCGAGCGCGTCGCTCACCGACCCGGCCGAGCTGATGCGCCTGGCGGAGGCGGCCACCGACGCGCTCACCGTCGACCACGAACTCGGTTCCGTCCAGGCCCTGTACGACCTCGCGGGCGACCTGCGGCAGGTGCCCAACGACCGCATCAACATGGTGACCCTGCCCTGGATACCCGACCCGGCCGCGCCGAACGTGACGATCGTTCCCGACCCGAGGCGCGCCGAGGCGCTGTTCGCGCTGCTGCGCGACGACATACCGCTGGACGACCAGGACGCGGAGCCCGCGGAGCCCGACGCGAGCGATGAGCCGGGGAGCCCGGCCCCGACGGCGGACCCGCCCGCCGAGGTCGAGGTCGCCGTGCGCAACGGCACCGGCACCGCCTCCTTCGCCCCGGTGCCGGGCCGGGCCGGCGTCATCACCGACGAGCTGCGCCGGCTGGGCTGGACCGCCGCGGCCACCGACGCCACGCCCGCCTCGGCGGAGACCACGGAACTGCTCTACCCGGAGCTCGACGACCAGGCCAACGCCGAGGCCCTGGCCGAGGCGCTCGGCCTGCCGGGCAGCGCGGTCCGCACCGCGTCCGACGTCGACCGCGTCACCCTGGTGATCGGCGCCGACTGGCGGGAGGGCGCGGGCTTCCCCGAGCCGGACCCGGCCGACCCGGCGGGGGAGGCGGAGCCCGAGGAGCCGGCCGTGGAGAGCGAGGACATCCTGTCCGGCCGGAGCAGCGACTGCATGGAGGTCAACCCGCTCTACACGTGGTGACCCGCCACGCGGCGGCCCACCGCGCGGCGGGCCGCGTCACGCGCGGGTCGCGCGTCAGGTGGTGACCGGCTCGCGGCGGCTCGCGGCCACCTTGCGGGCCAGCTTGCGCGGGCTGGTCAGGAAGCCCCAGCCCCACGCCATGTGCATCGTCGCCAGGGCCAGCGGGATGCGCGCCCTGGCCCCCGGCGGCAGGCCGCGGCCCGCGGGCAGCGAGCCCAGGACGATCGCGGCGACGTAGCCGCCCGGCACGACGAACGCCCACGGCGTGAGCACCGCGCCCGCCACCGTGCCCGCCGCGATGGCGAGCACGGCGGCCGGCGGCGCGAGATAGCGCGGGTTGATCGACCCGGCGTGGTAACGGGCCACCACGCGCCGCCAACGCCCGTAGTTCCGGTACTGCTTGCCGAGCGCCCGCATCGAGGGCCTGGGCCGGTAGGACACCAGCAGCTCGGGCGAGAACCAGATCAGCCCGCCGGCCTGCCGGATGCGGTAGTTCAGCTCCCAGTCCTGCGCGCGGATGAACTCCTCGTTGTAGCCGCCCTGTTGCTCCAGGACCTCGCGGCGGAACACCCCCAGGTACACCGTTTCCGCCGCACCGGCCGCGCCGCCGGTGTGGAACGCCGCGTTCCCCACGCCGATCTTCGACGTCATCGCCGCGGCGACGGCGCGCTCCCAGTCGTTCTCGCCCTCGGCGTGCATGATGCCGCCGACGTTGGCCGCGCCGGTCTCTTCGAGCAGCCGCACGGCGGTGGCGATGTAGTTGGGCGAGAGCATGCCGTGCCCGTCGACGCGCACCACGACCGGGTGCCGCGAGGCCGCGATGGCGGCGTTGAGCCCGGCGGGCGTGCGGCCCGTCGGGTTGGGAACGGTCCGCACCCGCGGGTCCTCCGCGACCAGCTCGGCCGCGATCTCGTCCGTCCGGTCCGTGGACGGGCCGAGGGCGATCACCACTTCGATCTCGCCGGGGTAGTCCTGTCGCAGGATGTGCCGTACCGAGTCGCGCAGATGCCGCTCCTCGTTCAGCACCGGCATGATCACGGACACGGCGTCAGTCGGAATGCTGCTCACCGGCTCACGTTACCGCGATCGGGGGACCCGGGCGCGCGCCACCCCAGGGCCGTAGATCGTATGGCCATACGGTGACCGCGGGAGGTGTCCGCATGCACGCTCGACGCGACGGCCGCCGCTGGGGGCTGCGCATCGCGACCGCGCTGGCCGCGCTGGTGCTCACGGCCAGCGGCGCCGGCCACGCGATGGTCACCTCGGCGGAGAACGGCGTCCACCGGGTCGACCCGTTCCGCGGCCTCCGCGAGCGGCCCGAGGCCGGGGCGGGGCTCAACATCCTGCTCATCGGCACCGATTCACGCGAAGGCCTCACCGCGGAGGAACGCGACAGGTACCACGTCGGGGACGCCTCGTGCCGGTGCGCGGACGCCGTGCTGCTGCTGCACGTGTCCGAGGCCCGCGACCGCGCCACCGTCGTGAGCCTGCCGCGCGACTCCTACGCCGAGCTGCCCGCGCACGACTTCGCGGACTCGGGGGAACGGCACCCGGCGCACGCCGACAAGCTCAACGCCGCGCTCTCGCACGGCGGCCCGCCCCTCATGGTCAGCACCGTCGAGGGGCTGACGGGGCTGCGCGTCGACCACTACGTCGAGGTCAGCTTCGTCAGTTTCATGCGCGCGGTGGACGAGGTCGGCGGCGTGCGGCTGTGCAGCGCGCGCCCGTTGAAGGACAGTTACTCGGGGCTCGACCTGCCGGCCGGCACCAGCAGGCTGGACGGCGCCGAGGCCCTCGCGTACGTGCGGGCCCGCCACCTCGACGGCGGCTCGGACTTCGCCCGCATGGAACGGCAGCAGCGCTTCCTGGCCGCGTTCCTCGACGAGGCCGTCAGCAGCGGCGTGCTGCTCAACCCGGCGAAGGCCGGCGCCACCGCGCGGGCGCTGCTCGGCTCGGTGCGCGCCGACCCCGGCTTCGGCGCCGAGGAGATGCTCGCGCTCGCCGGCGTGCTGCGGCACTTCGAGACCGCGCAGGCCCGTTTCACCTCCGTGCCCGTCGCGGACACCGCGCGGCACGTGCCGGGGCTCGGCTCGACGGTGGTGTGGGACCGGGAGGCGGCGGGCCGCCTGTTCGCGGCGCTGCGCGTCGACGGCCCGCTGCCGGAGCCGCCGCGTCCCGAGGGCGCGGGCGGCACGCCGGGACCGGCGGCCACGGCCCGCGCGGACGAGATCACCTGCTGAGCGCGGGCACCCGGGCGCCACGCGGCTCACCGGGCGCCCGCGGGTCAGCGGACGGTGATGAACGCGTCGGCGGCGCGCGGCGGGCGGGGGCGCGGGGGCGCGGCGGCGTGGCCCACGGCGACCGTGCCCATCGGGTCCCAGTCCTCCGGCAGGCCGAGCGTCGCGCGCACCACGTCGCGGCAGAACATCGTCGAGGAGACCCAGGCCGAGCCGAGCCCCTCCCCGGCCAGGGCCACCAGCAGGTTCTGCACGCCGGCGCCCGCGGCCACCACGAACATCTCGCGTTCCGCGGCGGCCCGGCGCGCGTCCGGGTAGTCGTGCGCCCCGTCCGCGACGAGGCAGGGCACCACGAGGTAGGGGGCGGCCCGCAGCACCTCGCCGCGCCGGACGCGGCGTTCGATGCTCTCCTCGGACTTCCCGTCGCGCCGCAGGTCCGCGATCCACGCCTCGCGCATCGCGTCGAGCAGCGCGGTCCTGGCCTCCGCCGATTCGAGCAGCACGAACCGCCACGGCGTGGTGTGGTGCGGCGCGGGCGCGGTCACCGCGGCGGCCACCGCCCGGCGCACGGCCGCCGGGTCGACCGGCGCGTCGGTGAACTCCCGCACCGTGCGGCGCAGCGTCACCGCCTCGCGCACGGCCTCCGAGGTGCCGAGCCTGAACATGTCGTCGGCGGCCGGGCGGATCAGGTCGCGCCCGGTGCCGCCCGCCGCGACGACCCGGTGGCCGAGGCCGCGGACGACGGCGACCGGCAGGCCGTCCGTCTTGCCCTTGACCAGTTCGCCCGCGGCGGCGATCTCGTCCGCGACGGCGGTGATGGTCACGCCGAGCGGGTTGCCGTGCGGGTCGGTCCTGCCGCGCAGGTCGTCGAGCACCTCGACGCCGGCGGCGCCGATCGCGACGTCCGTCTGCCCCTCGCGCCAGGGCCGGCCGAACGTGTCGGTCACGACCACCCCGACCTCGACGCCCAGCAGCGCGCGCAGCCCGTCCCGTACGCGGGCGGCCGAGGCGTCGGGGTCCTCGGGCAGCAGCAGCACCGTGCCCGGCGGGGTGTTGGAGGCGTCGACCCCGGCCGCCGCCATCACGAAGCCGTGCCGGGTCTCGACGATGCGGGCGGGACCGCGCCGCGCGACGACGCGCACGGTCTCCGCGTCGATGGCCTCCTCCCGGTCGTCGGCGCGCAGCACGCGGCCCTCCGCCTTGCTGAGGATCTTCGAGGTGACGACGAGGATGTCGCCGTCGACGAGCCCGGGCAGCCCGGGAGCCGTGGCGGCCTCGGCGATCAGCTTGGCCGGCTCGTCGCCCGGCGCGACCTCGGGCACGCCCGGCAGGGCCCACACCCGGTAGGCGGGGGGCGCGGCGGCGTCCGGAGCGGTCATGCGGCCCTGACCTCCTCGGCGAGCGCGAGGGCCTCGCGCGCCATCGCGGCGGTGGCGTCGAGGTCGGTCATCAGCAGGGGAACGGCCCGGCAGCGGATGCCGTCCGCCTCCACCGCGCCGACGGCGTCCGCGTCGACGGTGTCCACGAGCCAGCCGTCGAGCAGCCCGGAGCCGTAGTGCTGGGCGACGGCCGCGGCGGTCGCGGGCACGCCGACGGCGGCGAGCACCTTGTCGGCCATGCCGCGCACCGGGGCGTTCCCGATGATCGGGGACAGGCCCACCACCGGCACGCCCGCCTCGGCGATGCCCTCGCGCACGCCGGGCACGGCCAGGATGGTGCCGACGCTCACGACGGGGTTCGAGGGCGGGAAGATGATCACATCGGCCTCGGCGAGCGCTTGGAGCACGCCGGGGGCGGGCGTCGCCTGGTCCGCGCCCACCGGCACCACGGCGTGCGCGGGCACCGAGGCGCGCATGCGCACCCAGTACTCCTGGAAGTGCACGGCCTTGCGCCCGCCCTCGCCGTCGTCGACGACGACGTGCGTCTCGACCCGGTCGTCCGTCATCGGCAGCAGCGTCACGCCCGGCTCCCAGCGGCGGCACAGCGCCTCGGTCACGGCGCTGAGCGGATAACCCGCCCCGACCATCTGGGTCCTGACGATGTGGGTGGCGAAGTCCCGGTCGCCCAGGCCGAACCACTCGGGGCCGACGCCGTAGGCGGCCAGCTCCTCCTTCACGGCGAACGTCTCGTCCGCCCGGCCCCAGCCCTGCTCCTCGTGGATGCCGCCGCCCAGCGTGTACATCACCGTGTCGAGGTCGGGACACACCTTCAGGCCGAACAGATGGATGTCGTCACCGGTGTTGCCGATGACGGTGATGCCGGCCTCGGGGGCGGCGCGCCGCAGGCCGCGCAGGAAGCGGGCGCCGCCGATACCGCCGGACAGAACCACGATGCGTTGCATGCGGCCCAGTCTGTCAGCAGGCGAGGGAGTCCCGGGGCACGGGTTCCGCGCGGGACCTGGGGTGCATGCGCATCTCGGTGAGCCCGGGGAAGTAGACGTGCAGGCTGACGGCCGGGGCGAGCGAGACGTTGACGACCTCGTGCACGGAGCCGGGCGCGAGCATCCGCAGCGCACCCGGCGCCAGCACGCGGCTCCCGCCGCGCGCCTCCTCGGTGAGCGCGCCGTCGAGCACGGTGTACAGGCCGGTGGAGGCGCCGTGGTCGTGCCGCCCGCTGCCCTGCCCCGGCACCCAGCTCAGCAGCCACACCTCGTACCCGGGGCCCGTGCGCAGCCGGTGGTACCAGCGGCTGGCCGCGTCGTACCGCACCAGGGGCGCCCAACACGCGCGATCACCCGCGAGCGCGGTGGCCAGGGCCGCGAACTGCGCGACGGTGGACGGGTGCTCGGGAACGGGCGGCAGCAGGTGCGGCAGCGCCAGCGGGTCGCCGGCGATCGCGTTGTCGTTGTCCATGGAGTGGAGGTGTCGCCATCGGTCGGTGCGGATGGGCGCCGCGGCGGAACGGCCGCCGCGAGCGGGCCCGGGCGCGCGCCCGGTGCCGGGGACATTCTTCCACCCCGTTTCACCACTTCGCGCCGTACGGGCCGAGGAAAGGTTTATGCGGCTGATTCACGGACAGAAGGGCACCCACCGCGGCGCTGTCCGCGGGCCCGAGGGCCGTTGCCCGTCCGTGATCCGGCTGTGATCCTGATCGCTGTCCCGCATAGGGCGCAACAGATCCGGGGACTCGTTCGTCCTTCACGGGTGCGGGCGGCACGACCCGAGGCGATCCGTAGGGATATGTGGGGAGGTGGTGGAAGTGGAACGGGATTACACGGCAGCAGACCGTGGCCAGTGGTGTGACTTTGTGTCGATTTGAACACTTTCCGTGCGCTTGTGGTGCCACAGGGTGAATCATCGGGTGAATAACAGATCGTGGCTTGACTGCCAGTGAGCACCCCGCCTGTAATTTCACTCGTGTCGTTCGAGCGGTATCGATAACAGCGGCATCACGGGGAAGCAAAGAAGACGAGGGGCGCGCATATGACCGAGCTGTTCCAGCAACTGCTGGTCGATCAGGCGGACGAGGAACTGGGCTGGCAGGAACGCGCCCTGTGCGCCCAGACCGATCCCGAGTCGTTCTTCCCCGAGAAGGGCGGTTCCACACGCGAGGCGAAGAAAGTCTGTCTCGCCTGCGAGGTGCGGTCCGAATGCCTCGAATACGCGCTCGCGAACGACGAACGTTTCGGCATCTGGGGCGGATTGTCCGAGCGTGAACGCCGACGTCTCAAGAAGGCCGCTGTCTGAGCACGGAGCGACAGCAGGTGACCGGCCGCTGACCGCATCCGCGTCGGCCCGGCGGGCGCTAGTGTGGTGCGCTGTCCGAGACGTCGCCGCGCGGCGGCACCGTCCACACCGTCCAGCGAGAACCGGGGCCAGCACCTCGATGTCCGTGCACAGCCAGCCGGCGGCGACCCAGCAGGCCGCCCATCCCGAATTCCCGCGGCACGTCGTCACCGCCGTCCTCGTCTCGCACGACGGCGAACGCTGGCTCCCCGAGGTCCTGAGCGGCCTGCTCGGCCAGGAGCGGCCGGTCCAGGACGTCATCGCCGCCGACACGGGAAGCGCCGACGCCTCCGCCACCCTGGTCGCCGAGGCCATCGGCGCGGACCGGGTCCTGCACCTCGCCCGCCGCAGCGGGTTCGGCAGCGCGGTCGCCGAAGCCGCCCGCACCGCCCCGGTCCTGACGCCGGAGGAACTGCCCTACCTCAAGCGCCGCAGCGCCTGGGACCCCGTCACCCGCACCTGGGACACCAGCACCTACGACCTGCCGGAACTGCCCTTCGGCGAGCCCGTCCAGTGGCTGTGGCTGCTCCACGACGACGCCGCCCCGGAACCGGACGCGCTCGCCGAACTGCTCAGGCAGGCCGACGCCACGCCCTCCGCCGCCATCATCGGCGCCAAACTGCGCGGCTGGTACGACCGCAAGCAACTCCTCGAAGTCGGCGTCTCCATCGCCAACAGCGGGCGCCGCTGGACCGGCCTCGACCGCCGCGAGCAGGACCAGGGGCAGCACGACCAGGTGCGCGCCGTCCTCTCCGTCTCCACCGCCGGCATGCTCGTCCGCCGCGACGTCTTCGAACAACTCGGCGGATTCGACCGCCGGTTGCCCCTCATGCGCGACGACCTCGACCTGTGCTGGCGGGCCCAGGCCGCGGGGCACCGCGTCCTCGTCGCGCCCCAGGCCGTCCTGCGGCACGCGGAAGCCGCCTCGCGCGAGCGCCGTTCCATCGACTGCGCCGGACGCCTCGGCGGCAACCCGCACCGCGTCGACAAGGCCGCCGCCGCCTACACCCTGCTCGTCAACGCCCGCGGGCGCGCGCTGCCCTGGATCGTCTTCCGGCTCGTCCTCGGCACCCTGCTGCGCGTCCTCGCCTACCTCGTCGGCAAACTGCCGGGCCGCGCCGTCGACGAGGCCGCGGGACTCCTCGGCACCCTGCTGCGCCCGGGACTCGTGCTCACCGCGCGGCGCCGCCGCGAACGAGCCGCCGCCGGCGGCGACCCCGGCGACCTCCGCCCGCTGTTCCCCCCGCCGCTCGCCACCGTCCGCACCACACTCGAACAGGCCGCGGGCGGCCTCGCCAGGCGCTCCGAGACCGCGACCGCGCCGGCCGGCCGGCACGGGGCCGTCGAGTCGGGCCCCTCGGACGACGAGGCCGACTCGCTCGAAGTCGAGCAGTTCGCCCGCCTCAGGCGCCTCTTCCGCCGCCCCGGGCCCCTGCTCTTCCTCGGCCTGCTCCTCGCCGCGCTGGTCGCCTGCCGCGACCTCATCGGCACCGGCGCCCTCTCCGGCGGCGCGCTGCTGCCCGCCCCGGACGACGCGGGCGCCCTGTGGGACCGGCACTTCGGCACCTGGCAGCCCATCGGCACCGGCGGCACCGAGTCCGCGCCGCCCTACCTCGCGTTCCTGGCGCTGCTGGCCACGGGGCTGCTCGGCAGCACGGGCCTGACGATGACGCTCGCCCTGGTCGCCTGCGTGCCCCTGGCCGGCCTGAGCGCCTACTTCACCTCGCGCCCCCTGGTCATGTCCCGCGTGCTGCGCGCGTGGGCCGCCGTCGCCTACGCGTTCCTGCCCGCCGTCACCGGCGCCCTGGCCGGCGGCCACCTCGGCACCGCCGTCCTCGCCGTGCTGCTGCCGCCGCTGGCCCGCACGGCCGTCCTGGCCGCCGGCTACGCCACCCCCGGGGGGCGCGGCTCCTGGCGCGCGACATGGGCGTGCGCCCTGCTGCTGACGGTCGCGACCGCGTTCACACCCGTCATGTGGCCGCTGGCCGTTCTGCTCGCCCTGCTCGCCCTCGCCCTGCCGCTGCCCTTCGACCCGGCGCTGGTCCGGGCCAAGGCGCTGCGGACGGCGGCCGTGCTGCTCACCCCGTTCGTGCTGCTCGGCCCGTGGTCCTGGTCGGTCCTGCTCAGCCCGGGCGACTTCCTGCGCGAGGTGGGCCTGCCGTTCGACACGGGCGACGCCACCGCGTTCCAGCTCCTCAACCTCAACCCCGGCGGCCCCGGCACCCCGGGCACCTGGCTGCTCATCGGCATCGTGCTCGCCGCGCTCGGCGCGCTGCTGCGCGGCGAACGGCGGCTGGCCGTCACCACCGCGTGGGCCGTCGCCCTGGTCGCGTTCGTCTTCGCGGTCTGGTCCGACGGCGAGGGGTGGGCGGGCCCGGCCACGCTCGTCAACGGCATCGCGCTGCTCTCCGCCGCCGTGCTCGGCGCGGACGGCGCGCGGTACCGGGTCGCCGCGCAGAGCTTCGGCTGGCGGCAGCCCGTCGCCGTGGCCATCGCGGGCGCGGCCGCCGCGGGACCGCTGCTCGTCGCGGCCGGCTGGGTCATCGGCGGCGCGGACGGCCCGCTGGAGCGCACCAGCCCCGTGCAGGTCCCGGCGTTCGTCGCCGAGGAGAGCCGGGGGCAGGACCAGGCCCGCACGCTCGTCCTGGCAGGCCGCGACGCGGTGGCCGACGGCTCGGCCGCGGCCGTCGACTACAGCCTGGTCCGCGGCTCCGGCGCCCGCCTCGGCGACGCCGACCTCGCCGAACTGCTCGGCCCCGACGACGGGTTGAGCCGGGTCGTCGGTGACCTTGTGGCGGGTTCAGGCGCCGACCAGACCACCGCGCTCGCCGCCTTCGGGGTGCGGTACGTGCTGGTGCAGGACGGTTCGCCGCCCGGGCTCCAGCGGGTGCTCGACACCACCCCGGGACTCCAGCGGCTCAGCCAGGAGGAGGGCGCGCTGTGGCGCGTGGACCGCGAGGTCGCGCGCGCCATGATCGTGCCCGCGGAGGAGCAGGGCGGCGCCGCGGCGGCGGTCGCCGTCCCCGCCGGCGCGGTCGAGATCCACACCGACGTGCCCAACGGCGAGGCCGGGCGCGTGCTGCGGCTCGCGGACGCCGCCTCCGACGGGTGGCGGGCCACCCTCGACGGACAGGAACTGCCCGCCGTGACCGTGGGCGGCTGGGCCCAGGGCTTCGAACTGCCCGCGGGCGGCGGGCGCCTCGACGTCGTGCA
This sequence comes from Streptomyces marincola, assembly GCF_020410765.1. Lineage (NCBI taxonomy): Bacteria > Bacillati > Actinomycetota > Actinomycetes > Kitasatosporales > Streptomycetaceae > Streptomyces > Streptomyces marincola. The sequence goes on along the minus strand of NZ_CP084541.1, from coordinate 2,565,429 downwards.
CGAGGCGCCGTTCACCCACACCCTGTGGACGTGGGCGCAGGGCTTCGGCCTGCTCGTGCTGACCGTGCTCGCGCTGCCGGGCCGCCGCCGCGAACTCGACGACGACCTGCCGGACGAGCCCGAGCCCGAGGCCGCGCCCCAGGGCCGCCGCGCGCGGCGCCAGAGCGCCGCTCCGCCCGCGCGCGCCCACGCCGCGCAGCGCGCGGGCGAGCCGGCCGCGCCGGGTGCCGAGCCGCAGGACGGGCCGGACGAATCGGTCGGGCCGGACGGGCCTCCGGCCCCCGCGCCCGGCGTTCCCCCGCAGGCGGCGCCGTACGCGGCGGCGCCCCCCGGCCCCGCGGAGCCGGGCGGGGGCTCGTGGGGCGGTGACCCGGACGCGTGGCCCGGCCCCTACCAGGAAGCGGGCGGCTACCAGGGGACGGGCGGGTACCAGGAAGCGGGCGGATACCAGGACCAGGGCGCGTATCCGGGCCACGACCAAGGGAGTTGGCCGGGCCAGGGCGCCTACCAGGGCCAGGGCGCCCCCCACGAGGGCGCGGCCCCCGGGCAGGTCCCGCCGCAGCAGTACCCCGCCTGGGACGGCCGGACGCATGACCAGGCCGGGCAGCCCTACGACCACAGGACCGACCGCGGCGACGGGAGCAACCAGCGATGAACCGCGCACCCCTGTCCCTCCTCGCCGTCGCCGTCGCGCTCACGGCGGTCACCGGCGTGGCGTTCCTGCGGCCGGGCGAGGGCGAGGCGGCGCCCGTGGCCGACCGGGCGCCCGTTCCCGTCGAACGCACCGTGCTGACCTGCCCCCGGCCCACGGGAGCCGAGTCGGGCTCCACCGTGTACACCGCGTTCACGCCGCCCACGGACGGGGCCGCGGAACGGGACGGCGAGGACGCCGGCGAGGACGGCGAGGACGCAGGGCCGAGCGCCGCGCTGCTGCCCGCGCCCGAGTACCTGCCGGGCGACGAGGAGGACGGCGGCGAGGAGGACAACGGCGCGGCGGGCGGCGGGGAGGCGGAGCCGGTGGTGCCGCTCACCGAGCCGGGCGCCCCGGTGTCGGCGCGCGTGGACGACGCGGACGCCCCCGCCCTCAGCGGCACGGCGGAGCAGGAGCTCGCGCCCGGCTGGACCGTTCAGCAGACCACGGTCGTCGGCTCGGGGCCGGGCAGCGGCGTCCTCGGCACCGCGTGCCAGGCCCCGGACACCGAGTTCTGGTTCGCCGGCGCGAGCACCGCCGAAAGCCGCTCCGACTACCTGCACATCACCAACCCGGACCGGGCCGCCACCGTCGTGGACATCGTCCTGCACGGCGCCGAGGGCCCGTTGGACTCCGAGGCGGGGCAGGGCCTGACCGTGCCGGGCGGCGCCACCCTCCCGGTCCGCCTCTCCACCGTCAGCCCCGAGCCGCAGACGAACGTCGCCGTCCAGGTCACCGCGCGAACGGGGCGGATCGGCGCCCAGATCGAGGCCGTCGACCAGCAACTCGGCGCCGACTGGCTGGCACCGGCCGCCGCACCCGCCGGCGGCCCCGCCGTCCTGCCGGGCATCCCCGCCGGAACGCGTTCGGTGCGCCTGGCCGTGTACGCGCCGGGCGGCGAGGACGTCACGCTCGACGTCGGCCTGGCCGGGAGCGGCGGAACGATCACCCCCGCCGGCTACGAGACGATCACCGTCCCCGCGGGCACGCTGACCGCGATCGACCTGGAGAACGTCACCAGGGGCGAGCCCGGCTCCCTCGTCCTGACCCCCGCCGAGGGCTCGGGCGGCGGGCGCGTCGTCGCCGCCGCCCGCCTCACGATCGGGGACGAGGACGAGCAGGAGATGGCGTTCGTGCAGGCGACCGGGCCCGTCGGCACCCGCGCCTCCGCCGCGGGCAACACCGCGTCCGGCACCGCGCTCTCCCTCTTCGCCCCCGGGGACGCGGTCGAGGTCGAGGTCACGTGGTCGGCCGGCGCCGAGGGCGGCGAGAGCGTCAGCGAGACGCACACGATCGACGGCCGCACCACCCTCACCCTCGCCCCCGAACCGCCGGAGGGCACCGAGGGCACGTTCGCCGTGACGCTGACCCCGCGCGGCGGGACGCTGTACGCGGCCAGGACCCTCGCCGTCGAGGAGGACGGAACGGCCGGCTGGACCGTCCAGACCCTGTCGGACGACCGGTCGACCGTGGCCGTTCCCGAGACCGCGCCCGACCTGTCCATCCTCATGGACTGAGGGCGGGGTCCGGGCCCGCGCCCGCCCGCGGGCCGCGGAACGTTCAGTCCTCGCCGTAGCCCGGGTCGACCGACTCGGGGGCGAGGCCGAGCAGTTCCGCCGCCTGCTCCACGACGACCTCGTGCACCAGCTGGGCGCGTTCGTCCCCGTCCCTGGCCCGCAGCTCCACCGGGCGGCGGTACACCACGATCCGGTCCGGCCGCCCGGCACCCGCGCGTTCGAGCCCGCCGAGCGGCACGCCGTCCCCCTCGTCCGCCGCCTCGTCCTCGCGCGGCAGCCACGGCACCTCGCGCACCGCGAAGTCCACGCCCGCCAGTTGCGGCAGCCTGCGCCGCAGCCGGTCGGCCGAATCGCTCACGAGGGAGTCGAAGGTGTCCGCGCGGCTGAGCGCGAGCGGCACCTGCGGCGGCGCCACGGGACCGCGCATGCCGCGGCCGTGCCGGTCCCTGCGCCGATGACGGTCGGCGGGGCCCGGCGGGACTGGGGGGACGCCGCTGGAAGTGTCCATCGCCCACGACGATAGAGGACGGGCGGCCCGCGGGTGAGGACTGCGCGCGTCAGCCCCGCCGCCGCGGGACAACCCCGAACCAACAGACGAATGCGGACACCGCGGGCGCAGGTGGGACGACACGGCAGGGTGACGCCGGGCCGAGTCGTCGCGACCCGCTCAGGAGTGCGGTACGGTCCAACATCGTGAGCCCCGTACGTCGCTGTTCGCGCACCGCGTGCGCCAGACCCGCCGTCGCGACGCTTACGTATGTGTACGCGGACTCCACGGCTGTCCTCGGGCCCCTGGCCACCTACGCCGAGCCGCACTGCTACGACCTGTGCGCCGAGCACTCCGAGCGGCTGACGGCACCCCGCGGCTGGGAGGTCGTCCGGCTGGCCGTGGACCCCGCCGCCGCCCGGCACACCTCAGACGACCTGGAAGCGCTGGCCGATGCCGTGCGCGAGGCCGCGCGCACGCCGCCGCGCCAGGAGCCGCCGCCCACGCCGCCCGTCGGCGCCGACCCCATGGAGGTCGCGCGGCGCGGGCACCTGCGCATCCTCCGGTCGCCCGACCCCTGAGGCCCGGCCGGTACATTGAGGGCGAGCGCTCACGTCAGCACCGCCCATCCACCGACCTCAAGACAAGGGGTTACCGTGCCGGATCTGTCACGGATCGTGAAGGCCTACGACGTGCGCGGGGTGGTTCCCGACCAGTGGGACGAAGACCTCGCCGAACTGTTCGGCGCGGCCTTCGCCGAGGTCACCGAGGCCACCGCCGTCGTCATCGGCCACGACATGCGCCCGTCCTCGCCCGGCCTGTCCCGCGCGTTCGGCCGCGGCGCGGCGGCCCGGGGCGCGGACGTCACCGAGATCGGCCTGTGCTCCACCGACCAGCTGTACTACGCGAGCGGCGCGCTCGGACTGCCGGGCGCCATGTTCACCGCGAGCCACAACCCCGCCGAGTACAACGGCATCAAGATGTGCCGGGCCGGGGCCGCGCCCATCGGGCAGGACAGCGGCCTCGCGGAGATCCGCGCCCTCGTCGAGCGCTGGGCCGATGAGGGCGCCCCCGAGCCCGTCGCCGACCGGGGGAGCATCGGGCAGCGGGACACCCTCGACGACTACGCGGCCCACCTGCGTTCCCTCGTCGACCTCACCGGCATCCGCCCGCTCAAGGTCGTCGTCGACGCGGGCAACGGCATGGGCGGGCACACCGTCCCGACCGTGCTCGCCGGCCTCCCGGTCGAACTCGACGCACTGTACTTCGAACTGGACGGCACGTTCCCCAACCACGAGGCCAACCCCCTCGATCCGGCCAACATCGTCGACCTCCAGGCCCGCGTGCGCGCCACCGGCGCCGACATCGGCCTGGCCTTCGACGGCGACGCCGACCGCTGCTTCGTCGTCGACGAGCGCGGCGAGCCCGTGCCGCCCTCCGCGATCACCGCCCTGGTGGCCGCCCGCGAGCTGGCCAAGGCCCCGGGGTCCGCCGTCATCCACAACCTCATCACCTCCTGGACCGTGGCCGAGGTCGTCCGCGAGAACGGCGGCACCCCGATCCGCACGCGCGTCGGCCACTCGTTCATCAAGGCCGAAATGGCCCGCACCGGCGCGATCTTCGGCGGCGAGCACTCCGCGCACTACTACTTCAGGGACTTCTGGAACGCCGACACCGGCATGCTCGCCGCCCTGCACGTCCTGGCCGCGCTCGGCGAGCAGCAGGGCCCGCTGTCCGAACTGGTCGCCGCGTACGACCGCTACGCAAGCTCGGGCGAGATCAACAGCCGCGTCGACGACCAGGCGGGGCGCGCCGCCGCGGTGCGCGCCGCCTACGCCGACCGGGAGGGGGTCACCCTCGACGAGCTCGACGGCCTGACCGTCACCTCGGCCGACTGGTGGTTCAACCTCAGGCCCTCCAACACCGAGCCGCTGCTGCGGCTCAACATCGAGGGGCGCGACACGGCCACCGTCGAGAAGATCCGCGACGAGGTGCTCGCGCTCGTCCGCGCCTGACGCGGCCCTGGCACGTCGTGCCGCCGTGGCGTCCCTCCGGGTAGGGTGACCAGCGACAGTCACGCACCGCGGGAGGGACGCCCATGCCGCTCGTCGAGGCCGCTCTGCTCGACATCCTCGCCTGCCCCGTCTGCCACGCCGCGCTGCGCGAGGAAGGCGACGAGCTGCTGTGCACCGGAGACGGCTGCGCACTGGCCTACCCGGTGCGGGACGGCATCCCCGTCCTGCTGGAGGACGAGGCGCGCCGCACCGGCTGAGTTCGCGCGGCCCACCGAGACCCATGACCGACGAAACGTTCCTCGACGCCCCCGACGCCCTGGCCCGCGCGGACTCCGGCGGGCTCCTGCGGGCCGTCGCCTCCTCCGGCGCCCACGTGCGCACCGCGGCCCGCGGCGCCGAGGAGTCACCGCTCGGCCGGCTGACCCCCGAGGGCAGGCCGGGCACCGTCCTCGTCGCGGGCACGGGACCGGAAACGCCGCTCGCCGCCGACCTGCTCGCCGCACTCGCCGGTGACACCGTCCGCGTCACGCGGCTGCGCCCGGCGGGGCCGCTGCCCGCGCCCGGCGCCCTCACCTGGCACCTGCCGCGCTGGGCCGGGCCCATGGACCTGCTCGTGGTCCTCTCGGCCGAGGGCATCGCGCCCGGCCTCTCCCTCCTGGTCGAGGCCGCCCACCGGCGCGGCTGCTCCCTGGTGTCCGTTGCCCCCGAGGGCTCGCCCCTGGCCGACGTCACCGCGCACCGCCGCGGCCTCGGACTGCCGTACGCCCCCGCGCCGTTCGCCCGGACCGCCGGGCACCCGGCCGCCCCAGGGCCCGCCTGGGCCCTGCTCACCCCGGTGCTGCTCCTCGGCGACAGGCTCGGCCTGTTCGGCGCGCGCGCCGCCGAGGGCCAGGGCGGCTCACCGGGCGGGAACGGCCCTCGGGGCGCGGCGGACAGCACCGCGGTGGCCGCCCTGGCCGACCGGCTCGACACGGTCGCGGAACGCTGCGGACCCGCCGTCAGGACCCACGACAACCCGGCCAAGACCCTGGCCGTCGAGTTCTCCGCCACGCTGCCGCTGCTGTGGAGCGAGGGCCCCCTCGCGCGCGCCGCGGCCCGGCACGCCGCCGCCACGCTGACCGGCCTCGCGGGCCATCCCGCGCTCACCGCGCAGCTGCCCGAGGCGCTGACCGCGCACGGCGCGCTGCTCGGCGGCGGGCCGGGCCGGGAGGGCGCGGCCGACGACGACTTCTTCCGCGACCGCGTCGACGAGCCGGCGCCGCTGCACCCCCGCGTCCTGCTGCTCAGGGACGGCTCGGCCGGCGCCGGGGACGAGGACGGCGGCCCGCAGGCGGGGCCGGGCGGCGCGGCGGAGCCGGACGGGGCCGCCGCGGCGGCGCGCGAACTCGCGTTCGCCCAGGGCGTCGCGTTCGGTGAACTGCGCGCGGCCGACGACGGTGGCGGCCCGCTTGGCGCCGTGGCCGAACTCATCGCCCGGCTCGACTTCGCCGCCGTCTACCTGGCGCTCGGCGCCGGCGCGTAGCCCGGCGCTTCGCGCGCCGGGCGCGCCCGCCCGGGCGACCGCGCGCCGACCCACGCACCCACCCGCCCGCTCCGCAGAAAGACCGCCGCGACATGGACCTGCTGGACAACACCGTCAAGACCTACGCCTGGGGCTCGGTCACCGCCATCCCCGAACTGCTCGGCACCGAGCCCACCGGCGAGCCGCAGGCCGAGCTGTGGATGGGCGCCCACCCCGGCGCGCCCTCCCGCGTGGACCGGGGCGCGGGGCCCGTCTCCCTCGCGGAGGTCATCGCCGCCGACCCCGCCGCGGAACTCGGCGGCGCCACGGCCGAGCGGTTCGGCCCCCGGCTGCCGTTCCTGCTCAAGCTCCTCGCCGCCCAGAGCCCGCTCTCCCTCCAGGTCCACCCGGACCGGACCCAGGCGGAGGCCGGCTACGCCGACGAGGAACGGCGCGGCGTCCCGGCCGACGCCCCGCACCGCACCTACAAGGACGCCAACCACAAGCCCGAACTGATCTGCGCGCTCACCCCGTTCGAGGGCCTCTGCGGCTTCCGCCCCGCCGCCGGAACCGCGGACCTGCTGGACGAACTCGGCGTCGACCAGCTCAAGCCCTACGCCGACCTGCTGCGCGCCCGCCCCGAGAGCGGGGCGCTGCGCGAGGTCTTCACCGCCGTGCTGACCGCCGACCCGGCGGCCGTGGCCGACACCGCGGCGCGCGCCGCCGAGGCCGCGGACCGGCTCGCCACCGCGCGCCCCGACCATCCGCACGCCGCCGCGTGCGCCGCCTACGCCTCGCTCGCGCGCCACTACCCCGGGGACCCGGGCGTCGTCGCCGCCATGCTCCTCAACCACGTGCGCCTCGCGCCCGGCGAGGCGCTGTTCCTCGGCGCCGGGGTTCCCCACGCCTACCTGCACGGACTCGGCGTCGAGATCATGGCGAACTCCGACAACGTGCTCCGCTGCGGGCTCACCCCCAAGCACGTCGACGTCCCCGAACTCCTGCGGATCGTGCGCTTCGAGGCCGGCGACCCCGGGGTGCTGCGCCCGGCCCAGGAACAGGGGGGCGAGGAGCGGTACGCGACGCCGATCGACGAGTTCCGCCTCTCCCGGTACGTGCTCACCGGCGAGCCCGGGGAGCCGCTGCCCACCGGGGCCGCCCAGGTCCTGCTGTGCACCGGGGGCCGCGTCACCCTGCGCGCCGAGGACGGCGGCGACCTGGTCCTCGACCCGGGCCGTTCCGCCTACGTGCCCGCGGGTGAACGGATCGTCCCGGCGGGTCCCGGCACCCTGTTCCGCGCCACGACCGCCGGGTGAGGCCGCCGGGTGAGGCCGCGGGACGGTGACGCGAAGCCGTCCCCGGGGCACCCGCGGCCTTGAGGGGCACCGGGGGGCGCGGTGTAAATTCGGAGTGGAAGTCGACGTCGCTGCTGATGGCAGTCGGGCGGCCCGCGGGCGAGCCCGGCCGAGGGGTAAGAAGGCCCTCCGACGGACTGCGAGGCTCCGGACGCACCGCGCTCGCGCGGCGCGCCCGCAGTCGCATCATGTCCGCCAACGCTCACCATCGAGGAGCAGTCGTCATGACAACGAGCGCCACCCACGCTCAGGACTTCAAGGTCGCCGACCTCTCACTGGCCGCCTTCGGCCGCAAGGAGATCACCCTCGCCGAGCACGAGATGCCCGGGCTGATGGCGATCCGCGAGGAGTTCGCCGCCGCCCAGCCGCTGGCCGGGGCGCGCATCACCGGCTCGCTGCACATGACCGTGCAGACCGCCGTGCTCATCGAGACCCTCGTGGCCCTCGGCGCCCGGGTCCGCTGGGCCTCCTGCAACATCTTCTCCACCCAGGACCACGCCGCCGCGGCCATCGCCGAGGCCGGCATCCCGGTCTTCGCCTGGAAGGGCGAGACGCTCGAAGAGTACTGGTGGTGCACCGAGCAGGCGCTGACCTGGCCGGACGCCCCCACCGGCGGGCCGAACATGATCCTCGACGACGGCGGCGACGCCACGCTCCTGGTCCACAAGGGCGTGGAGTACGAGAAGGCGGGCAGCGTCCCCGACGTCGCCACCGCGGAGAACGACGAGCACCGGGTCATCCTCCAGCTGCTGACCCGCACCCTCGCCGAGGCGCCGCAGAAGTGGACGCGGGCCGCGTCCGAGATCCGCGGCGTCACCGAGGAGACCACCACGGGCGTGCACCGCCTGTACGAGATGTTCCGCGAGGGGCAGCTCCTCTTCCCCGCCATCAACGTCAACGACGCCGTCACCAAGTCGAAGTTCGACAACAAGTACGGCTGCCGCCACTCCCTGATCGACGGCATCAACCGCGCCACGGACGTCCTGATCGGCGGCAAGGTCGCCGTCGTCTGCGGCTACGGCGACGTCGGCAAGGGCTGCGCCGAGTCCCTGCGCGGGCAGGGCGCGCGCGTCATCGTCACCGAGATCGACCCGATCTGCGCCCTCCAGGCCGCGATGGACGGCTACCAGGTGGCCCGCCTCGACGACGTCGTGGAGACCGCCGACATCTTCATCACCGCCACGGGCAACAAGGACATCATCCGCGCCTCCGACATGGCCCGGATGAAGCACCAGGCGATCGTGGGCAACATCGGCCACTTCGACAACGAGATCGACATCGCGGGCCTGGCCAACACCCCCGGCATCGTCAAGGACGAGGTCAAGCCCCAGGTCCACACGTGGACGTTCCCCGACGGCCACACGATCATCATGCTGTCCGAGGGCCGCCTGCTGAACCTGGGGAACGCCACCGGCCACCCCTCGTTCGTGATGTCCAACAGCTTCGCGAACCAGACGATCGCCCAGATCGAGCTGTTCACCAAGCCCGACGCGTACCCGACCGGCGTCTACACCATCCCCAAGCACCTGGACGAGAAGGTCGCGCGGCTCCACCTGGACGCCCTCGGCGCCCGGCTGACCGAGCTGACCAAGGAGCAGGCCGACTACATCGGCGTGCCCGTCGAGGGCCCCTACAAGTCCGAGCACTACCGCTACTGACCGGCCCGCCGCCGCCCGGCCGCCCCGCGCGGCCGGGCGGCGGCCCCGACCCCACCGGCCCACGCCATGCCCCGCGGCACCTACCGCCACCACGACCCGCACGACGGCACGCCCCTGGGCACCGAACGGTTCCAGTGCGCGCCGGGACCCACCGGCTGGCGCTACGTCTCCGGTGTCGCGGGACCCGACGGCACGGACAGCGGCTCGGTCGACCTCACGATCGACACGCGCGGCCGGCCCGTCCGGCTCGAACTGCGGGCCGGCGGCTGGCAGGTGCGGGGCGCGGCGCTCAACGGCGTGACCTGGGTGCGCATGGCCGCCCGCACCGGCGAGGGCGCGGAGGAACGCAACGCGCCCGCCCGCGCGTTCACCGGCCCGTCGCCCGCGTTCCTCGTCGCGACCGCGCGCCTGCTGCGCCTGCCGGAACCCGGCGCCCACGCCCGCGTGCGGCTGGTCGCGCTCGCGCCCCCCGCCCTGGCCGCCCGCACCGCCACCGAGCGGTGGACGCTGACCGGCCGGGACGTCCACACCTCCGACGGCGCCGAGCTGACCGTGGACACCTACCTGATCGACGACCTCGACACCGGCGAGCGCCGCACCGCGCACCTCGCGGGCGACGTGGTGCTGTCCGCGCCCGGCATCGAACTCGCCGACCTCGACGCGCCGCCCTCGGCGTTCCCCCAGGAACCGCAGGACCCGGACGCCGCGGCGGACGTCACGACGGAGGAGTGAAGCCCGTCGCGGGACCCGGCGGCGGGTCAGCCGCCCGCTGCTCCCGGTCCCGCGCCCCGTCCCGCGGCACCCCGGCCCCCGGCGCTTCCCGCGGCACCGGGCCGCCCGGCGGCGCGAAGCCGCCCGGTGCCCCGGGCTCCGGCGCCGCCAGGACCTCGCCAGGGCCGGGCCCGGCCTCCGGCGGAACGGCCGTCGGAACGGCCGGACCCTGCGGCGCCGCAGCGGTCGGCGCACCGGCCCGCTCCCCGAAGGCGCGCTCCGCCTCGCGCCGCTGCCGCTCGGCCGTGACCGCGCTCAGGTAGGCGGCCGGGTGCAGCCCGGGCGGCGCGGGCGTGCCCACCCGCGCCACCACGTCATCCGCCAGCCGGACGCCCATCGACCAGGCCACCTGCGGGTCGAGCCGGTCGAGCCGGGTCAGGTACTGCCGCACGGCCAGCCACAGCCCGTCGGGCACGCGCGACAGGTCGAGCCCC